>CAZKBK010000023.1:0-5942 GCA_964551035.1 uncultured Roseivirgaceae bacterium | reverse complement strand
ATCCACCCAAAGAATCTCCGTGTCCTCCGCCCCTCAGCGCCTCCGCGACGAATCCGTCCACCTCTCAGCATCCCCAAAAGCCACTCCTACGCGTACAACGCCTCCTTCTGCTCCGCCACTTTCTCACTCTCAACGTACTCATCGTACGTCATCAGCCGGTCGATGAAGCCGTTCGGGGATATCTCGATAATGCGGTTGGCAACGGTCTGGGTAAACTCATGGTCATGCGACGTAAACAGCACCGTTCCCGGAAAGTCTTTCAACGCGTTGTTGAAGGCCTGAATGGATTCCAGGTCGAGGTGGTTGGTCGGTTCGTCCAGGATCAGCAGGTTGGCACCCGCGAGCATCACGCGCGCAATCATGCAACGCACCTTCTCTCCTCCCGACAGCACATTCGCTTTCTTGAACACTTCTTCACCTGAGAACAGCATCTTGCCTAAAAACCCGCGGATGTAAACTTCGTCCTTGTTTCCTTCTTCGGCGTATTGTCTCAGCCAGTCGATCAGGTTGTCGTCGGTGTCGAAATAAGCGTCGTTGTTGGAGGGAAGGTACGCCGGGGTGATGGTTTGCCCGAAGTTGAACTCCCCTTCATCAGCCTTCATCTCGCCAATGAGAATACGGAAGAGCGACGTAATCGACAGCCCCTGTCTGGCGAGGAATGCGATCTTGTCACCTTTGTTGACGAAGAAGTCCAGGTTTCGGAACATCGCCTCCCCGTTCGATCCAAAGCCAAGGTTCTCCACCCTGAGGATCTGGTCTCCGGCCTGCCTTTTCTGTTGAAAGATTATAGCGGGATACCGCCTGTTGGAGGGCTGAATGTCGTCAACGTTGATTTTTTCAAGAAGCTTTCTCCGGCTTGTTGCCTGCCGCGACTTGGAAGCATTCGCGCTGAACCGCGCGATGAACTCCTGCAATTCCTTCCGTTTTTCTTCGGCCTTCTTGTTGGCCGCCGAGCGCTGCGTAAGGGCGAGCTGGCTCGACTGATACCAGAAGCTGTAGTTGCCGGTGTACAACCGGATCGCCTTGAAATCGATATCGACGATATGGGTACACACCGTATCCAGGAAGTGTCTGTCGTGGGAAACCACAATAACGGTGTTCTTGAACTCAAGTAAGAAATCTTCCAGCCACGCGACGGTGTGGAGGTCAAGGTCATTGGTGGGCTCGTCGAGGATGAGAATGTCTGGATTTCCGAAGATAGCTTGTGCCAGGAGGACCCTTACCTTTTGGTTACCACTGAGTTCCTTCATGGCCTTGTCGTGATCCGCTTCGGTGATGCCGAGACCGCTGAGCAGCGCGGCGGCGTCGGACTGGGCATTCCAGCCATCCATCTCAGCAAACTGTGACTCCAGCTCGGACGCCTTCAAGCCATCGGCTTCCGAAAAGTCGGGTTTGGCGTAAAGGGTATCCTTCTCCTGCATGATGCTCCAGAGCTTAGCATGTCCCATGATGACGGTGTCCAGCACCGTCACCTCGTCGTATTGATGGTGGTTCTGGCGCAAGACCGCCATGCGCTTGCCCGGCTCGATCGCGACGTTACCGCCGGTGGGATCAATTTCCCCCGCCAGGATCTTGAGGAAGGTGGATTTACCGGCACCGTTGGCGCCGATGACGCCGTAGCAATTGCCGGGTGCGAACTTGATGTTTACCTGGTCGAACAGGACCCGTTTTCCGAACTGAAGGGAGAGGTTATTGGCTGAAATCATGTGTTATCGTCAAATAAAACCGCAAAGATACGGAAACAGAACCGCTTTGCGCAGGGTTCCCGCGCGATGTTTTCCGTCACGCGCTTGCCGCCGCCGGGCAGTCCGAACGTTGGCTGCCCCCGCTCCAAGGTCATGGTCCACCGATGAGGCCACATCGACAAGCGTGGAGATCGTCGTGCCCTGCTTCAACCCCAAGTCCGTTGCACGTGTCGTGTGTTCGAAAAATTCACCCGAACTCAGGCGCGCGCTCCAGGCCTTTCATCACCCACCCCGACGATGTCTGTCGTGCCCGACCATCGCTTAGGTCACCGAAAAAAGCGGTTGTCCATTTGCTTTATGACGTGGCAATTCTTAAACTTACTTCAGTTATCCCGCGCAGGAATTGCACAAAGCGTACGCGCATCGAATCGCTAACCATGCGGATGCAAAGCAAGGCCTGCGATGAGTAACACAACCAAAAACACTGACAACAATAAACTCAAAACCAACTCAAGCTATGGCAAAGAAGAAAGCAAAGAAGGCGGCGAAAAAGGCACCTAAGAAGGCCAGGAAAGCTGCGAAGAAATCGGCGAAGAAAGGCGCAAAGAAAAGCGCGAAGAAGTCTGCTAAAAAGGCTGTCAAGAAGAAGGCGGCGAAAAAAGTGGCCCGGAAAGCCGCGAAAAGAGCGTCGCGGAAATCAGCGAAGAAAGCGGTAAAGAAGAAGGCTGTAAAAAAGGCGGCGCCCAAAAAGAAATCCGCCGCAAAAAAATCGCGTAAGCCAGCGGCGAAGAAAGCGGCGCCCAAAAAGGCGACACCCCGGAAACCCTCGCCGAAGCCGGCGCCCAAGCCTTCCGCTCCAGCCTCTCCGGCACCTGCGGTATCTTCCACACCTCCGGCTACGCCTGCACCCCCGACACCATCACCACAGCCCAGTCTCTGGGGTGGCGTCAACAGCGGAAACAGTGGCAACACTGAGCAGGGCAACCTATCCGACAACGACAACGACGACAACAACAATATGGGCTGAGCGTTGCAGCCCAAAAAGAAAGGAAGCGATCCCCACGGCGATCGCTTTTTTTATTAACCGATTCCCTGGTCGGGAAACTTCCCCTTCACGCGCCGATAAAAATCCATGATCATCCTGAAATCAGATTCGACCTCCTGCGGCTCGAAAGGGTCGCTGAACAGCAACGTCTTGCGCCCAAAGTCCAGGCCCACCATGATGATCGGCACCCGGGCGGCCTTTGCGATGTAGTAAAAGCCCGTGCGCAGCTTGTCCACTTTGCGTCGCGTACCCTCCGGCGACAAGGCGATGGCGAACCGGTCGTTCCGTTCAAAAAGCCGGGCCGCGTCGTCGACAAAGTTCGAACGATGCTGCCGGTCAACGGGAATGCCCCCGATCCTGCGGAAGAAGTATCCCAGCGGAAACCGAAACAACTCCTTCTTTCCCAGGAACTTTACGTGTTCCAGCCGCAATAGCGACCGGTATGCCAGGCCGATTACCACATCCCAATTGCTGGTGTGCGGCCCGACGATAAAGATGTATTTTGTAAGATGACGGTGATGAAATTCAACCGTCGTGTTCCAACCGCCCATGCGGAGGTACCAACGCCAGAACAGACGCATACGGCTTACTGCAAGAGAACAGGTTTATATTTCTTGCGGTTGCGCAGGACCTTGCCCATACCGCGCGATACAGACAAAAGCGGCGCCGGGTCGACGAGGATCCGAAGTTTGGTCTTCCGTTCGAGGCGCTCTTTGAGGCCGTGAAGGCAGGCGTTGCCGCCGGTCAGGTATATGCCATTTCCGTAAATGTCACCGGCAAGTTCAGGGGGGCATTTCTCCAGGGTTTGGATTATTCCCAACTCGATGGCAGTAACCGATTTTTCAATGATCCTGCACACCTCGGCGTGGTCGACGCGTCGGGTGATCGGAATACCGCGGACAAGGTCTTTACCCTTTACCATCATCGGTTCCGGAGGGTTGGGAAGGTCTTCGAGCACGGCGCCTACGCGTATTTTCACCACCTCTGCCGTCTTCAGACCAATCGCCATGTTGTACTTGCGACGGAAATAGTGTTGGATATCCTCGTCCATCGAGTCGCCGGCCACCTTGAGTGACTGGAACGAGGCAACACCGGAAAGGGAGATGACCACAATTTCGGTAATGCCGCCGCCGATATCGACCACCATCTTGCCGTCCGGCTCCTCGATGTTGAGGTCCATGCCGATGGCCGCCGCGATGGGCTCATGTAATAAAGAGAGTGAACTTGCATTAAATTGTTCCACAACAGAACGAAGCGCTCGCTTTTCCACATTGGTCGTGTTGTAGGGAACGCCCGCGATCAGGTTGTCGTAGCCGTCGAGGACCGACTTCGACGTGTAGGCTTTCCGCATGAATGCCGACAGCAACTTCATCGCCGAATCGTGGTCGGCGATCACGCCACCCTTCATCGGTTTGACCGGTTTCAGCAACGGGTGTGTCTTTTCAAACATGTCGTACGCATCCTCTCCCACCGCCCGCACAGAGTTGTGCGATTTATCGATGACGATGTAAGTTGGTTGTGCGATCAGCACATTCTCTTCATCGCTCACGACGGTGTTGTTGTTACCCAGATCAATGCCAAAGCTTTTCTTTTTCAAAAAATTGAAATTCATCATGGCGGGGAGAATGGGGTTTTGCATTCTTGTCAAATATCGTAACTTCCCAAACCCTAAAAAAATTCAAATTCCATTAATGTCCGCACGTATGAAAAAATCAAGAAGGAACTTCATTCGCAAAGCACTGAGCACGGCCATTCTCACGGGGGTCTCCCCCGCGGTGTTCTCGGGTCCGGAACGCATTACGCTGGAACCCGAACCGCTGACAAAAAAGCGGTTCGCCGCAAACGATCAGGTGAACGTGGCCGTAATCGGGATGGGCATCATGGGATTTGCCAACGTGGACGTTACCCGGCAGGTGCCCGGGGTGAAACTCGTGGGCGCATGCGACCTGTATACCGGGCGGCTGGAACACGCGAAGGAACGCTACGGCAAGGATCTGTTCACCACCCGGAATTACCGGGAATTGCTGGACCGAAAGGATGTCGACGCCGTGATTATCGCCACTTCGGACCACTGGCACGACCGGATCTCCATCGAGGCGATGAACAAGGGCAAGCATGTATACTGCGAAAAGCCCATGGTTCACAAGCTCGATGAAGGCGCCGCCGTGATCGCCACGCAGGAGAAGACCGGTAAGGTCTTCCAGGTCGGCAGCCAGGGCGTGAGTTCCATCGCCACGGACAAGGCGCGCGAGGTCGTGGCTTCCGGCGTCATCGGTGAACTCGTGCTGGTTGAAACGTGGAACGACCGGCAGGGCGGCAATGGCGCCTGGCAGTATTCTATTCCCACCGATGCCAATAGCGGTACCGTAGACTGGGAGAATTTCCTCGGCGACGCGCCGAAGGTAGCCTATGATCCGGTGCGGTTCTTTCGCTGGCGGAACTACCAGGACTACGGCACAGGTATGGCAGGCGACCTTTTCGTTCACCTGTTCTCACGGCTGCACGCCGTGCTCGACTCAAAAGGACCCAACCGGATCTTCGCCACGGGCGGTCTTCGTTATTGGAAAGACGGGCGTGACGTCCCCGACATCATATGCGGACTCTACGACTACCCGAAAACACCGGAGCATCCTGCCTTCAACCTGCAGATGCGGGTAAATTTCGTCAGCGGCGACGGCGGCGGCTCCCGCCTGCGGCTGGTCGGCAGCGATGGTGTGATCACGCTTGCCGGCAACACGATCCGGGTGCAACAAAAGAAAACGCCCCGCTATCCCGGCTATGGTGGCTGGGATTCATTCTCGACGTTCACCGAAGCACAGCAGAAGGAGTTTGAAGCCTGGTACCGCGCGAACCATCCGCCGGAACCGCCGGAGATGGAGCAGCCGGAAACAGAATACAGCGCGCCAAAAGGTTACAGCGACAACGTTGCGCATCACATCAATTTCTATAAGGGCATCCGCGAAAACGCGCCCATCAAGGAGGATGCCCTGTTCGGGATGCGCGCCGGAGGCCCGGCCCTTGCGGCTAACGTGAGCTATTTTGAAAAACGGATTGTGCACTGGGATCCTGAGCAAGCCACGATGGGAGCGGAAAAAGCCGGGTAGGATGGGTATTCGGTATTCAACCTCGCTCCTCTCATTCGTAATTCGTAATTCGTAACCACTGCTGTCCGGGGAAAGTCCTCGCGTGACGTGTCAACTTTATTTGTCATC
>CAZKBK010000022.1:64195-80029 GCA_964551035.1 uncultured Roseivirgaceae bacterium | reverse complement strand
CAACAACAGCCGCCACCTTCGCAATGCCGTGATTTCGATCCTTGATAAATACCGCTTCTGGGCGGAAGGTTTTCTGGAAGGCGGCCAGATCGCCATCGATGAAAGCGACATGTAAAAAATCGCGGGTCGGTTACCATTTTATTAAAATAATTCTACCTTTGCAGACCCAATTTTGGCCTTTTTCAGAGCCTTTGGGGAATTTCTGCGTAGAATTAGCGGTTAGATGCAGAAGCCTTGTCCGATGGTGTAACTGGCAACACGCCTGATTTTGATTCAGGAAAGTCCAGGTTCGAGCCCTGGTCGGACAACCATATCCCGGTCCGTGAACCGGGATTAGTTTTTAGTAACCGAGTCCTCGATGGCTGTTAAAATTTTCAGTGGCAAGTCCACCCTGTATCTGGCGGAAAAGATCGCCAACGCCTACGGCGAGACCCTGGGAACGGTTCATTACCAGCACTTCAGCGACGGGGAAATGTCTCCGTGGATTACAGAATCTGTGCGCGGACACGATGTCTTCATCATCCAGTCCACTTTTGCACCTGCCGACAACCTCCTGGAACTGCTGCTCATGGTCGA
Source organism: uncultured Roseivirgaceae bacterium (assembly GCA_964551035.1). Classification (GTDB taxonomy): domain Bacteria; phylum Bacteroidota; class Bacteroidia; order Cytophagales; family Cyclobacteriaceae; genus Chryseosolibacter. The sequence goes on along the minus strand of CAZKBK010000022.1, from coordinate 79,453 downwards.
CGCAGCCAAGCGGGCGAGCGCGCACAATGTCAACGTGATCATTCCCTACTTTGGCTACGCCCGCCAGGATCGGAAAGACAAGCCCCGGGTAGCCATTGCAGCCAAGCTGATCGCCAACCTCATCTCGGCAGCGGGGGCGGACCGGATCATGGCCTGCGACCTCCATGCCGATCAGATCCAGGGTTTCTTCGATATCCCTTTCGACCACCTCGACGGCTCCTACATTTTTGTCCCTTACCTCAAGTCGCTGAATACCGATATCATGTTCGCTACACCGGACGTAGGCGGGATCAAGCGGGCACGGAACTTCGCCAAGTTTTTCGGCGCCGACTTAGCCGTTTGCGATAAGTACCGCAAGGAAGCCAACAAAATCGAGTCGATGCGCCTCATCGGTGAAGTGGACGGAAAAGACGTAATCCTGGTCGACGACCTCGTTGATACGGCCGGAACGATCTGCAAGGCGGCGGGATTGCTTAAAGATAATGGTGCCAGGTCTGTGCGCGCGGTCTGTACACATGCCGTACTGTCGGGCAAGGCGTACGAAAACATCGAAGCATCGGCACTCGAAGAGATCGTCGTCACGGATACCATTCCGCTGAAGCGCGAGTCACCCAAGATCAAGGTCCTGACGGTGTCTGACCTCTTCGCTAAAGCGATCCGTAAGATTCATGACAATGAATCGATCAGTTCGCTTTTCATTAAGTTGTAATTTCCTTTAAAACTAAATTCAATACAATCATGAAAACTGTTGAGATTATAGGGTATCGAAGAGCAAATCTCGGCAAGTCAGAATCTCAGAAACTGAGGGATGACAGCCAGGTGCCCTGCGTATTGTACGGTGGTACTGAGCAGATCCACTTTTACTCTCCGATGATCCTTTTCCGCGACCTCGTCTACACCAACGAAGCGCACTTTGTCCAGGTCAACATCGAGGGCGTCGAAGCCAGGGCCATTCTGCAGGAAGTGCAGTTTCACCCGGTGAGTGAAGTCATCCTGCACGCAGATTTTCTCCGCATCTCCGACGACCGGAAGATCAGGATGAACATCCCTACCCGGCTCGTGGGCCAGGCCCCCGGCGTGGAGAAAGGTGGAACGCTGGTACGCAAGCGCGCATCGCTGAAGGTGTACGCGTTCCCTAAGGATATGCCTGACCATATCGACGTGGACGTCTCCCACCTCGATTTTCACCACGCGGTGAAAGTGGGCGACATGAGCGTTTCCGGCCTCGAGTTCCTCGACCCCAAAGCGGCAACCATCGCCGCGGTAGAGATCCCGAGGGCTGCGAAACTTGCCGCTGAAGAAGCCGCTGCCGCAACACCCGCAGAAGGTGCCGCGCCCGCTGCCGGAACAGCGCCTGCCGCACCTGCGCCTGACGCGAAAAAGGAAGCCGGTAAGAAATAGGCGGGGAATATTCCCTGGATTCAAAATGAAGTCCTCCGGGGTAGCCCGGGGGACTTTTTTTGTTTGGACGTGGTAGCCCTTCCGGGGCGCTGAACCTCCATACCGCCGAAACTTTTTAATTTGCATCGTGAAATACCTCATCGCTGGCCTTGGGAACATTGGAGCCGAGTACGAACTCACCCGCCACAACATCGGCTTTCTGGTCGCGGACCAGCTCGCGGACATGCACCAGGCCGAATTCAAGACCGAACGGCATGCGGCAAAGGCGGCCTTCAAACACAAAGGACGCGCAATCCACATCATCAAACCCAGCACCTACATGAACCTCAGCGGAAAAGCAGTAGCCTACTGGTTGAATGAGCTAAAGATCCCCAAAGAAAACCTCCTCGTCGTAGTCGATGAGATCGCGCTGCCCTTCGGCAGTCTCCGCATGCGCATGAGGGGAAGCGCCGCCGGCCACAACGGCTTGAAGCATATCGAGGCCACCCTCGGCGGACAGGATTATCCCCGCCTGCGCTGCGGGATCGGCAGCGCGTTCGGAAAAGGACAACAGATAGACTATGTGCTGAGCAACTTCACGCAACCCGAAATCGACGACCTCATGCCTGTCATGAAGAAGGCGAACGAGATGATCCTCTCGTTCTGCACGATCGGCCCCGAGAGGACGATGAGTCAGTATAATGATTAGAGACCAGGCGTATGGGTCGCCAGGTGGGAGGGATCTCGAAGTACGAGGTACGAATGACGAGGTACGAATGAGGAGGTACATCGTTGGTGCTGTCCGCGAAATTTGACGTAGAAAAAAAACACGTCAGTCACACGTCCACCTCGCCTGTCTTCGAGAGGAACAAGCGCTATCGATTTCTTTGTTGCTCGACCATTCAGAAGGCGTCCGATGACCCAAAGCACATTCACGCCTAAAAATATCGTGAGCGTCGCCACAATGAAAGTCATAAGCGGGCTGCGCCGACCGCCAACCATCCTTTACTTGATACGTCCCCGGAAAATTCTCAGCTCACCCCGCTTCCAGGCGTCACTTCTTCTTCCGGGCGAATGAGTTTCAACTTGCCGTCTACGTCCTCGGCGCTGAGGATCATGCCCTGAGATTCGATGCCCATCATTTTGCGCGGCGCCAGGTTGGCGATGAAGGCAACCTGCTTGCCCACCATGTCGTCGGCGGTGTAATGCTGGGCAATGCCGCTGAGGATCGTGCGCTTACCGAGGCCATCGTCGATGATAAGCTTCAACATCTTGTTGGATTTCTCCATCTTCTCGGCAGCGACGACTTCGCCGATGCGGATGTCGAGTTTGGCGAAATCGTCGAACGCCACCTCGGGCTTCACGGGTTTGACGGGGCTGCTGTCCATGGCTTTGGTTTCGGGTTTCTTCCTTAAACGGTTTACCTGCTTCTCGATGTCCTCATCTTCCACATTGCGGTAGAGCAACTCCGCCGCGTTGAGTTGGTGGCCTTCGGGCACGGTGTGGATGAGTTCCTCCTTCGTCCAGAACGGTTTCCACTTTTCCGTCATGCCGGCGGCGTTAAGCTGGCGCTTGATGTTTTCGGCCGCGTCGGGCAGGAACGGCGCGCAGGCGATGCCCAGGTTGCCCACCACGGTGAGGGAATAGTTAAGGATGCCGGCAACGGCCTCCATATCCTCTTTCGCCACCTTCCACGGCTCCGTGTCGGCCAGGAATTTGTTGCCGATCCGGGCGAGGTTCATCATCTGGAACTGCGCCTCGCGGAAGCGGAAGTTCTTCAGCGCATCCGTCATCGCCTTTACCGCGACGTTAAGTTCTTCGTGTGCCTGGTTGTAGATGGCCAGTATCTTCCTGCGGCGTTCCGTCGTGCCCTCGATCTCTTTCTCCGGCGGCACCTTGCCCTCGAAATACTTCCACGTGAGCACCATCACCCGGTTGACGAAGTTGCCGAAGATGGCCACGAGCTCACTGTTCACTTTCTGCTGGTAGTCTTTCCAGGTGAAGTCCGCGTCTTTGGTCTCCGGCGAGATGGAGTTGAGCACGTAGCGCAACTCGTCCCTCCTGCCGGGGAAGTCGGCGAGGTATTCGTGGAGCCACACCGCGTGGTTGCGCGATGTGGAGAGCTTGTCGCCCTCGAGGTTGAGAAATTCATTAGCGGGCACGTTGTCGGGCAGGATGAACGTGCCCTCCGCCTTCAGCATCGACGGGAAGATGATGCAGTGGAAGACGATGTTGTCTTTTCCGATAAAGTGAACGAGGCGCGTGTCGGGGTCCTTCCAGTATTTCTCCCAGCCGGCGCCCTTCAGCTCCTTCGTCGCGGAGATGTAGCCGATGGGGGCGTCGAACCATACGTAGAGGACCTTGCCCTGCGCGTCGGGTAGCGGCACCGGTATGCCCCAGTCCAGGTCGCGGGTGATGGACCGCGGCTGCAGGCCCTGGTCGATCCAGCTTTTGCACTGGCCGTAGACGTTGGTCTTCCAGTCGTCTTTGTGGCCCACGATAAGCCAGTCCTTCAGCCAGCCCTCGAACTTGTCGAGGGGAAAGTACCAATGTTTGGTGGGCCGGAGCACGGGCGTCTTCCCCGACACGGTGGAGCGCGGGTCGATCAGCTGGCGCGGGCTGAGGGAGGTGCCGCACTTCTCGCACTGGTCGCCGTAGGCGTTGGTGTGGCCGCAGTTGGGGCAGGTGCCCACGATGTAGCGGTCGGCGAGGAAGATGCCCACCTCCTCGTCGTAGTACTGGTCGGAAGTCTCCTCGGTGAAGAGGCCCTGCTCATGGATCGTGAGGAAAAATTCCTGGGCGGTCCTGTAGTGCAGTTCGTTGGACGTGCGCGAATAGATATCGAAGGCGATGCCGAAGTCCTCGAACGCCTTTTTCATGATGTTGTGGTACTTGTCCACAAACGCCCTAGGAGTAAGGCCCTCCTTTTTGGCGCCTATGGAGATGGCCACGCCGTGTTCGTCGGAGCCGCACACGAAGGCCACATCCTCACCGCGGAGGCGCAGGTATCGCACATACGTGTCGGCGGGCAGGTAGGCGCCGGCGATATGGCCGATGTGGAGGGGGCCGTTGGCGTAGGGCAAAGCAGCCGTGACGGTGTGGCGGAGATAGTGCTTCATTGGATGGGCAAATAAACGAGAATCCGGCCGGAATCCCAACGCGAAGCGCGGTCGTCATTCGTCATTCATTCGTCATTCGTCATTGGTAACTCGTAATTCTTCCCTGGCGGCGTCAGGCAACGGCAAAGAAAGTTTCAAAGATGCCAACGGCAACGCTGTAGCCGTTAACCCTCCTACCGGCCACCGGCTACCCGGCGACGGTCTCGCGTTTTACAGAACCCACAGATCCGTCGCGCTTCCATAACCCACAAATTTTGGGCGTTGCCCTCCCCCGCGCCTTCCCGCGCTCACGGGCCCGGGCTATCCGCTGCAAGTCCTCGCGCCGGCGCACCTGGCCAACGCGGCTGCGGGCTTTCCGCTGCTATCCCTAACGCGGAGCGGGCTTTGTGGATATCTTCTGCTTTGCGTTAAAAGAGGGGGATGTCGCCTCAACCCCTGCGGCCCTGGTGGTGGCCAACCTTGTAGAAAAGCGCGAGCGACCCGGCACCCAGGTTTTTTACTTTCCACCAGCTTCAGCTTTGTCGGGAGCGTGCCCTCCGGAAAGGGCCGTCGTCCTGTGCCCATCACAAAAGGTTCGACGATAAAACGAAACTCGTCGATCAGGTCCGTTTCCATCAGCGATTGCACCAGCGAGCATCTACATTAAAGCGCTTCCGATATTTCGTTGAATACCAATTCCCCACTACTTGGCGCTGGCGCGTTCGGGTTAACCACTTTTCCATTTCTATCTACAATCAAGTAATGCGGTATGACAAACGGCTCTTTCATCTCCGGTATTTCGGTCCAGATACCCTTGTAAAATTCCGGCGACATCAGCATGTTATGCCCCTTCAGATCGTATTTCTTCATGCCGGATTTCCACCTTTCCACATCGTTAAAGCGCAGATAGGGAGAAGCCAAATAAATAAACTCCACCGGCTTATCCCTGAACTTTTCCTTCAGGTCGACGATGTAGTCAAATTCTTCTATGCATGGCCGGCAGTATACGCCCCAGATGTCGATGTACAGCGCCTTGTCCCTGAACCGTGGGTTTTTCAACAGCTCTTCAAGGCTGGAAATGGATTGATAGTTATCAATGATTTGTATTTCATCATTTCCGGAAAAGGAAATGTTGTTTAGATAAATCATACCATACACTGCGATCGATAAGATCAGTATGGCTGCAATGAATTTGATTACTTTTCGCATTATTTTTAATTCATTTTCCTGAGGTCTAATATCGCTATTTCAATTTGAATTTGACACGCTAACCTGTCCTTTCCAATCTCCAGATTCCCCTGATTATACGGGGCCGAATGTTCATGAACCCGAACGTCTGCGGTGAACGTATCCAATTTCGAGACTGTCCTGCTTGATTGTTTTCACCCTCAACCCTTCGTCATCGTAGTTGGTGACAACTTTGAATTCTCCCTCGTCTTTTGCGCATTTTCCTCAGTCCCGTTAAAGTCAATTGGAAAGAACTCTCTTGTCGGTGTGATTGTCACGACATTCCTCAGAAAGTCTTGTCCGTATTGTTCCTCGGACCAAATGTGCTTGTTCAATCCAGTCCTTGTCGTCTAAGTTACGGTCGGCTTAGCTTTTCCAAAAAACATACTCAAATCTTGGTCGTTCTTATAAAGCAAGTCACACCGCTTGCATAAAAGCGCGCCGGCAGCCTCATTGTAATATAACCCTGCATTCGGTTTTATCCAACGCCCCGATTCCCTGGCTATGCATGGGCTATCCCCATCCTGCCCGCCGGCCATCATGTCAACGGTACAGGCCAACCTAAATGACCCTTCTGGTCTACGAACTACGCTCTTGTGTAAATTCCAATTTCTTCCGGGACAACAGCGTTTCTTAGGTATATTTGTGAGCAAGGTTGGGCCCTTGATTAAAATCATTACCTGAAACGATCGGGATGACGGTTCCCTGACCGTCCAAGGGTAAAGGCAACGGTCCGCGTGATAACCTGAAAAAGGTTGGTTTAAATTTGCCTCAAACTAACCTCAACAAAATGTTCAAGTTTGTTGGACATACTGTAAATACAATTTGTAAGCACATTTTCGTGAACAAGCGCCTGAGCCATTGTTTTTAAAGGCACTTCACATTGTAAAAGAGATTTGCTCTGTGTCTGTTTGAAACAAGCAAACTGGCGTATTGATAAAAGCTATTGAAATTGAACAAAATGATCCATCGAATCTTATCATACCTGCGCAACTATGGCACTGACCAGACTGCTGACCTCAAAATAAAAAGAGACATCCGAATGCTGACGATGGGGCTGTTGATCTGTGCGGTGGACGCTGCGGTCTTTGCCCCGCTCAACTGGAGGGCTGGCGACATTCCATCCACGATAGCGCACACGGTGATTAGCTTATCATTGCTTATGGTCATCCGCGTGAATAAAACGAATCACAAATTAGCCTTCTTCCTTACATTTATCATTGTGGAATTCAGCTTGTTTTACCTGGCTGTTTATGCCATACCAAAAAGGGGAATCGAATTTTATTTTCTGTTGATGGCCTTTGTGCTGCATGCGTTTTCCATAGACAGAATGACATACATGGTGATGACCCTGATGAACACTGGGATGTTTGGTCTGTCACTGTATATGGCACCGCGACTAACGCCGGACGGCGACTATATCTACACGTCTATTGCCTTGTTTACCGTCACTTTACTCATCACTCGTCTGGTGCGGATACAAAAAGGGGAGTACGAAGAATTGATCAATGAACAAAACCAGACACTGCATCACCAATCGCGCGAACTTCAAAAGCTGAGCGAAATTAAATCAGAATTTTTCGCCAACATCAGCCACGAGCTTCGCACACCGTTAACCCTCCTCAACGGACAACTGGAGGCCTTGCAGGTGAAGGCATTGCAACCGCTCGAAAAGGAAGAGCGTGTTAAAAAAGCAAAACGAAACACCCGCCAGCTCGGACAGATGATTGATGACTTGCTTGATCTCTCGAAGCTCGAGTTGGGGTCAATGCAATTGTCTTTACAGCCCATTAACCTTGTTCAGTACGTAAAGCGCCTGGTGGCATCGTTTCAGTCGCTGGCGGAGAGCCAGAAAATCGTGTTACTGGTTGATGCTCCGAAAGATGTTGAAGACGCAGCCGTGATGCTGGACACACGCCAGTTTGAAAAGGTGCTGAACAACTTGCTCTACAACGCCTTCAAGTTTACCTCACCCGGTGGACAGACAAGCGTGAAGATTGAAAAAGCAACCGATCATGTTCATATCAATGTTTTCAACACCGGCAACGCGATCCCCGAACAAGAGCTCGGACGATTGTTCGACCGCTTCTACCAGGCTTCGAACAACGATACAAATACCGGCTCGGGCCTGGGGTTAGCCATTGCCAAAGAGATTGTTGAACTGCATAGTGGAAAAATTTTTGCCACCAATGTCGAAGGTGGCGTTTTGTTTACGGTGAATGTTCCATCTTCAGTGCTGTTGCCATCTGAACCGGAAGTTGTGTCAGACAATAGCCAGTTCGGTGAGCAGGTATCGAAGCCTGATCCTGTATTCGCCGTAAGCGAAGTTATCGAAAGCAAGTTGCCCGGTATCAAATCCAATAAACCGGTTGTGCTGGTGGTGGAAGATAACGAGGAGATGCAGGCCTATGTGCGTGAGGTATTGTCGGATTATTTCAACCTGGAGAACGCATTGAACGGGAAAGAAGCCCTGGAGAAACTTTCCACCTTGAAGCCTGATCTGATCCTGACCGATGTGATGATGCCTGAAATGAACGGCTTCGAATTATTGGATAAGCTGAAAAAATCGGCTACTCGCTTTGACATTCCCGTGATGTTTCTCACCGCCCTGGCTTCGCAGGACGATAAGCTGAAAGGGCTTCGCATGGGCCTGGATGATTACCTGGTGAAACCATTTGACCGCGAGGAACTCGTTATCCGTGTGACCAATCTGATTTCAAACCTAAGGAGGCGCATTGCCCTTACCCTCGAACTGGAAAAAGGGGGAGAACAGAAGAACGAGCCCAACGCCGTGACCGCGGAAGGGGAAAAGCTCATTCGCAAAGCACAGGCATATATTGAATCGAACATTGCCGATACAAACCTATCCGTGAGAGTCGTAGCCGAATCCGCAGGTATGAGCGAACGCCAACTCTACCGTAAGGTAGCCGCCCTCATGGGCATGACACCCAATGAGTTCATCACCGAAGTGAAGCTGCAATACGCCCGGCGGCTCCTGCTGGCCGGCAAAGTGGTGAAGCTGAGCCAACTGGCCCACGAGCTGGGCTATGCCAAAGACTCGCATTTTTCCAATCTCTTCTTCCGGCGCTTTGGCAAACGCCCGGGGGACTACATAGGATAAGCCGGAGATTTGCGGCCCATGTCCTCATGAGAAGGGGCTGACGCAATTTGCGTATCAATTTCAAGCTGTTAAAAATCAATTATTTAAATACATCCGGCAGGATTGGGGAGCATCTTGGCAGGATTGGGGACATGAAAGCGGGGTGGGTTTTCCCTGTCGTGTAGTCATAGGTCTTAGATTGGCCGCGTCAACTTTTAAACGCGAGATCTATGGACTCTTTTACGACTATACTCAGAAACCACCCGACACGCTGCGTCACGTACGCGCTGCTGCTCACCCTCCTCGCCGCCGTGTGCACACAGGCGCAAACCACGGGTTCCGCATCAGGCACCATTACGGCTGAAGTGGGGTCAGCGACATCGTTTAATACCGAGCCTGATGTCAATTCACGTTCCGCTTGCCCCGGCACCATTTCCGTTACCGTCCCCGTGGGCGCTATCATCACTTCGGTCGATCTGCAATACCGTTTGGTTACAGATGACTTTGGCGACGTGAAGTTTCCGGATGGCCGCGTATTATTGGTTCATACTGGTACAAATACTACTTCGGATATTCTCATTGAGACTCAGGCAGGGTTTGGCGGCACTACGGTTACGCGAAACGATCTGGATTTCCTCAACGGCCTGGTCACTACCAGCAGTACACTGAATTTTGAAATCCACCTGTGGCAGGTGGCTTTTGACCAATTTAGCTGCACGACCGATCTGTTAAAACTCTCCTTATCCTCTGATCCAGCCACGGTAACGGTGCACTATGAAATACCGCTCCCCGCCAACAGCCTGCATTTTGACGGCAGCGATTATGTGGTTTTGCCCAACGAAAGCGCGTTCGACTTCACCTCTGCCGTCACGGTAGAGACGTGGTTCAAAGTGGATGCCTTTGACAAGGAATGGCAATTCCTGGTTACCAAAGGAGACAATACCTGGCGGCTCCACCGGCAGGCGGCCACAGATTTCCTGGCCTTTACGACCTCGGGCGTCAACCCTAATACCGTGGTGTCCGATGTGAATGTAAACGATGGCCAATGGCACCATGCGGCGGGAGTCTACGACGGGTCGGCCCTAAAGATTTATATAGACGGCGTACTGGATAACAGCGTGGCCGCCTCGGGAGCCATAGATCAGAGCGTCGCCCAGGTATGGATAGGTCACAACTCGGAGGTGACTGCCAGCCCCCGGATATTTAAGGGCAGCATGGACGAAGTGCGCATCTGGAGCGTGGCTCGCGCGACTGAAGACATTGCCGCTGCCATGAATTGCGAACTCACCGGCACGGAAACCGGCCTGGTGGCTTATTACCAGTTCAACCAGGGAACGAATGGGGCAGACAATACCACCATCACCACCCTCACCGATGCCACCCCTAATGGACACACCGGTACACTCACAGGCTTTGCCCTCATCGGTGCCACCTCCAACTGGCTGCATGGCCAGGACGACCGCGGCCTCGTACAAACCTGGTATGCTGATGTGGATGGTGATGGTTATGCAGTAGATTTTGGACAGTCCTGCGAAGCGCCTGGCGAGGGAACATACTATAACACCACGACTGAAATCCCCAACTTCGTGGCCCTTGACGACTGCGATGACAACAACGCAACTACCCATGAGGTACTGATGTGGTACGCGGATGTAGATGGAGACGGCTATGCCGTGGAAGCAGGCCAAAGCTGCGGTGCACCCGATGAGGAAGGAACCTATTATTCCAGCACGAGTAGCATCCCCAACTTCATAGCCATTGGCGACTGCGACGACACCAACCCCGATGCCCACGAAACGCTGATGTGGTATGCCGATGCGGATGGCGACGGCTACATGACGGAAGTCGGCGAAAGCTGCGGTGCGCCCGGCACGGAGGAGTATTACTACACCGACCCGGAGAATAACTATGCTGAATTTGAAGGCTTTGACGACTGCAACGATGATCCCGCCACAGGGGCAACTGTAAACCCCGACGCTACCGAGATCATGAACAACGACATCGACGACGACTGCGACCCCGCCACCGCCGACAAACTGGCCAACAGCCTGCACTTCGACGGCAGCGGCTATGTCGTTTTACCCAATGAAAGCGCTTTTGACTTCACCACTGCCATGACAGTAGAGGGATGGTTCAAAGTGGAAGTTTTTGATAAGGACTGGCAATTTTTTGTTGCCAAAGGAGACCATACCTGGAGGCTTAGCCGCAGCCAGAACACAAACTTTGTGCGGTTTACGCTGGATGGGATCGGCAAGAATGTAATCTCTACTGTCAGTGTAAATGACGGGAACTGGCACCACATAGCCGGCACCTACGATGGCGCCAATATAAAACTCTACATAGATGGTGTGCTGGATGCCACTACGCCTGCCACGGGCAGCATAGCCACAGATGACAAAGCCGTATGGCTTGGCGATAACGAAGAAGCAGCCGGTCGGCAGTTCAAAGGCAGCATGGACGAGGTTCGCATCTGGAACGTGGCCCGCTCTGCCGAAGACATTGCCGCGGCCAAAGATTGCGAAATCACCGGCACGGAAACCGGCCTGGTGGCCTATTACAAATTCAACCAGGGAAATGACGGCGTGGACAATACCGCCATCACCACGCTCGCCGACGCTACCGCCAATGGGCACACTGGTACCCTAACGGGCTTCACCCTCACCGGCGCTGCCTCCAACTGGCGCTACGGCGCCGATGACCGGGGCCTTGCGGAGACCTGGTACAAAGACACCGACAATGACGGCCATGTACTCGTGCAAACCGCCTGTGAAAGCCCGGGCGAAGGCTATGTCACAGACTTTGACATGACAGGCAAAACCGCAGGCGACTGCGACGATGATAACGGCGCGGCCTACGAAACGCTCACCTGGTACGCCGACGCTGATGAAGACGGCTACATGGCAGAGGTGGGTCAAAACTGCGGCCCGATCAATGACGGCGGGACTTACTACTCCGACCCGGCTTCAGCATATACCGGGTTCCTCGGCTTTGACGACTGCGATGACGATCCCGCCACCGGCGCAGCCATAAACCCCGGCGCCACCGAAATCCTCGACGACGGCCTGGACAACGACTGCGACCCCAACACGCTCGGTACCTCCTCCTCTGAGGGGGCGGAAGATGTCTGCCAGCCCTACGTCACCTACACGGCCAATAATATGGTATATCGTAACTCTGACGCCAATGGAGGGAACAGCATCCTCCGCCTGCACAGAACCGACCTGAGCAATAATACGCCATTTAGCGGCGAAGATGGCCAGGAGGAAGTAGTAGAAGACTACATCATGTACGTGGACGGGCAGGCGCTAAAGCTCACGCATGCCGGGGGCATTGGCGCCTACTGGAATTACATCATGTCCGTCAATATATGGAGCACTGCGGATGATGAATGGCAGGATATAGATTTTAAAAACGTAAAATTCTATCCCGATTTTGACGGTGATGTAGTGATTTGCGACTGCGATGACACCGATGCTAATATCGGGGCAGCCACTGCCTGGTATGCCGATGCCGATGGAGACGGCTATGCGGTGGAGCGGTGGGCTTGCAGCCAACCGGTGGGCTATGTGGCCGGCCTGGGCGACTGGACGTTGGGCGACTGCGATGACACCGATATAAACGTAAACCCGGCAGCTACGGAGATCACCGGCAACGGCATAGACGATGACTGCAACGCCACCACCTCCGACTTTGCCGGCAGGCCCTTCATCGTTACCGTGCAGACATATTCCATTCAGGACCTCGGGGATAATGTGATGGATATCGGCGTGGCCGTAAACCCGGACGGCTCCTCTGATTTCGAGTACGATTTCGAGGTGGACTGGGGCGATGGCAGCGGCGACCGCTACAACAATGAGCGGCTTGTGGAGTTAATGCAGCAAAAGATTAATGAAGACGAGGGCTGGCATTATCCTTATCACATCTATGCCCAGCCGGGCGTGTACACCGTGAGAATCAGCGGGGTATTTCCTCAGGGTTATTTTGGTAATGATTCCGGTGAAGGGATAATCAGCATTGAGCAGTGGGGCGATATCGAGTGGAAAAGTATGAACAACATGTTCTACAACGCCAGCGGTCTGGCCGCCTACAACGCCACCGATGCGCCCGACCTGAGCCAGGTGATGGGCATGAGCGGAATGTTCGCCGCCGCTGACCAGTTCAACGGCGACATCCGCAACTGGGACGTAAGCCACGTAACGAATATGGAGAGTATGTTCGAAGATGCCGAAGCCTTCAACCAAAATCTCGGCGCCTGGGACATCAGCGCCATAGTGTACGATCCGGATGGGGATTTCCCTAATGGTATGGAAGACATGCTGGATAATAGCGGCCTCTCCGTTGCCAACTACGACGCCACCCTGGCCGGCTGGGCCACGCTGGATGAGGGAGAAATACAAATCCCCACGGGCATTGCCCTGGGCGCAAACGGTCTCACCTACTGCGACGTCACCGCCCATGACCTGCTCACTGCCGCCACGGATGCTACCCCTACGCCCGGCTACGGCTGGACGATTGGCGTCGACGGCCCGCTGGGCGATGGCGTTGTGTTCGATGTGGAGGAGTTGCCGGCCATCATCAGCCTCACAGGGCCTGTCAACCCCGCGCCCGCTACGGCCACTGGCTGCGACGGCACGGTCACGGCTACCGCTGATGTGGTATTCCCCATCACATCGCCCGTCACCGTCACCTGGACGTATGACGATGGCAATGCGGAAACCGAAGACCCCACACAGGAGCAGCAGGTGTTTGTGTATACGGGCGAGCCTTTCGTTACCACCTGGCAGACCTATGAGGATTTCCCCAACCAAAGTGGTGGAAATTATATCGAGATTGGCATGGATGAGGGTTATACCGACGGATACAGCTTCCTGGTGGACTGGGGCGATCCCGATAGCCCGGGGCCGGGCAATTCGGTGTACAATTCGGATTGGGTAATGAGTAATGGTGGTGTGGCTCGCCACGAATACAGCCAGCCGGGTGTTTACACGGTGAAAATCTACGGCCTCTTCCCGGCTTTTGCATCGGGTCAAAATGAATATCTCCGCAGCATCGAGCAGTGGGGCGACATTGACTGGAAAGATATGTCCGACGCTTTTTCCAGCGCGCCAAACATGGCTTACAATGCCACGGATGCGCCCGATCTGGACGACGTGACCAACATGAGCTTTATGTTTGGTTGCGAATGTAACAGTCAATCCGTATTCAACCAGGATATTGGGCACTGGGATGTAAGCAACGTTACCAACATGCAGTATATGTTCCTTTATGCATCAGGGTTCCACCAAGACCTGGGCGGGTGGGACGTCAGCAACGTGACCAATATGACGGGTATGTTCGAGGCCTCCGGCCTGAGCCGCCAAAACTACGAAGCCACACTGGCCGGATGGGCCACGCTGGACGAGGGCGAAACAAAGATCCCCACGAATATCACCTTGGGCGCAGGCAGCCTCACCTACTGCGATAGCGAAGCCCGCACCTTGCTCACAGCCGCTACAGATGCTTCCCCAACGCCCGGCTACGGCTGGACCATCTCCGGCGATACGCAGGACTGCTCGCTGGTCATCACCTACACGGGAGATAAATCCGTGGACGAAGACATGGAGTTGTCGTTCACCGAAGCGGTGACCTACACCGGCGAGGGTACGCTCACGTACACTCTCGACGCCGCTTCGCTGGAAAAAGGCATGAGCATAGACGCCACAGGTGCGTTCAGTTGGACGCCCACACAAGCGCAAACAGGCGTTCATACACTAACGATCACCGTGAGCGACGGCACATCGCAAGACAGCGAAACCCTCACTATTACCGTGAGCGCTGTGAACGACGCGCCCGTACCGGACGTCATTGGAAATAAAGAGGTGGATGAAGACGAAGCGCTTTCATTCACGGCGTCCGCCACGGATGTGGATTCGGAAACACTTACGTTCAGCCTGGATGAAACTTCATCGGGTAAAGGCATGACCTTAACCCCATCTGGCAATTTTAGCTGGACACCCACGCAAGACCAGGCAGGCACGCATGATGTTACCATTACTGTAAGTGATGGTGCGTTAACCGACAACGAAACGTTCACCATCACGGTGAATGCCGTGAACGATCCGCCCCTCCTCGCGATTGGTAGTCAGGAAGCAACCGAAGACGAATCACTTTCATTCACAGCCTCCGCAACGGACGTGGATTCGGAAACACTTACGTTCAGCCTGGATGAAACTTCATCGGGTAAAGGCATGACCTTAACCCCATCTGGCAATTTTAGCTGGACACCCACGCAAGACCAGGCAGGCACGCATGATGTTACCATTACTGTAAGTGATGGTGCGTTAACCGACAATGAAACGTTCACCATCACGGTGAATGCCGTGAACGATGCACCTGTAGTCACAACCATCGGCAACGAATCCGTTGAGGCAAATGCGACACTGGCGTTTTCGGTTGCCGCAAGCGACGAAGATT
>CAZKBK010000022.1:0-64095 GCA_964551035.1 uncultured Roseivirgaceae bacterium | reverse complement strand
AAGGCATGACCTTGAATGCCACTTCCGGTCAATTCAGCTGGACGCCGGATGAATCCCATCCCGGCACGCATGATGTCACCATAACGGTCAGTGACGGTGAGCTTACCGACAACGAAACCTTCACCATAACGGTGAATCAAGCCAACGAAGTGAATGATGCGCCCATACTGGAAACCATCGGAAACCAGTCCGTTGAGGCAAATGCGACACTGGCGTTTTCGGTTGCCGCAAGCGACGAAGATTCGGAAACACTCACCTTCAGTATCGATCCAACTTCGTCAGCAAAAGGCATGACCTTGAATGCCACTTCCGGTCAATTCAGCTGGACGCCGGATGAATCGCATGTCGGCACGCATGATATCATCATCACGGTCACTGACGGCGAGCTTACGGACAGCGAAACGTTCGCTATAACCGTAACGGCAACCCCGGTGACAAACCAGGCGCCGCTGCTTGCGGTGAATACAGGATTGACTGCCTTGCAGGGCGAGAAAACAGCAATAAACAATGCAATGCTTCATGTGACCGATGAGGACAACCCCGCAACAGATCTCCTGTTTACGGTTGTTGCACTTCCCACGCATGGTGCACTGTTAAAAAATGAAACGGCGCTTGCCCCGAACGGAACATTCACCCAGGCAGACATCGACGAAAACAGGATCAGCTACGATCATGATGGCCTTAACAGCGCGGCAGACAAATTCACCTTCACCGTTTCCGACGGACAAGGCGGAATGATCGGATCAACCGATTTCCAGATCGGCATTGATATCATCCTCTCCGCTGAAACCGGATCAAATACGGGGATGAACCTCTATCCACTGCCGGCCATAAAGGCGGTAACCATTAAGATCGTAAACGCTTATCATGGCATGGTGAAGATCAGCATCGTTGACGTCTCCGGCAAGGAGATGATCGCTGAGAATGTCATGAAGGAGCATGCAGCGTTGATTGAAATCATCGATATTGGAAACGTACCTGTCGGTGTTTCGCTGGTTCGGGTGGCAATGGGCCACCAATTGTATACCGTTAAGCTTGTGAAACAGTAAACCGGGCTTGCGTTGATTTTCCAAAAGCAATCTGTAAATAAAAAATAATCTACAAATGAAATACATTAAAGTATTCGCCGGCATCACCTTGCTGGCCATATCAAGCGTTGTGTTGCTCAACTGCAAAAAAGATGACCCTACGCCGCTTTCTCAGCAGCAACAAGCGGCAAAACAAATATCGGTAACCTGGGGCGAGGCTGAAATATTATCCTCGCCGGTCACAGGGGCTGATGGTACCCTTGAGGACCTTACACTCACTTTTAGTGTCACAGGAAATTTTCAGCCCGGCGCGTTTTCAGCATCGGGCGCACCTGAATTCTTCTTCACCAGCACAAGCAGTACATGGTCGTGGGAAAGCGCTGGCTCCGTGACCAGAATACTTCTGTCGAACGTCTCGCCTGTGCAGGCGTTTACGATCGAGGATTTGAATGAGGTGACCCTAACAATCAGCTTTCCCTTCGACGCCCGCGTTGGCGGAAGGATTGCAGGAATCGGAGAATACAAAGTGAGAATGATGCGGCAATAGAGACAATTCAATTCCGGGCTTCGATAACATAACGCATTAAAATCCAAAAGGGCCATTATACCGCTATATCGCCGCAGGATGTCTCCTCGGGGAGCTGTTGGCCCTGGCCTTTGGCTATCGGCCGGAACGAAATTTCGGTTAGCCGCGCGTTGGGACGGGACGGGCCGCACGCGTCTGCTGAATCTTATGAATATTTGAGTTTTTGAATACCTCACTAGGAGCACGACGTAGAATTTCCGTGTAGCCTTCGGAGGTACCTCGTCTGACGCGAAAAGGTTATGCGTGCGCGTTCTCTCAGTTTGGCGAACTGAGTCCCATTCTGTTCCCTTCGGAGTCAAGAAAAATGGCAAAGTATCCACTTCCGTCTGCGTGTGGTGTTTTTGGCGTAACGATTTTTCCGCCGTGCTGCGCTACTTTGTCAAGAATAACCTGAAGGTCGTCTCCGCCATTCAAATACAGGGTTACACCGTCTGACGAAGGCTTATACCCTTCCGCCTGGAGTATCACACCTGGCGCCATTTGTCCTTCATAGGGAAAAATACCCGTTTGCATTCCGGGCATTTTCATTTCTTCAATTTCTATGTCCAAAATTGCCTGGTAGAAATTGATTGCTCTTGAAATTTCACTGGCGGGAATTTCAAAGATGGAGATATAACTTTTCATGTCCATTGATCTGGTTTTTGTTAATGGATCCGTAGCCGGAACTTCCGGATTTCGCCTGCCGGCGTCCGTGCAGGAAGCAAAACAGAAACCCGAAATTGCCGCAACAAAAAGTATTTTTCTGGCGGTCATGCCTGAGTTGATTTTAAATGCAATGCAAGCTAAACTCCTGGGAGATCGCAAAATTGTAAAAATGCGACACATCAGCTTTTTTTGTAGAGAAGGGAAGAAAGCGCCATCTTATCGTCGGCCAAAAATTCTTTTGGCGTTATCCCTGTGAACGCCTTGAAGTCTTTTATGAAGTGCGGTTGGTCGTAATAATCATTTTCGTAGGCGATGTCGGTTAAAGTCGTTGTTGTATGGTTGAGCAACAATTGCAGCGTGGCCTGCAGGCGAATGACCTTGCTCAACTGCTTTGGACTTAAACCGATTTGCTTTTTGAAATTTCTTTCGAGTTGCCTTCGCTTTTGCAGGTCGCCCTTCAGAATGGCGCTCAGGGGCTTGCCGCCCTTCGAGAGAAACATCGCGTCTACTGTTGATTTAACAATGTTGTCGATGATCGCCTTGTCGCTAAGCCTGGCAAAAAGAAACCTTTCGATTATCGCGATGCGTTCGTTTACCGTTTTGGCGTGAATTATTTCCTGGCTCAACGGCTCGGCTACGTCATCTCCAAATAATTCCTTCAAAGGCGTTTCCTTGTTGGCCAGTTCGTTGAGCGGCAGGCCGATGAAATTAGCAAATCCGTAAGGGTAAAAGCGAATGGCGAAGGTGTTCACGTATCCTGCCGGCTCGATGTAGAATTGCTCCGTTATTTGTCCAAGCAGCATTTGTCTTGGCTGGATGATAAATTCATCCCCGGAAGTGTAGCGTTTGACATCGTCGCCGAGAATGAAACACATATCGACGCATCCGTCCGGTAAGATGAGTTGCCTCCGGGTGTCCGGTTGTTCCGGAACCTCCAACGTCCAATAACATTTTACGATTGTCCGCAGGTCCGCATGTGGATGATAGGTCCGATAGTCCATGTTACCGGGCAACGTTGTCCGTCAGGTTAAGGTATTAAGGTCCGTTTGGTTTGTCAAGGGGGGCCGCTGGCGCCTGCGCCTGGCCTTCGGCTATGGTCCAAAGGCTTGCGTTCCCAGGCACTTGCACCCGGCCGGGAATTTGGCTACCGCGCCGCCCTCCCGCAGCCGCGCGTTCACGCCATCACCCGCGCCTTCTCCAGCGGGAGCATGACGTAGAATTCCGTGTACCCTTCAGGCGTGGTGGTGAGGTTGACGCTGCCGCCGAGCTTCTCCGTGGCGGTTTTGGTGATGTAGAGGCCGATCCCTCCCGTTTCTGAGCGCTCGGAGGCGCGGGAGAACATCTGGAAGATCTTGTCGGGGTGGACTTCGCTGACGCCGATGCCGTTGTCCACCACCTTGACACGCACGTGTTCGTTGTCTTCCACCACCGAGATGTTAACGAACGGCTCCACCCGCTCGGAGTCGTTGTAGAACTTGATGGCGTTGTCGATGAGGTTCTCCAGGATGATGCGTACGAACTGGCGGTCGGAGTGGAAGACGATGCCCTCGTCGATGTGGTGGTGTATCTTCAGGCGCGGGGGCAGGCCTTTCTTCCGTTCCAGCATGAGCACGTCGGCGACGATGCCGGGGAAGTCGATGCGCTCGTGGCCCAGCGTGGAGTTGTTGATCTGGTTGACGATGAGCAGGCGCGTGAGGATGGTGTTAAGCTTCTCGGCGGTGATATCCAGCTTCTGGAGGTAGTTGAGGGCCAGGGCATCCTTCACGTCCATGAGGGCGACGTTGCACATGCCCTTGAGGGAGGCCAGGGGTCCGCGGATGTCGTGGGAGGTCTTGTAGATAAAGTTGTCGAGCTCCTCGTTCACCCGCACCAGCGACTCGTTAGCGCGCTGCAACTCCGCGTTCTTGTCGTGGAGTTCCTGGTTGAGGTGGTAGTTGGAGTTGAGGAGCTGACGGTTCTGGTCTTCGATAATGGCCTTGGCGTCGGAGAGCGCCAGGTTCACGCGCTTTTTCACCCGGTTGGCGCGGTAGAGCACGAACACCAGCGCCGCAGCCAGCACGGCGATGATGACGATGGCGATGCTCAGGGAGCGCTGGCGCTCGATGATGTCTTCCTTGGCGGCAATGGTGGCCAGGTTTTCACGCTGGGCGAATTGGGTTTGGATGCGAGTGATCCTGTCAATAATCTCTCCACTTATGATGCTATCTCTAAGCGTAATGTACTTATATTGATAGAACGACGCCCGTTCGTAGTTTTGGCTAGCTTTGAAGAGATTTGCGAACTCCTTGTAGGACGACATTAACAATTCGTTGTAACCGTAGGCCAACCCGATTCGTTCAACTTTCGCAAGGACGAGCAGTGCTGAATCAGTATCCATTTCGGCGACATGGATATGGGCCAAGTACATTAGATTTTCCGCTTCGAATCTCTTACTCCGGACCTTCAGTGCAATGTCATAGGATTTTTTGAAGTGCTGCTTGGCATTAGAAAACTTTTCCAAAAAATAGCTTGAAACTCCCATCCCGAACTCACCCTCAAGAATCACCTGTTCGGTACATTGGTCACCGCAGGTTCTAAATGCCTTGCTAAAAGCTTCCTGACTCTCGCTAAACTCTTGTAGCTGATTATGGCAAAGGCCGATGTTTATGTAGAGTCTATCCAAATCAAACGAATCCTTCGTTTCAGTCTTCAGTTGCAGAGACCGAGAATAGTATTCCAATGCAGTCTTATAATTCTTCAGCTTGAAATAGACAAATCCAATGTTATTGTAGGAGACACTAATTGCTGCTTTGTCGCCATCCTCTTCCCTCAAGACAAGTGACTTAAAATTAATTTCAAGGGCTCTGTCATAGTCGGCTTGGACTGTGTATGCATACGCCAGATTATTCAAGATGATCTTGTATTCGTCCCTCAAATTGTTCCTTTTAGCTATAGGAAGGCTATTGATGATGACTTCGATCGCTTCCCTTGACCTGTCTTGGCGGTTAAGCAATTGACATCGAAGCCTTGCAGACTTGACAATCCGTAAGGTGTCACCCAATTCCTTCGCTAAATAATCTGCTTGATCCAGCGCTTTAAATGCTTTGTCCGGCGCATTAGCTTGCGCATAAGCAACAAACAAATTAAGAAGAGCATCGAACTTTCTTTCGTCACTTGTTGACTGAATTACAGCCTGCAACGAATCAACCTGACTAGATTGTTGAAAAGAATATGCATCTGCCAGTCCGGATACTAAACACGAGACGACAAGGATTCCTATCCTACGTTTTAGCTTATAAAAAAAAATATCGTACACGGGTTAACCCTAATCAGTTAATGAGGAAAATGTCTTGAAATTCATGCACACCTTTGGACCATCAATTTAATAACAAAATCAACTGAAACCTATAAACCAAGAATCTTATGAAGAGACTATTCTACGCTCTCCTTTTTGTGCTAGCATCTGTTGCCACAATGACCTCATGCACGGAGGAAGATGTTGCTCCCATTGAACAGACAAATAATGGCGGTGGCGCCGGAAGCCTTGATCCGATGATCCCATAAGTTGTTCGCAAAAAAAAAACATTTTCCATTAAAATCCATTCTCATGAAAACAAGATCAATAATTCTCATAGTAATATGCGCTATTGCGACCGCTTCATTCACGTTCGAGCATATGACCCCATCGACGGCCGTCGCACCGCAGCCGGCGGAGCAGACTACAAGTCTTGAGAACGAGCCAATAGGTGGCTTTCTTTCAACGGATGAGTATTAAAAGGTAATTTGGTAATTAAATCGTCTAGCCCCAGGGCCTGCGATTTGGGCCGGGCGCGGACGTTTGCGCCCAACACAGAGGCGTCCTTTTTGACGGTAAGGAAATTTGAGCGTGTACTCGCGGGGCCGTTGACAGTTCAATTTAGTCGTTTTTCTTAAAGTCTCATGGAAAACCTTACATGCGGAATTTCCCAAATTTCCTTTGGAGCAGGCAATATTGGATAATTTCTGACGTCTATGGCTGGTTCGCAAATCCCTTCGAATGCCCTCCGTCCCTGTTGAGCGAATTCATTGGGTGTGGATGCTCAGAAGAACCTTGATCGGATTCCCGAGCACAAACCATGATGGCATCGACATCTGCTCGGATAAATGTTGGAATTTTCGCATAAAAACGCATGGCCAACTCAACGCCCGATATCAATGGATTTTCGAGAGTCAAAGGGATTCAATCAAGCACAACTGTAAATGGAGAAATGGGCCGCTCACGGCTTTATCCCGCAGGAATTCATAACCCCGCTAAGGTCAAGAGGTTAGAATTCAATCCTCGGCCCTTCAGGTACAACGAATTCCGGTTTTTGATCATTCCCATTACCGAGTAATGCGGTTACTTTCATTGAAAGATTTACCGATGCTCGGTGCATCTCGAGCAGGAAGGCCTTCAACTTGATCGGAGAGGCCTCCTTCTTGCCCAACTCGCAAAACCCCAGAAAGTTAGCCACAGTGGCATTTATCTCTGTCTGGGCCTTCTGCAGCTTTTGCTCACGACCACGTGATTCCTCAAAAAACGATCGCATCGCCGCTTCCAGCTCCTTTGTCCGTTCCATTACTCTTTCTTCAAGCAACAAGCTGACGCGTTTCCGGTTTAAATATCCTCGCCAAAGGCCGACTAGAAGCACCAGCAGCACGATGGCGAGCGCGACCGACACGGCATTCAATTTCCGCTGTTCCTGAATAACCGCAGACTTCAACATGAGCATAGCGGCCTGTGCCTCCAGCTTTTCTTCGTTCTCATACTCCAAAAACTCAGCCTCTGTCCTCATTAAATTCGTTGTCATTTCCTCACTGAAGACGCTGTCCTGCAGGCGGATGTACCTCGACTGATAATACGCAACCTGTCGCTGGTTGCCCACAAGCGTGTAGAAATCCACAAAATCAGACCAGATCTTAAGTAATTCCAGGTTGTTTGAAGCATGCTCCTGTATAATGGAATCCGCACGCGTCAGGTAGCTCCGGGCCTTTCGCATTTCACGGCGGTCCATGGAGATCCGAGCGAGGTAATGAATATTGTCCAGTTCAAAGCGCACGTCCCTTTGTGCAACGGCGAAACGATGGGATGTTTCAAAATGCCTGAACGCAGTCGAAACAGAGTCCATCCTAAAATAAATGGTTCCGAGGGCGAAATATAAATGCATCAATTCATAATCGGAACATTCCTCACCACAGTCCGTCGCGGCCAAATTGACAAAATCAAAAGCCTCGGTAAAATTGTCGAGATTTGCTGCGGCCAGGGACGAATTTATCAGGACCTGGCGCAGGCCCGCGTTGTCATGCTTGCGATACCAGCCAATGGATCGTCTAAAGAATGTTAAGGCCTTCCCATAGTCCGTCAACTTGTAATAGACGAACCCCATATTCTGCAGGCATGCGGCCTCACCAAGGGAATCATTGAGTTCGGTGTATATGCGCAAGGCCTGAATATCGAACCGAAGCGCGTCGTCGTACCGCGCCTGTTCACCGTAGGCCACGCCGAGATTATGGATTATCTTGGCGTATTCGCGGGGTTGCGCATCCCGGTTTACTACACCCAATGCCTTGTTCAACACCGACTCAGCGTTTTCCGGCAGCGAAAGCATGTTAAAGAGCTGACCCGCCATGCGTCCCGATGTTACCGCGCGCGCCGTGTCATTGAACTGAAACGCAAGGTCCCTTGCTTCAAGGGTAATCTCAACCGCAAGCCTGTTGTCTCCCTGCTCATGGTAGGCAAACGCCAGCGCGATCATCGCGTTATAACGCTCAACTCCGGTGCGCTGAGACGCTTCCTTCTTTAAAGAATCGATAGCATTTCCTTGACCCGCCGCGCAAAGCGGCAGCAAGAGCAGGGGGGCGAGATAATGGCAAAGTTTCATGGAAAATGTCGTTTCTGATTTTAACGTATATGTTTTGACGGCAGTGTCGCTAAGACACAACAATGCCCTCATCTCCTTTCCTACATGAGCCACAAGGAACCTGATCTGAAAGACCGCTTGGAGGAGGCTCTCACGAAACCGCAAAGAGCAAACAGCACAATGGCAATTCGTTTCATCCCTCGGCCGTTAATTGCATCCCCTGTCCACTTTGGTCACGTTTGTTCCCGAGTATGGCCGTAACGTTGGCCGAAAGGTCTGCCGAGGCCCGGCTCAATTCCACCAGGTGTTTCTTCACCTCCGCCGGTGAGGACTCTTTTATCCCCAGTTCACAAAAGCCCTGAACGTTTGCCAACGTGGCCCTCACCACCGCTTGCGCCTTTCCCATTCGCTGTTCGCGTTCCCGCGATTCCATAAGGAACGCATGCATCGCCGCCTCTATCTCCCTGGTCCGCTCCGCCACTTTTTTCTCAAGCAACAAGCTCACGCGCTTCCGGTTTAAATAGCCCTTCCAGAGCGCCAGGGCAAGGACAAACAGGGCCAGCGCCAAAAATGCGACGACGATATTCAATTTCCTTTGCCCTGCGATCATCTCAACGTTCAACGCCAGCATGGCCTCCTGGGCTTCCAGCTTCGACCGATTTTCCCTTTCGGCGAATTCCGCCTGGATAGCCATCAGGTTGGTTGTCAGTTCTTCGTCGTACACGCTGTCCCGAAGCGCAATGTATTTTTGTTGGTAGTTGGCAGCGGCACGATAGTCACCCTGTATCAGCTTCAACGCAGAGAGCGCTTTGTACACTTTGATGATTTCAAGATTGTGAGTGACGCCGGCCTCAATCAGCGACTCTGCTTTCTTCAGGTACGCTTCTGCCAATGGATGATCGTTCTTTTCCATTTCGATCTGACATAGGTATAGGATGTTGTCCATCTGAAAACGCGTGTCCTTTTCTATTATCGCCAGTCGATATGATTCAGAGAACCATCGCTCGGCCTCATCAAAGTGGTTCATCTCAAAACTGACCACGCCGTACCCAAACTGAGCCTGAAGCAGTCTACCATTGGGGCAGTCCGGCCCGCATACTTCTAACGCCTTGTCCAGAAAATAAACGGCAGAATCGTCGATTCCAAGGTACGCGTAGCAAAGGCCGGCATTCGTCATCGCGACATCCAAGTCTGTGACATCCCCGATCTCCGTTCTCAACGTCACACTTTCTGTGAAATAATGCAGCGCCTTTCGATAGTTCTTCAACTTATAGTGGACCACGCCCACGTTGTTGACCCGCCTTGCGACCGCCGCCTGGTCAGCAAGGTCCCGGCAAAGCGCAAGCGATTCGAGCAGGTGAGCCAGCGCCTTGTCATACTCTGCGCGAAGGATGAAAGCCGACCCGATCAAATCCAGCATCGAAGCCAGGTCCTTCTTGCGGCCATGTCGTCTCGCCAAATCCACGGTGGAATCCAATAATGCAAGGGCGTCATCGCGCGCGTTGGCGAATGTAAGCAGCTGGGCTACCCTTTTTGAACCGTCTACGTATCGTATTGAGTCTCCATAAGCCCACGCCAGTCCACGCGCCTTTCGGGCCAATTCCATCGTCTTCGCCGCGTTGTCCATATTCCAATAGACGTACGACGCTTCGATCAGGAGATCATACTTTTCAATGCCTACTGCCGAATCAATCAGTTTAAAAAGTGAATCGAGTTTGTGGTTGGATTCGTTCATCCCCTCCCTTTGTCCAAATGAAGTACCGGCGACGCAGACCATTGCAAGCAAGGCAAGACGTCTCATCCCACGGTTGCAGAAATTCCTACCTTCCGCCATCGCCGACCTCCTTTTCGTTCATGATCATCAAATCATTCGACTGCCGCTGCTCCAGGGAATTGAGCATTTCTGTCAATGCACGCTCAAGCTCAGACAGGCATTGAATTGTTTTCGGGTCCCTCAACCCGGTCTGGCCGAGCGCACAGAGCCCGAGGCTGGTCATCAACCTGTTGCGCATTTCCCGAGACGACCGGTCTGCCGCCAACTCCAATTCCCGGTATTGCCGCCATAAAGAATTACGGTTGGCTTCAAGTTCGGCCGTCCGTTCGCGTACCCTGGCATCCAGCAAGACGTTCGCCCTGCGTTTTCGTCGGAAAGCCATTACCAGCAAAACGATAGCGATAATCAGGGCGATTGCCAAACCGCTGGTCATTATATTCTTATTCCGCTGGCTCTCCATTATTCGTTCATTCAGTTCAATGACCTCCGCCTGCAGGGCAAGTTGCGCACGGTTGCCGCGTTCCAGATAGTTCGCCTCCACTTTCGCCAAACCATTTGCGAGCTCTTCGTTGTACGTACTGTCGCGCACCGCGATATATTTCTCCTGGTACAGAACGACCCGTTCGAGATCGCCCAGGGCGCGGTGCGCTTCATAGAGCCGGGTGTATATTTTCGTCAGTTCAAGTTTGAACGGACTGCTGTTCCCTATGGCAGTTTCCGCGACCTCCAACCAGGCAATCGCGGCGCGCGGACTATCCTCCTTGAGGAGGATCTCCGCCAGAAATTCAATATTATCAAGTTGCATTCTCACGTCACCCAGGGACTTGGCAATCCGAAAAGACTTTTCAAAATGCGTCTTCGCCACCAGGTTTTGGTCCTCAAAGGCCGCAATCACGCCGTAAGCGAAATCGCTGTGCATGACGACCCGCTCCGCGCATTCGTCACCGCAGGCATTTCGAACTAAATCAACGTAATAGCGGGCGCTGTCCACCGCTCCAAGATACGCATGGCAAAGACCTATGCTGATGCGTAACATGGATGCGCCATTGCTGTCCTCCATCCTGTTCAAGAGTCGCAAGCAAGCGTGGAAGTCCTTGAGCGCCTGCGGGTAGTTTGAAAGTTTGTAGTGAACAAATCCAACGCCATTGAGGGCGACAGCAATTTCGGCGGTATCTCCGTCGCGTTGCCGCCGAACCAGCGAACGGAATTGTATGGCCAGTGCCTCGTGATAATCCCCCTTGAATGTGAGGCAAACCCCTAAAGTATGAAGAATGTACTTTTCCTCTTTCATGTCCCTTTGTTCCGCAATGGGAAGGACCCGCCTGCATACCTCAATCGCCGAATCGGGTTCGCCAAGGCTGCGCAACATCATCGCAAGGATACGTCCCATCTTGGCCATCGCAACGCTATCGTTCCTGCGCGCGGCCCGATCAAACCCAACTTTGGAATAATATGTCGCTGAATCCAATTGACCATGGCTATAGTATGCCGCGGCGACGCGAAAATACAAGTTCGCTTCAGTTTCGTTGTTTGCGTCTGAAAGCAGACGCTTTAGAGAGTCAATATTCTGGCATGCAGCGGCCCAGCTTAAAAGGAAGGCACACACAAAGACGATGCAGGTTCGCATTGGAAATCGTTTTATTGTTCGCTTCCCTCGGTAGTTAATTGTGTCCCTTCTCCACTTTGGTCACGTTTGTTCCCGAGTATGGCCGTAACGTTGGCCGAAAGGTCTGCCGAGGCCCGGCTCAATTCCACCAGGTGTTTCTTCACCTCCGCCGGTGAGGACTCTTTTATCCCCAGTTCACAAAAGCCCTGAACGTTTGCCAACGTGGCCCTCACCACCGCTTGCGCCTTTCCCATTCGCTGTTCGCGTTCCCGCGATTCCATAAGGAACGCATGCATCGCCGCCTCTATCTCCCTGGTCCGCTCCGCCACTTTTTTCTCAAGCAACAAGCTCACGCGCTTCCGGTTTAAATAGCCCTTCCAGAGCGCCAGGGCAAGGACAAACAGGGCCAGCGCCAAAAATGCGACGACGATATTCAATTTCCTTTGCCCTGCGATCATCTCAACGTTCAACGCCAGCATGGCCTCCTGGGCTTCCAGCTTCGACCGATTTTCCCTTTCGGCGAATTCCGCCTGGATAGCCATCAGGTTGGTTGTCAGTTCTTCGTCGTACACGCTGTCCCGAAGCGCAATGTATTTTTGTTGGTAGTTGGCAGCGGCACGATAGTCACCCTGTGTAAGCTTCAGCTCTGAAAGTGCCTTGTAAATTTCTATGATCTCCGGATTATGGGTGAGGCCGTTTTGCACCAGGGCCTCCGCTTCTTTCAGGTACGCCCCCGCCAACGAATAATCATTCTTGCTTGCTGCGATCTGCCACAAATAAAGAATGTTATCCATCTGAAAACGCGTGTTACCTTCCCTGATCGCTCGTTGATAGGATTCGTAAAACCACCGTTGGGCTTCATCAAAATCATCCCTTGCAAAACTGACGAGCCCGTATCCAAACTGCGCCTCAAGCAGCCGGCGATTCGAACAGTTTGGCCCGCAAGCTTCTAATGCCCTGTCAAGAAAGTGGACAGCCGAATCGCCCAAGCCCAGAAACGCATAGCACAGGGCTGTATTCGTCATCGCAATATCCAGGAATGTCAAATACCCGATCGAGGTCCTTAACGTCACGCTCTGCCTGAAATAGTCAAGAGCCTTCCGGTAGTTCTTTAACTTATAATAGACCAGGCCCACATTGTTGAGACACCTTGCGACCGAGGTCTGGTCATCAAGGCCACGACAAAGCGTAAGCGACTCGAGCAGGAGGGCCAATGCTTTGTCATATTCCGCGCGAAGCGTCAAAGCCACACCAGCCGTGCTCAGCATAGAAACCAGGTCTTCCTTTCGAGCATGCCGCCGGGCCACGGCAAGGACGGTATCCAACAGCGCGAGCGCGGCATCGTGCCGATCGCCCAGGGCGAACAGTTGGGCCAACTTTTTTGAGCCGTCCAGATATCGCGTCGTGTCCCCATGCGCGAAAGCGATCCTCCGTGCCCGTCTCACCAATTCGATCGTCCTCTCCGTGCTGTCCATATCCCAGTAGACGTAGGATGTCTCGATAATAGGTTCATACTTTTCAATGCCTATTGCCGAATCAATCAATTGAAAAAGTGAATCGAGCTTATGGTCGTTTGCGTTCAAACCCTCCGGTTGTCCAAAAGAAGGTGCGGCAGCACAGACCAGAGCAACAAACACGATGTGCTTCATAACGCAGTTCTTTTCGACTTCCCTTTAACCCCGCCATCGTCACCTACCTTTTCATCCATGATCATCAAATCATTCGACTGCCGCTGCACCAGGGCGTTGAGCATTTCGGTCAATGAACGCTCAAGCTCAGACAGGTATCGAGCTGTCCTGGGGTCCTTCAACTCGGTCTGGCCAAGCGCACAGAGCCCGAGGCCGGTCATCAATTTACTTCTTAGTACACCACACGACCGCTCCATCGCATAGTCGTGCTCCCGCCATTGACTAAGCACCGCATTGCGGCTCGCCACAAGTTGGCGGGTTCGCTCAGCTACCCGCTGATTCAACACGTCACTTATACGCGTCTTCCTCCGCAAGAGGAGGGCAAGGACGACGGCCAAAATACCGATGAGAATCACCAACGCCGCAATCAGCACGTTAACGATCCGTTGGTTGCGCAACAAATTTGCATTGAAGTCCAGCGCTTGCTCTTGAAGGGCGATCCTGGTCAAATTCTCCCGTTCAGCAAGCTCCGCCTCAACCTCCATCAAATTATTTCTAAGATTAGCGTCGTAGACGCTGTCTCGAAGCAAGATATACTTCCTTTGATACATCAAAACCTGGTCGATATTGCCCAAAAGGTTAAAGGCTTCGTTCAACCCAGCATATACCTTGAGTCGCTCCCCATGGTACTTGGGTACCGACTCTACAATCGCTTCGGCACCCCTAAGGCATTTAACCGCGTGCTTCACCTTTCCCTGGTGCACGTATACTTTTCCCAGAAGAGTCAGATTATCCACACGAAGGCGCAGGTTCCCATGACGTCTGGCAATCGAATCCGATTTATTAAGGTATCGAATAGCTTCATTGTACTTGGCTTGTTTGAAAGCAATAAAGCCCGCAGCGAATCCACTTTGAACAAGTAAATATGGAGAACAATCCTGACCGCATTCATTCAGACCCCGTTTCAAAAATATCGCGGCACTATCAAATTCATCCTTGTACACATAAGCCAGCGCGATGTTGACCAGCAAAATATCCCGGTCCCAGTCATCTCCGATTCGATCCTTCAAGTCGAGGCTGCGCTTATAATTCGTCAGCGCTTTGTCAAAATCCATGAGTTTGTAGTACACAAATCCAATATTATTCAGCACGATCGCAATCTTCGATGTGTCCTTCGAGGCCTCGCGAAGGGAA
Organism: uncultured Roseivirgaceae bacterium; assembly: GCA_964551035.1. GTDB lineage: Bacteria > Bacteroidota > Bacteroidia > Cytophagales > Cyclobacteriaceae > Chryseosolibacter. The sequence continues at coordinate 49,776 of CAZKBK010000022.1, read as the reverse complement.
AGCGATTCAAGGAAGAGCCCGAGGGCATTATCGTACTGTGCCGCAACGGCATAAAGGCTGGCAAAGCTATTTAGGATTTCGTCTACTTGTGGCAGGCGATTCTTCCTTGCAATATGCAGCGCGGTAGCAAAAATTCGTTCCGATCGTTCAAGGTCACCCAGTCCGCGCAAGGCTATGCCCAGGCGGCGTCCGGCTACGCATATTCTAACGGAGTCTTTGAGTGTCGTCGCGAGGGCGTAAGCTTCCTCTGCGTATGTAGACGCCAATAAGTTATCGGTCCGTAACACTACGCGGCTGAGCTCAGTCAGCACATCAACTCGTCTGGACCCCTTTGTCACTTGCAAGAGTGCCTGAAGCGAATCCATATCCTGGGCCATGGAATGACGGGCTGATAAAATCAGGGCCATCGCCAACACGATGCGTATCAGGGAGGTTAATCGAAGGGAACGAATGAATACCATCGGGCGTATCTTTTTCTAAATCAAGAACATTTAGCTGCGATCCGGTCGATCATCGGCCAACTTCATGATGCCCGTTGCAGCGCAATTTGTAGGTGGTGACATGTCGAAAGACAACAACGACTTTCATACATTTACACCTGGTTGCCGTCATTTAATTTAACACTTTAACTTCGGATTACCATGCCGTTCTACGCCTCATCCACCAAAATGGATTTCGATGTCGCCCGCAAAGCTGCGGAGGCATGCGACCAGATCGTTTCGGAAATGGGCGCCGAAATCCACGACGACCTCATTCAGAAGCTCTCGGTCTTCCGTCTTTACATCGACCGCATCGAACGCGCCGCATCCGACCCCGCGGAGATCGAAACGCTCGCCATCAAGATGCGCACGGATTTCGAACAGGTGATCCGCACGGTGAAGAGCATATCGCGCAGGCTATTGCCCGTACGCATGGAGGGCGACACGCTCGTCAATACCGCGGAGATGCTATGCCAGAACATGGAAATGCCCGGCACGGGCCACATCCATTTTGAAAGCACTGGTGATCCACGGCCGATCGATCCGCACCGTGAGCTGTACATTCTCCGCATCATACAGGAACTCATCCAGAACGCCTTCCGCCATTCCTCCGCGTGGCATGTGTGGGTGCGGCTGGCATGGAAAAAGAAAAGCCTCGTCGTCGAAGTCGAAGACGATGGAAGCGGTTTTTCCAGGATCGAAGAATTCATCTCAAAACTCAAAAAGAAAAACAACACGTTGAAAATGCGCACCCTTGCCCTCCATGGTGATATCGAGTACCGTCAGGGGCAAAAAGGTTTACTTGCCCGCCTGCAGCTAGGGGCGTGACAGCGGGTTACAGGATTCCGTTGCGAAATGCATAGGCCAGCAGTGCGGCGGTGTTTGGGACACCCACCTTTCTCAGCAGCCTGATCCTGTATGTTTCAGCGGTAGCGGGGCTCATCTTGTATTCTACGGCGATCTCTTTGGTGGTCTCCCCGCGGGCGATGGCGGTGAGCATGTTCATTTCGGTTTCGTTCAGCGTTACCGTGGGCACTTCGTCCCACCTGCCCGCGTTCGCCTGGATGATCTTCATGATGCTCTCGGGAAAGTAGGTTCCGCGCTGAAGGATGTTGCGAATGGCGCTGATAACCTCGCCGTAGCCGTCGAGTTTGTAGACCACGCCCTGAACGCCCGCCTTCAGCAAGTGGATGATGGCTTCCGTGCCGTCGAGGCCGGTAAGGCCGATGACGTACGGGTGTCGCTCCAGGCTATGGAGTTTCTTGAGCAGCTCGAAGCCCGTCGTGGTCTTCAGCCGGATGTCGAGCAGGATGAAATGGATGGCATACCGCGACAAGCGGTCACTGAACTCGTCTTCGGTGGCGGCTTCGTAGACCATGCCCACAAATGGTTCCTTCTCCAGCATCGTCCTCAATCCCTGCCGCAGCAGCACTTCATCATCGACGACAAGTATGTTGAGTTTATCCGCTATCATCACGATGAAGATATGAAGAATAGCGGGAGAATCACATAACTTCAGGGCTATCGGATCATTTTATCAGGAAAACCTGACAACCAACGTATCTATTTTCCTAATATTTTGCAGGCGAAAGTATCAACTCACCGCCTGGCGGTTATCTTTAGACATGCATTGAGAGCCCATCACGAGAGACCCTCTCTCAAACCCCGGCCGGAAGGTCGGGGTTATTTTTTTTGCGCTGCAAGGAGACGCGGCGTTCGGAGGTTTTAGTTCAGAGTTTGGAGTTTGGAGTTTGGAGTTTGGAGTTTGGAGTTTCAGAGTTCAGAGTTTGGAGTTTCAGAGTTTGGAGGGGCCAATGTTCATAACGCGTCACTCGTCTCTCATAATTCTCAACTCAACTTCCCGCTTCGCCCTCCCGGCTTCAGAATCCGGAATCGAAAATCCTGAAGTTGAATTTAGAGTGATGAGCGGAGAATGACGAGTGATGAGCCCGGGCGCCGTTGTGGTCGGGTTCCCAGGGGCCAACGTTCATAACGCGTCATTCTACACTCATAATTCTCAACTCAACTTCCCTCGCCCTTCCGGCTTCAGAATCCGGAATCGAGAATCCTGAAGTTGAATTTAGAGTGATGAGCGGAGAATGACGAGTGATGAGCCTGGGCGCCGTTGTGGTCGGGTTCCCAGGGGCCAATGTTCTAACGCGTCACTCGTCTCTCATAATTCTCAACTCAACTTCCCGCTTCGTCCTTCCGGCTTCAGAATCCGGAATCGAGAATCCTGAAGTTGAATTTAGAGCGATGAGCGGAGAATGACGAGTGATGAGCCTGGGCGTCGTTGTGGTTCGGGTTTGGGGTTTTTTTCACCCTTTTGGGTAGGTGGTTCGGTTGGCGAGCAGGGACACGTCTTTCCAAAGGAGGAAGGCCATCAGGAACAGGTATACCAGGTAAAACGCAAGCGCCGGCGCCGCGTCGGCGATATCCAGCGCGTTCCGGATGGTGTTCATGGTCATGACAATGCCGGCGATGGTCATCAGCTCGAACAGCACCGCCACCACGCGCAGCCACGGTGCATTAAAGATCCTGCCCTGCAGTTCGCGTATCCCCTGAACGAGGAAATACAACGCGACACAAGTCTTGTAAAATACCGGAACGAGTGCCATAAAGATCGCGACGCCGTTGCCATCGGCGGCGAGGATCAATCCGGGCAACGGGGTGTATATGCTCATGGCGAGAAACAGCACGGCGACGAATCGGATGATGGCGGTTTTCATTGCGGTGGCGGGTTTGGGTTTCGGGGGTCAAAGGGACGCAAGGCTTTACCGCAATGTCGCTAAGGACGCCGAGGTTCGCAAAGCATATTTTGATCTCAATGTGATGAGGTTACACATAAGAAACCTTTGCGGTAAAACTCCGCGGCCTCCGCTTCCTTCGCACAAAGCGCAGCGATTCCCTTACTCCATCTTCCGTTCGCAGATCAGCAGGAAGAGAAAGCTCCTGGCTCCCTTGGAATGAATTGCCGTCGCCGTTTTGTAGTCGCGCAGGGCCTGGTCGTAGTTGCCGCCCTGTTCGGCGATGTATCCGCGCATCAGGTAGGCGTCGGCGTCATCGGTGTCGGCGGCGATGGCGCGGTCGAGGTCGGCCGTAGCCTGGGCGTGGTCGCCGTTTCGGAAGTGTTCGCGCGCGCGGGCAAAGAACTTCTCAGGGGTGGGGGCCGCTGCGATGGCGTTGGTCAGCGAGTCGATATCCGCGGGTTCGGTATCTTCCACCATGCGCTCCGCGCGGGCGGTGTCGGCGTAGTGGAAGAAGGCATCGCACTCGCGCACGAGCGCGCGGAGCATCTGCAGGCCCAGGGCTTCGGCGATACGCTGGCTGGTGGCATCGGTGATTTCGCCCTGCACGGTATCAGCGACCGCCGCGATCAACTCGTCTTCGAACTCGGTGAGGAGCGGAAACACGCATGCCTGGGCCATGTTGCTCATCACATCGCGGTGCAGTTGACTGCGGTCGATGCCGTGAAAACATTCACAGAGCCTGGGTCCCACTTCTTCGTTGAAGGTCTGCGCAACGGAGCACGCCGGGATCAGGAGCAACAGGGCAAGAAACTTCATAGCGGATTTTTTCCATTGAAGATAAAGATAGCGTTTTTTGGGAAACGACGACGTTGTGGAAAGGTCGGGGCGAGGGTAGCCACGAAGGCGCGAAGACACGGAGGGTTGTTAGTTTGAAGTTTGAAGTTCGGAGTCATTGCTGTCCGGGGAATGTGCAGGGGCATGCGCCCGAGGGCGAGGACTTGCAGTGAAAAGCCTGGCCCGAAGAACGAGGGGCCGCCCAAAGTTGGGTTCACGATGTCCGAAGCCGGAAGTTGAGTAGCGAGTGATGAGTTGAGAAGCAATGAGGGCGCTCATTGCCCGATCACAAGGCGAGCCCGCTTCACCCTCCCCTCCTGCGTGGCGGTGATCAGGTAGATTCCCTCCGCCAGGGAATTCGGCGGGGACAATGTGATGCCCGCCTCGAGGGCTGAGGGCTCGAAGGTTTCGGCAAGTATGCTCCGGCCGGCGGGATCGAGCATCTGGATAAGTACCGGCGCCGGCATGGCGGTCTCCACTTTCACGTTGATGTTTCCGCGCCGCGATGGGTTGGGAAACACGGACAACACAACGTCCCCGCCCACGGGGTCCGCCACGGACGTGATCACGTCCTCCGCGCTTTTGAGGACGTCGGTGGTGATCGTCGTCCATGCGTTGCCGGTGTCGGGGCCGCGGTACTGCACGCCCAGGCTGTCGGTCTCGATGTAGTCGAAGAAGTCAACGGTGATCCTGTGCGCTCCCGTCGCGAGCTGGCGGTTGGCGCTCTGCGCGGCGCTCAGTTCATGCATGCCGTCGTGGTTGATGATGCGCTGTCCGTCGAAATACATCCTGCTGCCATCGTCGGAGATGAGCCGGAACTGGTAGGATCCGCCCTGCGTGATGTAGAGGAACCCGTCGAAGCGGAAGTTGAAATAGTCTTCCTGCGTCTTCGGATCGAGGGTGAAGCGCAGCACCATGCCGGTGAATTCGGGGAGGTCCCAGTTCACGGAGTCGAGGGTCTGCACGAAGCCGGTGCTGTGCTGGTAGAACAATCCCGCGAGGTGCATGTTGAGCGTGACCGCGGGCGAAGGCTCGCTCAGGTTGCCGGCGGCGTCGCGTGCTTTCACTGTGATCGACAACACTTCGTTGAGCGGGAGGTCCGTCAGCACGATGGCGGTGTCGGTGGCGTGCGTGGGCACGGACTGGCCGTTATACGCGATGACGTAATCGCGCAACAGCGCGTTGTCGGCAGCGGCTGACCAGGTGAGGTGCGCGCGCTGCACGCCGGTCCTGCGCACGTGGAAGTATTCCGGCGCGGTGGGCGCCTCATCGTCGGTTTCCGTCTGCACGGATACCGCGGAAGTCTCCGGAAAATAGTCCGACCGCGCGGTCGAACTCACCGCCCGTATGCGGTATTCGTACTGCGTGGTGGGCAGCAGTGCCACGTCGTCGTAGTGTGTGGCATTCGGCGCGGTGAGCACGGCCATCTCCCAGGGGGTGAATGAACCCTCTGGCATCTTGCGCCGGCGCCAGAGTTCAAATCCGCCCTCATCCTGAGACTGGTCTGTCCACGTCAGCGTAGCGCTCGGTCCCTTCGCTTCCGCGGCGAGGTTCGCGGGCGCGGTGATGTCGACGGGCGCCGAGTTGTTGAAGAACACGTGCAAGGGGGGCGATGGCGGGCTCTTGCAGCTGCCGTAGTTGGAGGTCACCAGCGTGTAGGCACCGTTGCCCATGGCCGGCGCGAGGACGGGGCTCCGGATCGTGTCGTCCTGCATGCCGGGGAAGTCGATGAGTTTGCCGTCTTTGTACCAGTAATATTGGCTGTAGTCGCCCGTAGCCCGGAGGTGGGCGTTGCCGTTGCCGTTGAGGTCTTTGAGCACCACGGTGCCGATCTGGCGGATCTCCGCGGCGGGCAGTCCCTCCCCCTGCTTCACTTCGATCGCTTTCGACCATTGGTTCCAGTCGGCTGAATTGGGATTGGGAACGCGGGAAAACCGGCCGCGGTATTTGCCAGGCTGGGTAGCGGAATAGTTCGCTTCGTTTGCGCCGGCGATGGGGGCGCCATCGCGCTGCCATTCATAGGCGTAAAATCCTACCGGCATGGAGAGTTCAACGCCCTCGCTACCGCACAGAACGGGGTTGCCCGCGTAGGCGTGGATCTGGGCGCGGTTGCGGCCCAGCAGCCAGGAAAAGAACTCGGGCTCGTTGTAGGCCGTGTTCCAGGTGCCATGACCCAGCTCGTCGTACTTCGTGTAGCGCACCACCATCCCCGCGTCGCGAAACTGGCGGATATAATATTCAGTCTTCTGCGGGTAGGGATTTGTATCCTGTCCGCCCTGGAACGCCCACAGGGGAATGTGCGCGATGGCGCCCGTCATGTTCTGCTGTATGATGTTGGCATCGCTGATGGCCGACATGGTGATGGCGGCGGCAAACATCCAGGGCGCGCGCTTAATGGTTTCATAGACACCCTGACCGCCGTTGGAGAGGCCGTGTATGTACACCCGGTCCTGGTCGATGTTGTATCGTTTGATGAAGAGCCGCAATAGTCTCAACGCATCCTGGACGGATTTGATGTCCCAGCCGTTGAGGTTCTGCGGGACCAGGACGAACCCGGGAAAGGCGCGCTCGTGCAGGCTTTCGTCGTCGGGTAGTTTGGTGCCGGCGAGGTTGCGGGCGCCGAGGTGTACCGCGCCGCCGTTGGAAAGCTGGTGGTCATTGTTGAGCAACTGGTGGTCGCTCGCCGTCGGCGCCGGCGGGTTGTTGGTGAGCGGGTCGTAGGCCTGGTCCGCGTGGTAGCAGAAATCGTCCCAGCAGTTGCCGCGCTCTCCCAGTCCGTGAAACATGATGATGAGGGGATATCCGGGCGCGTAGTCCGGGTTGTAGCCCTCGGGCACGAGAAAGCGATAGTTCATCACGAAGGCGTCGGTGCTTGCCCCTTTCTCCCGGAGATTGCCCTGGCCGTAGGGCGAGGAATCCCAGCCGGTCATGTCGAGGTAGGTTTGCGTTTTCACCCCCGGCGCGCTCTCCCGGAAGCTGAAGGTTTTGTCCTCCTGCAGGTAGTAATAGTTTGCCGGCGACTTTGCAATGCGGATGTCGAGCGACCCGTAGGGTTTATTGTTGCTATAGATGTAAGTGGTGTCTACCTGGGCATGCGCATGATGAAAGAACCATCCCAACACCGCACAAAAAATCCATTTTCTCATATTCCAACCGGCTACGCGTACCTGTTACACAGCCGATAGGGAAAAAAGCATACCTGTACAGACTGTGGCGCTGCTTGGGTAAGTCGGGAAATATGATTCAGCCGACGGACGGGCGTAGGAAAGGGTCCGGGTGGAACATAAGCGGTTAGGCGGCCAGTAGTTGCTGGTTGCGTTGTGGAGTAAGATTTGTGCGACACTTACTTTTAGCGATTCGATCAGCGGGAAACAAAAACATTGTTGCCTCCTTGCATTCTCAAAGTAAATTACCCAACTTTATTCTGCGATTCCCGTATCTCACCCATGATCGTTCCCGATCGGAAAGCCCATCCGGAATCATTGTAAATTTTTTTTGGTGATGCTAACTGGGGTCTTGTGGCGGCCGGCGACGTCGCCGCTGGCGTTATTGTCGGAGTTTCAACATCCACGGCTGTCATTGTACCCTTTGTCGGATGGGGTTTTTGGATTGCTGTAACTGGGGGGTCCGCGGCGATCACATCAGCAACTGCGGCGATCATGATGGCAGTATCATGAAACCAAGGCATAAATACTTCATACTCGGCTGGTGCTTTCTTATGTCAGCGTTGTTTGGGTCGGCGGGCGCATACTTTGTTACGCGCAGCCCGGACCAAACGATTGAGATAGGACTTATCGCCGTATCACTATATGCAATTTTTGTCATCGGGGGCAATAAATTTATTACCCGAAGGGCGCAACGCGAATCGAATTCTGAATCTCCATCGGGGAAGAGGTGAGTTGATCCTGGCGTTGTGGAGGGGTGCGGCTTTCAATGGGTAGCCAGTCGCTTGCCTGCCGAAGCGAAGCGTAGGCATGGATGGAAGCGGTGAAACGTTACGCGCGGGTTGGTTGGTAAAGGAGGTGCCTTATTCCCCAACGTGCATTTGGCGGCGACCGGAGGGAGCCGCATTCCCGCAAAAAATCCCCGGTGGCCGAGCTTGTCGAGGCCTGAGCAAATTTAATCCCGGCCTTGTGGAATGACTAGGGCTTTCGATGGGTAGCCCGTTGCCGGCTTGCCTGCCGAAGCGAAGCATAGGCATGGCTTGCCTGCCGAAGCAAAGCGTAGGCATGGATGGAAGCGGTGAAACGTTACGCGCGGGTTGGTTGGTAAAGGAGGTGCCTTATTCCCCAACGTGCATTTGGCGGCGACCGGAGGGAGCCGCATTCCCGCAAAAAATCCCCGGTGGCCGAGCTTGTCGAGGCCTGAGCAATTTCGAAGGGTCGCCGCAATTATGGTTCAGCCCCATGTAGAAGGTTGCGCCTTGATCGGTGACGGGAAAAGGACCCCTTTACGTTTTCAGCCAGTGTTGTTGTATGCGCGTTACCCGCCAACCGCCGCTTCGGTGTCTTTGAACGCGCGCCTCGGCCGGAGTTGAAGCGTCTGGAACATTTGCTGGTCCTCGACGTAGCCGGGGTTGGGCGTGGTCAGCAGTTTGTCGCCGGCGAAGATGCTGTTGGCGCCGGCCATGAAGCAAAGGGCCTGTTCTTCCAACGTCATCCTTACACGTCCGGCGGAGAGCCGCACCATGGCCTTCGGCATGATGATGCGGGCGGTGGCGATCATGCGCACCATTTCCCACACGGAAACTTTCGGCTGATTCTCCAGGGGCGTACCGGCCACGGGCACGAGCGCGTTGACGGGCACCGACTCGGGATGCTCGGGCAGCGTGGCCAGCGTGTGCAACATGCCAATGCGGTCGCCTTCGACTTCCCCCATGCCGATGATACCTCCGGAGCACACGGAGATGCGCGCCTTGCGGACGTTCTCGAGCGTGTCCAACCGGTCGTCATAGTTGCGGGTGGTGATGATGTCGTCGTAAAACGCCTCGCTCGTGTCGAGGTTGTGGTTGTAGGCATACAATCCCGCTTCGCGGAGACGCTCGGCCTGATGCGGCGTGAGCATGCCCAGGGTGCAGCATACTTCCATGCCCAGGCCATTCACGCCCTTTACCATGTCGATAACCTTGTCGAAGTCGCGGTTGTCGCGCACCTCGCGCCAGGCGGCGCCCATGCAGAAGCGCGTGCTGCCGGCATCTTTCGCCTCCTTCGCGCGCGCGAGCACTTCATCCACTTCAAGGAGCTTGTGCACTTTAACGTCCGTGTGGTAACGGGCGGCCTGTGGGCAGTAGGCGCAGTCCTCGGGACATCCGCCGGTCTTCACGGAGAGCAGCGTGCACACCTGGACCTCGCCGGCATCGTGGTACGCGCGATGCACGCTAGCCGCCTTATAGATCAAATCCATAACGGGAGTTCCGTAGACATCGGCAATCTCTTCCCGGGTCCAGTCGTTTCTGATGGGTGTCATTGGCAAAGTGCGCGTTAGTGAATTTGCATTTCAAAAGGAAGTCTTGCCTGCGAACCATGGTAAGACTCGATCTTCCTGTACTTCTGATACCACAGGCGGAGGTCGCCGAGTTCGGCGTCGATCTTGTTGGCGGTCACACCATCCAACTGGCCGAGCAGTTCCTCCAGGAAAGGTTTTGGCTGCGGATAGTAACGCACGCGGTAGTCGTCGCTGATGCCCGCCTTCGTCGCGGCGATGTGGATGGCGTCATCGATGCCGCCGAGGATGTCGACGAGTTTGCGTTCCTGCGCCTGCGCGCCCGTCCACACACGCCCCGAGGCGATCTCGAGGATCTCCCCGACGGGGACGTCGCGTCCCTCCGCCGCCTTCGACGTAAAAGTGGCGTAGTTTTCTTCCAGCATCTTCTGGATCATGCTGCGCTCCGCCGGAGAGAGCGGCCGTGTTACGGTGTAGGTATCGCCATATTGTCCGGTGCGGACTTCATCAAACGTGACGCCGATCTTGTTCTCAAGGAAACTGCTGAGGTCAAAGATAACGCCGAAGATGCCGATGGAACCCGTGATGGTCTGTGGCTGGGCCACGATGGTGTCGCATCCCATCGCGAGGTAGTAGCCACCGGAAGCTGCGTAATCCGACATCGAAGCGATGACGGGTTTTGCTTCTTTGGCCAGCTCGATCTCGCGCCAGATCATGTCCGACGAGCGAAACTCGCCACCCGGCGAATTCACGCGCAACACGATCGCTTTAATGTCGTCGTCGAGGCGGGCCTTGCGGATCTCCTGAATAAAGCTTTCCGCCGCGATGATATTGCCGGAGCCATCGTCCGTGCCGGGAAGGATGGCGCCTTCGGCAACGACAACCGCCACCTCGTCGCGGGTCGACTTGTAGGTGGAAAAGCTTTTGCGATACTGGTGGTACTTGATGAAATCGATCTTATCCTCCGCGCCGATGCCCAGGCGTTCCCGAAGGTTGCTATCCATCTCATCCTTATAAAAAAGGCCGTCAATGAGCCCCGCGTCTTTCGCCGAGGCTGCGCTGCGCACTTCCATCGTCTCGGCCAATGTGTTGAGTTTTTCTTTGGGAATGTCCCGCGTTTCCGAGACGGCGGTGAGCATGTGGTCGTAGATCGTGTTGAGCATGCTCGAAAGCTGAAGTTCGTTCTCCGCACTCATTTCTTCACGCAGGAACGGCTCGACGGCGCTTTTGAATTCACCGACGCGAAAGACCTGAGGCTTTATTTCAAGCTTGTCGAGAAGTTTCTTAAAGAATGATACATTGGCCACGAGCCCGTTGAACTCTACTTCACCTTCCGGGTTGAGGTATATTTCATTCGCCGCCGAGGCAACGTAATACGCGCCTTCCGACATCACTTCGCTGTACGCGACAACCCACTTGCCGCTTTCGCGGAAGTCGAGCAACGACTGGCGAATTTCCTCAAGCGTGGCGAAGCCCGTCATCGGAAAACTGACATCAACGAATATTCCCTTTATCTTTTCGTCCTCTTTCGCATGAGCGATGGATTCCTTCAATTGCAGGAGTCCGATTCGCGGTACCTGCGCGCCCAAACCGGGAATACCTTCGAAGGGAATGTCGGGCTGAATCTCCGAGTACTCGGCATCAAGACGAAGGTGAAGCACCGAATTATCTTTGACGACCACTTCATCCTCGGCGCCCAGGCTGCCGATAATGAGAATAAACAACAAGAATGCGACAAGGGAAAATCCCACCAGCGCCGTCAGCGCTCCCAGGCATGATGAAAAGTATGCGCGTCCAAAACTCATAATACGAAGCGATTAAAGTTCAAAAGTAAGCAATCCTCAAGCGAATAAAAAAGTAAGTTTGTACGCACAAGGGCCATGAACAACGGTGTTTTCTTATTGCTGGGCTCCAACATCGGGGACCGCACGACAAACCTCGCGGAAGCGCGCCGGTTCATCAGCCAGGCCTGCGCGATCTCGCGGCAATCGTCGCTGTACAAGACCGCGGCGTGGGGCAAGGAGGATCAGCCGGAGTTCTTCAACCAGGTGGTTGAAGTATCCACCGAATTGTCGCCGGAGGCACTGCTTCACCATTTGTTGTTGATCGAAAAAAAACTGGGACGTGAACGCGTTGTCAAATGGGGACCGCGGACCATCGACATCGACATCCTGCTGTTTGGCGGGATGGTCATCAACGAACCGCATTTGACCATACCCCATCCAGGCATTCCGATGAGAAGGTTTGCGCTTGCGCCGCTTGCGGAACTTGCCCCCGGCCTTCAGCATCCCCTATTGAAGCGCACCGTGCGCGAGCTGCTCGACGCTTGCGAAGACCCGTTGCCGGTTACACCCGTAGACTAGAGGCTCGTGGCTTCCGCCGCCGGCGATATCTTCTTCACAAGACCCTGCAACACCTTGCCCGGCCCGCACTCGATGAACGTGACCGCACCATCGGCGGACATCTGCTGCACGGACTGTGTCCAGCGTACCGGCGCTGTGAGCTGGTTGATCAGGTTGGTCTTGATCGTCCCTACATCGGTGGATGGTTTTGCGGAAACGTTTTGGTATACCGGGCAGGTTGGATTCCTGAAGGTGGTATTCTCAATGGCCGCGGCCAACTCTTCCCGGGCAGGTTCCATCAGGGGCGAATGGAACGCGCCGCCGACCTGGAGGGGTAGCGCACGCTTCGCGCCGGCAGCCTTCATTTTTTCGCAGGCGATATCGATGCCGCGGAGGGTTCCGGAGATCACGAGTTGTCCCGGGCAGTTATAATTTGCCGGCACAACCACTTCATCCTTGATTTCAGCGCAGATCTCTTCCACCCGCGCGTCGTCGAGACCGAGGATTGCCGCCATCGTCGATGGATTCATCTCGCATGCATGCTGCATCGCCATCGCACGCTTGTAGACAAGGTTGAGGCCGTCTTCAAAGGAGAGGCATTGGTTGGCCACCAGCGCCGAAAACTCACCCAGCGAATGGCCCGCCACCATCTGCGGCGCGAACGTCTCGCTGGTGAGTGCGAGCGATACCGCGTGAAGGAAGATCGCGGGTTGGGTTACACGGGTTTGCTTGAGTTCATCGGCTGTCCCCGAAAACATCACGTCTGTGATGTTGAATCCGAGGATTGCGTTCGCCTGATCAAGGAGCCCTTTTGCTTTGGGATTGGCGTCGTAGAGGTCTTTGGCCATACCCGGGAATTGGGCGCCTTGTCCGGGGAAGAGGTACGCTGTCATGCTGTAGTCGTCTGGTTAAGGGGCAAAAATAGAAAAAGTGTCTGTTAGTTTCCGGATTCCTGTTCCGCAGTTCATGCAGCATATTATTCAACAAACCGTGCGCGCAGTTCGGGCGTGGGGATCATGCAGGCGTCCTTTTTTCCAAAGATGCGGTACCGATTCACAGCGACGAGTTTGTAAACCGCGTCGCGAAGGAATTTCGGCACCACGCGGAAACTATACAGCAAGTGCCAGGGCGGAGACAGGTCGCGGGCGATTTCAAGGGCCGCGGTGCTCCGATCGAAGGCCTTGCCGTCCCTGATCAGCACGATACTGTAAAGGTCGCCGCCGGGGCGCCCGCCGATCTGCTCAAGTATTTTTCTGGCCACCGTTGACTGCAACGAAGCAAACTTGAATTTTCCTTTTCTGTCGTGGCGGATGATAAACCTGACGGCGCCATTGCAAAGATTACAGACGCCGTCAAAAAGAACCAGGTGGCTGGGGTGTTCTGTCATCGTATGAGGTGGACCCACCCCTTGATGACCTGATGGCGTTTCGAAGGCTCGATGGCATCAAAGGTAACTTCCGCCACGTAGTAGTACACGCCTTCCGTAAGGTCAACGCCGTCGTCTCCCCGGCCGTTCCAATCGATGTAGATCGTGTTCTCTCCGCCAGAGCGATAGGTGTACACCTGTTTTCCCCAGCGGTTATACACCTTGAAATTGACTTGCTCCACAAAACGCGGGCACCGCTTGGCGGCATCCTCTACGGTCGGACACCCTTCCGAGCCGGTTTCACCTGCGAAGTTTCGGTCACTGAACGCGCTGAACAAGTCGTTGCAATCCACCACGGAACCGCGATTTCCCGGCGTAAAGACGTTGGGCAGTTCATAATACGGACAGTTGTCGTTGCACATCGGTTCACTTAGCGGGCCCTCGTTGCCGGACCCATCCACCGCGGCTACCTTATAACAATACGCGCGCGACCTGAGCCCGTCGCCGGTGGGGCCGCGGTCGATGAGGAATGTGTCGAGTACAATACCCGTCCAGTTCATCCAGGTGTAGTTGCCATCGCGCTCGGTAGCCCTGTAGATCCGATATCCCATGAGGTCCGCGGCGCACTCCAGCGGCGGCCTGTTCCAGGAAATCACATTCTCATAGATTCCGCCCGCGCATGGCTCCTCGGTGACACCTTCGCAGTCGGAAAGTTCGATGGAAACCTCCAGGACGCAGTCGGGGGGAATCGAGTCATTCACGCCCGCGCAAATGATCTGCGAATAATTCTCCAGTGGCTCAAGTATGCGGGGGTTTCCATAAGCGCCGCGCGTGAGCACGCGATAGCAATAAGTATCCGTCTCCTCCAGTCCGTCATCGACATACGTAAGCCCCGCGGTGGGGTCTATGGTCGCCAACTCAACCATGGCAGATTCGTCGGCGCCCTCGGGGCCCCGATAAAGGATGTGCTCGTTCGGCTCGGTTTGTATGATGTTCGACCAGGGGACGATCGCCGACCAGTTCAGGGTAATCTTTCCGATACCGCCGGCAGCTTCCAGCCTTACCGTTGACGCCGCCGCGGATGTATCAATGGCCTCAAACGTGCCGGGGTCGGTGGCCGTGGTTGCCCACAACACCACCCGGTAATTATAAATATTGCCGTGTGTGTTGATTTCGTCATCATCCACCACGACGGTGTCATTCTCCGCCTTGTGTCCGGGGTGAACGGGGGTAAGGTTGGTGGTTCCCGTAAATCCGTCCGCGCGAAGTACCTGGTATTCGATCTCGGGGTATTGACCGCGGTCGATGTCGAAGGGCTTCGTCCACCGGACCGTCACTTCTCCATTTTCCGGGTCCGTCCGGTCAACCGAAACATTGGTGATGACGGGCACATCCGCCCGGATGGGGTCGATACAGATTTCCGCGGAGACATAACTCTCGCCACCCCGGGGCGCGGGGAACGTTGCCACCAGCCGGTAACAGTACTGGGCGCCGTAATTCAGGCCGGCGCCGTTGTTGTCGTCGGTGTAGGTCACCGCAGGCGTATCCGAAAGATCGAGGGTCTCAACGAGTTCATACCCCAGGAAATCAGGCATGCCCGTTTGACACGAGTCGGGCTCAAATGGAAAACTGTCCACCCTTCGCCAGATCTGCATGGCCTCGGCGTTGTCGCAGAAATACGGATCCCACTCCAGGACGGCGGCGCGGTCGCCGAGGTCGGTCTGGGCATCTACCCACTGTGGTGCAGGACCGACCACCCGGATATTCCAGGTCTTGAAAGTGACAAGTTTGGAGCCCGTGGGTGAATCGTCGGTAATCTTGAAAACTACCTGGTAGGGCTGCTCTTTGACATGTTCGCACGTCGTGGTCCATTCGAAGTGAAGTTCCGCGGGCGATGGAATGAATTCCCCGTCGGCGGGTGTGTACGACGCCGGCGACTGGGCCGGGGCCAGGTTGAGGATCTCCGAGAAGGCTTCGATCTTCACGGGATCCCCGTCGGAATCCGTTCCCCGGATTACCGCCGTCAATGTCGTTCCCGCCTCCACACAAACGTCGTCGGGTACTTCGAGGTCCGGCCGTTCGTTCTCGCACTCATCGACGATGACCTGCATGTCGCGTCGGACAAAGCCGTTGGTTACCCACACGCCATCGATCTTTCTCCACTCTTCGATAATGAAGGCGATGTTGTATTCTCCGGCCGTCCCCGGTGCATCCCACGTGATGAGGCCGTCGACGGGGTTGATAAAGAACATCGGCTCATCCGTGCCGTCTTCGTTTCCGGTCGAGTAGTTGGTATAGAATTTCGGAGCGGTGGGATCCTGGTAGTTGATGACTTCCTGTGAGCGTGCGCGGAAAGGAACGACCAGTCTGTACGAAAGGCTGTCGCCGTCCGGATCGTATGCCCCGGGATTGTGAAACCACGCTACGCCGGTACAGGCTTGATCGATGGGCGGAACCAGCAGCTTCGGGGTGTTATTGCATCCGCGATAGGGATCGATGATGATCTTGGTCTCGATATAGAACCGCGTGTTCACGGACGCATCCATGTTCAGGACCCCGCCATTGCGGTTAGGCTCGTGGTAGCTGATGGTATAGCTTCCGTCGGCGAGGTAGGTGTGCGTAAAGGTATATGACGCCATGGCGATTCCCACGCCCAGGTCGGGCCGAAGCACATTCTCCTGCTCGGGAACCAGGTGCGGCTCACTTCCATCGCCAAAGTCGAGCCAGTCGTCTTCGCCGCCAAATAACACATTGGTATTAACCGTATTGGTGAAAACGGTGATGGTAATCCGGAACGTCCTGCTGTTGCAACTGACGCGCTCGACGGTGATCTCGCCGGCACGCAAATGGGTAGCCCATGCCAGCGCCGTGGAAGCCAGCATCGTTATCACGGAAAGGAACAGCTTTCGAAGCAGCAAACTCAATTTCATGCCCAGGACGAAAAAACTCAGGATAAACGGGTCGAAATTTTACCTCCTAAAACGCCATACCCGCCCGCCTTTAAATATCAAAGTAACGGCTAATCGCCAAAATTAGTCTGAATTTTAATGAATTCTTTTGACTTTGATCCGTTCTGGCGGAATTAAAGTGATGGACACGGGCCGGTCCCCAACCCCGTCCGGCACAGGAGGTTATTGAAAAGCAAACGAGACGCGAACAAGCACCCCGGCTTCCTATACCACGCGGTGATCCTGAAAAAATTGGTAGGGGCTTCCGTGTTTCACATTTTATCTGATAAATTGCATCACCCAAATTGACCACACTCCCGATAGGATTAGATGAAACCCGACCCAAAAGCCATGAAGGCCGCACTAAGGAAGAGAGAAGCGGAACTTCAAAAGCTTATCCGGCAAATGAAAAGCGACAACCTCCACAGCAGTCCCGTCTATCGCAATCTCGAGGATGAACTCGAAACGGTAAAGAACCGGCTCACGCCTCCCGAAAATTGAACCGAAAACGGAATGCGCTGACATCTCGCGGCGTGTGTTCGCGGTTTGTGGTCCCTGCACACTACCTTTGACCTTCTATCCGAAATAATAACATGCGCGTTATCCGTGAAAACGTGGTGGAAGGGTGCAAGGTAACCCTGTACGCCTGGAACAACCGCTACATCATCAAGATGGAACGCGGCTTATTCGAGCAAACATTCAAAATCAGCGAGTTTGACGTAACCGGCGAAGAAGAACTTGTCCACCTGCTTGATGCGGAATTTGTTCAACAGGCGCTGAAGCGCTTCGATGACATGGGGCAATCACTCCACGCGGCCCAACTCCGGGCGGAAGGGGAACAGCCGTAAAACGTTGAAAATTGTGTTATTTTGCCGTCCCGATGGAAGTCGCCGAAAAGAAAAACAAGAATAAGCGGTACAAGCCCATTCTGGAGGGTATTCCCGACTGGCCTGTCTACCAGTTAAGTCGCAATCGCAAGGAGTTTCTCGAGGAGGTCGCCAACCACGCTTTCCGGCAGGCCAAACATCTCAGGCCCACGTCCAAACAACTGATCGACGAACTCGAGGCCACGGTGTATCGCGAACAACAGCGCATGAAGCGCAACCGGTGGCGGGTGGACCCACCGGACGAGTCACGGTTCTGGTCGTCGATCAAAGATGAACTTGTTGTGCTTTCCAGCAAGACCTCGGAAGAAGCGCAACGCAAGGCCGACGACGTCCTTCACCGGATTATTACCCGTTACGCGGGCGAGATCGCGGGCAATTTCAGGCCCAGTTCCTACCGTTTTGCGCGGGAGATGGTGAAGTTCTGGTTCGTGAGGTTACTCAATGGCGCGCGGGTAAAAAAGTTCGGCGCCATTTTCAGAAGCCAGTACACCCTGCGTGATAAACTCCACATCGTGGGCAGGGTGAAGCAGTTGCGCAACCTCGCCCGCAAGGGAACGGTGATCATGGTGCCCACGCATTTCTCGAACCTCGATTCGATTCTCATTGGCTGGGTGATCCATTCGCTCGGACTGCCGGCATTTATCTACGGCGCAGGACTGAACCTCTTTAACATCAAGATATTCGCCTATTTCATGAACAGCCTCGGCGCCTACAAGGTGGACCGGAGGAAAAAAAACCTCCCCTATCTTGAAACGCTCAAGGCTTACTCCACTTTGGCCATCCAGAAAGGCGCCCACAGCTTGTTCTTTCCCGGCGGAACACGTTCGCGCTCGGGCATGATCGAGAAACAACTCAAGCTCGGACTGCTCAGTTCCACCGTTGAGGCGCAACGAAACCTCTATCTGAGCGATCCCGAAGCCGAAACGGTGCGCAAGATCTTCATCGTACCCGTCACGCTCAACTATCATTTCGTTCTCGAGGCGCCCGACCTTATCGACGATTATCTCTCCGTCAAAGGCCAGGATCGCTATCTTCCCGAAAACGACAAGTACGGCAGTTGGCAGTTGCTCCAGTTCCTCTTCAAATTCTTTACGAAAGGCTCAAACATCTCCGTTTCGATCGGCAGGGGTTTGGATGTATTGGGCAATTATGTCGACGAGGAAGGCAACAGCATCGACGGGCATGGGCGTGTGATACACACGCGCGATTATTTCGTTACGGGCAACGAGATTGTTATCGACAAACAGCGTGAGGACCAGTACACACGAATGTTGAGCCAGCGAATTGTGTCGGAGTATCATCGCATCAACCGTGTTTTTGCAAGTCACCTGGTGGCCTTTGTCGCCTTCGAGATTTGGCAGCGTCAGCATCCAAAGCTGGATCTTTTCGAACTGTTGCGATTGCCGGAAGAAGACCTTTCGATTCCCTACGAGCATTTTAGGGCGATGTGCAAGAAAGTTCGAAAGCAGATCTATTTGCTGAGGGAGCAGGGCCGGGTGAATCGCGCAACGCACCTCAAAGGCAAAATTGACCTCGTCATCAAGCTCGGATTGGAGAATGTTGGGATTTTCCACCTTAGGCGTCCCCTGCTGTTCAACAAGAACGGCGACATCATCACACGCGATCTGAGCACGCTATACTATTACCACAACCGGCTGGCAGGCTATGACCTTGAAAAGTTTATCTGAAGATAAACCCGTCGGCGTCATCGGAGCGGGAAACTTCGGCAGCGCCGTTGCCAATCTGCTGGCCGTGCGCCAAAAAGTGCTCCTGTACGCCCGCGATGAAAACACCGTCCGGCACATTCTGGATGCGGGTGAGAACCGTGGCCATGCCATGGATGCGAACATCGAGCCTACCAGCGACCTGGGCGAGGTGGCCAACCGTTGCGACATCATTTTTCCGATTGTACCCTCTTCGCATTTCAGGACGATGATGCACCGGCTGTCGCCACACCTGCACCCCTACCATATTCTGATTCACGGCACCAAGGGCTTCGACCTCCAGCTGCCGGCGGGGCAAACCATTCACGACGTTGCCACCCTTGACCGGAGCCAGGTCAAAACCATGAGCGAAGTGATTCTCGAAGAGAGCGTCGTGGTACGCGTGGGCTGCCTTGCAGGCCCCAACCTGGCGCGTGAACTGGCGGCGGGACAGCCGGCGGCCACGGTGGTTGCCAGCCATTTCAACGAAGTGGTCCAGATGGGAAAGCGGCTTCTTCGAAATGATAGTTTTCAGGTATATGGCAACAACGACCTGGTGGGCGTGGAACTTGCCGGGGTGCTGAAGAATGTCATCGCCATCGCAGCAGGCGCGCTCAGCGGCATGGGATATGGTGAAAACGCCAAGGGACTGTTGATCAGCCGCGGCATGGTGGAGATGATCTACCTCGGGCGTGCGTTGGGTGGGAACACCAAAGCCTTTCTCGGCGTCGCGGGCGTGGGCGACCTCGTCACCACCTGCAACAGTTCATTGAGTCGCAACTTCTCCGTTGGCTATCGGTTGGCCCAGGGGGAAACGTTGAAGTCGATACTGGAAAGCACGGACGAAATCGCCGAGGGTATCAACACGGTAATGATCGCAAAGAAATGTGCGGATCACTACCGCGTGCGGGCGCCGATTACGGGAACACTTTACAAGGTGTTGTTCGAAGACCTCACCATGAAGCAGGGACTACAGTACCTGATGCGTTATCCGTTGAACGTCGATATCGACTTCCTCTGAAAGACTTCCCAAAGGATTTAGCCCGCGGCTTTGATCTTCTCCGCGGTTTCCGCAAGCACCTCGTTTGAAGGATTGAGTTTCGGGCGGGTGAAGTTGAGGTCATCCATGGTATTCATCGGCACCAGGTGGATG
The DNA here is from genome assembly GCA_964551035.1 of uncultured Roseivirgaceae bacterium. GTDB lineage: Bacteria > Bacteroidota > Bacteroidia > Cytophagales > Cyclobacteriaceae > Chryseosolibacter. The sequence continues at coordinate 29,872 of CAZKBK010000022.1, read as the reverse complement.
TGGGTATGGGGCACTTCAATGCCGATCACCGCCACGCCGATCCTGCGGCAGGGAATCGCTTTTTTCATGGCGAGCGCCACCTTCTTGGCGAACACGTTCAGGCCCGCGAGGGTGTCATCATCGAGGTCGAAAATAAAGTCGACTTCCGCTTTCGGGATCACCAGCGTGTGGCCTACAACGAGCGGATTGATATCGAGGAAAGCCATGTACCGTTCATCCTCGGCTACAATGTATGCAGGCAGTTCACGATTGATGATGCGGGTGAAGATACTCGCCATGGGAATGTGATTACAAGCCGATATTCAATACCTCGAATTCCATTTCACCGGCCGGTGTCTTAATCTTGGCCGTTTCTCCCTTCTTTTTCCCGAGCAACCCTTTGCCTATGGGCGACAAGGTCGAGATCTTGCCGACTTTCAGGTCGGCTTCTTCTTCCGATACCAGCGTGTAGGTAACCGACGCGCCGTTCCTCTTGTTCTTTATGGTGACTTTGGAAAGTATGGACACCTTCGACGTGTCGATGTTGGTTTCGTCGAGCAGGCGGGCGTTGCTGACCAGTTCTTCGAGTTGAGCGATCTTGGCTTCAAGCATTCCCTGCGCGTCCTTAGCCGCATCATATTCTGCGTTCTCGCTAAGGTCACCCTTGTCGCGTGCATCGGCGATTTGTCTGGCAATGTCTGCCCGGCCCTTCGTTTTCAACTCGCTCAGTTCATTCCGCAGCTTTTCAAGGCCGTCTTTGGTGTAATATGAAATCTTACTCATGACGCTGGACTTTAAAATGCCATAAAAAACAAAATTCGGCTCCTGCATCTGGCGGAGACGAAAAAAGAAAACAACGGCCTCACCATTGAGGCCGTTGTTGACACAAAGGTAATACTATTTATCAGTAAACCAAAATCACGTGCCTACCAGTTCCGGCAGGTTCGTTTTTATTTGGACAAGGATCTCGTCGTCGAATTTGGCGAGGTACAACGTTTTTACCTTCGAAAGCTGCTCCACCGTTAATCCTTTCGCGCCACGGAGGTCCGCTTTGTAGAGGCTCGCATTCTCGAAATCCGCGCCCATCACATAACAGTTTTGCAGATTGGCCTCCATCAGGAATGCGTTGCTGAAGTTGGCTTTAATAAGGAATGCGTTTTCAAATTGCGATTTGATCAGAAAAGCATCCTTGTAATTCGCGCCGCTGGCGTATGCTCCCTTAAGATTGGCCTGGTTCAGGTTCGAGTTCTCAAAATTCGTCTGGTTCAACCGCGCATTCTCAAGGTTCGCTTCAATGAGCGACGATTGAGAGACATTCGCGGAATTGAGGTTCGAGCCCGAAAGGTTGACGTAGTTAAGGTTGGTGCGCGGCAGGTAGCAGTTCACCAGGTTGATGTCATGAATATGGTGACGATTGAGGCGTTTGATATTACCCACCGTACGAAAAGCCGCTTCCTCGGATTCCCACAACCTGAAATCATCAATTTCATCCTTGTAGGTGCGGATGCGCTGGCGCATTTCACCATTTTGATTCAACCAGAAAATGAGGATACCGATGACGGCGATGTCAAAGATCATACCGTGCGCCTCTGCCAGCACTTGCTGGATAAAGGTGTCGAAATCTTCAATATAATACTGGAGACTGAGCCCGATTACGACCAGTGCCACGCAGAACAAGACAATGGTGGACGTAAGGAGAGGCTTTTCAATGATGGAGTTCCAGAACTCCGCCCACTTTTTGATCCGGCTCGTAAAAAAACTCATAGGCTCCGTGGTACGGTCTCAAGATAAGAAAATCGTTCCCTTCATCACAATCCCAGATCTCTGATTTTCCTGACCAAAGCTACGTTAATTTTGATATGGGATTCGAAGGTCCAGCCTGCAATGTGCGGGGTGAATATTACATTAGACTTACTCTTCAAATAGTTGAAGGATTCCTGCTGTGCCGGGGTGAGCTTATCTATTTTTTCGTTCTCGAGCACGTCGAGGGCCGCCCCCCGCAATTTTCCTTCCTTGAGGGCCATCGCAAGTTCATCCATCGGCACAATCTCTCCGCGAGCGGTGTTTATCATAATGACAGGCTTATGAAAACGTCCGAGGTACGCGCGGGTCACCATGGTGCGCGTTTCCTCCGTCAATGGAATATGCAGACTGAGAATATCGGTCTCGGCAAAGACCCGCTCCATATCGGCTTCCTCACAGTTCGGCCCGCCAAAGCCACTTTTATATTTATCATAGGCCAAAACCTTACATGCAAATCCCACGAGACGCTGCGCGAAAGCCTGGCCCATATTTCCATAGCCAATGATGCTGACGGTTTTCCCCATCAGCTCCTCTCCCCGATTCCCTTCACGGTCCCATACGCCATCCTTTACCTCTTCATGCGCCTTCGGAATGTTTCTCAACAGGCTCAACAGGAGGCCAACCGTAAATTCGGCGACCGCATCCCGATTGCCGTCTGCCGCGTGGACGACCTGTACGCCTTTCCGTTCGAGATAGCGCAGGTCGACGTTGTCGAGTCCGGCGCCCGCACGTCCAACAAACCGAACCGATGGGCTTTCTCCCAACAGATCGGCATCGACAAGCGTCTTGCTCCGTACGATCAGACCCTCGTAGCCCTGGTGCCGCGCGCGAACTTCCTCGCGCGTGATGTCGGGCATGTAGTCGACCTCCCATCCAATTTCCCGCATCAACGGAATAATGCTTTCATGCATGGGATCGATGACCAGACATTTCCTCATAAGGCCTAAACAAGCAAAAGGTGAACCGTAAAAAAATAGACCGTCAGCCCCAGTAAATCGTTAATGGTTGTGATGAAGGGGCCTGCGGCCAGCGCGGGATTAAAACCCGCGCGGTTGAGCACCAGCGGCGTGAGGGTACCAATAAAAGACGCAAACACAACCACGGCGAACAACGCGATCGACACCACCAGGGACAGGGTGTACTCGTTGAACAAAAGTATGTTGGCGCCGAACACCAGTACCGAAAGAAATAGCCCGTTGAAGACGGCAACGAAAAACACCTTGAGAAGGCGCTTCCATAATCCATCGTCGACAAAATCCGGATTGGCGAGACTCTGCACGATGAGGGACGAGGACTGTATGCCCACATTCCCGCCCGTAGCCTGGATCAGCGGCGTGAAAAATGCGATCGCCGTAACGCGGGCAAGTTCACCTTCAAAAAGCCCCATGAACTTTGCGTTGATCAGCCCCCCGGCAATACCGATCAGCAACCATGGCAAACGCGCCCGGGTATTCTTCCAGACACTGTCGTCTTCTTCGACGTCTTCGCTGATACCGGTCATCAGTTGCCGCTCTTCTTCAGCCTGCTCGGTAATCACATCCACAATGTCATCGATGGTAATTCTTCCGACGAGTTGTCGTTTGACGTTGAGTACCGGAACCGACTCCAGGTCGTACTTCTTCATGACCTCCACCACCTCGCGGTCTTCAAAGTAGGTCTCCACCGAAATGATGTCGCGTTCGCAAATTGCGCCAACGATGGTCCTTGCGTCCGACACGATCAGGTCCTGCAGGTCTACGCGGCCAATAAGCATGTCGTTGTCGTCGACCACATACACCGTGTAGAACTTGGAAACATATTCAGCCTGTTTGCGGATCTCTTCGATACACCTGACCACGGTCCAGTGGACCCTGGCCTTCATCAGTTCCTTGGCCATGAGCCCGCCCGCGACGTTTTCCTCGTACCGCAACAGCTCCGTTACCTGGGTGCGCAACACCGCCTCCAGACCATTGAGTACTTCCTCGCGTTCTTTCACGGGAAGTTCGTGAAGGATATCCGCGGCGTCGTCCGAATCAAGCTGATTGAGAAATCCCACGATCTCATCGGTGACATACACACGCAGGAAACTTTTCCGGGTGTCGGAGTCCAGGTCGCGGATGACCTCCGCCTGAAGGTCCCTCGGCAGCAGCCCCATCACGTACTTCGATTCCGCTGCATTGAACTCGTAAAGCAGCGTCGTAATGTCCGCGGCTTTTACCCCCTCCAGGCTTTCGCGAATGAAGGTCGCGTCCTGCTGGTCGAGGGCAATCTGAAAGCGATCCCTGAATTCCTTTGTGAGTTCAAATTCGATCAGTGGTTCCTGCACGACGCTTTTCGATTAACAGGGTGAGGGAAATGAAATCGTCCACCGACAGTTGTTCAGCACGTTTATCCAGTAGGGGAAGTGATGCAACCTCGGCCGCCAAATTTAGATTTTTTAGCGCGTTGCGCAAGGTCTTGCGACGGTTATTGAACCCCTGTCGAACGACCTTCACAAACAACGCCTCGTCACAATCCAAACGCTGGCGTTCATTTCGTTCGAGACGGATCACCGCCGACACCACTTTCGGCGGCGGCGTGAACACGCCAGGCGGCACCTTGAAAAGGTACCGGACCCGGTAGAACGCCTGAAGCAAAACGCTGAGAATGCCGTAGGTCTTGTTGCCGTGACCTGCGGCAATGCGATCGGCCACCTCCTTTTGCAGCATGCACACCACCTGTTGCACGCGGTCGCGGTCTTCAAGTACCTTGAAAAAGATTTGAGAGGAAATGTTGTAGGGAAAATTGCCAATGATAGAAAACGGTCCGTCGAACACGCCGGACAGGTCCAGTTTGAGGAAGTCTCCTTCGATGAGCGCGTCTCCCAATCCGGGGTAATGCGCTTTAAGCCAGGCGACCGAATCGCGGTCAATTTCAACAAGCTTGAGACGCAGGTCGGTGTTCGCCGCCAGATGTTGCGTGAGCACGCCCATACCCGGGCCGATCTCCAGCACATTCATGCCCGGTGTCTGCGTCAACGCGTCAACGATCTTTTTCGCCATCCCCTGATCATGGAGGAAGTGCTGGCCCAGAAACTTCTTGGGGCGTACTTTTCCGGATGGTTTGTTCGACTTCATGGCGGTGTTTCACGGATGGCGTCAGCAGTGCAACCTCGCGGTTTCTAATGATATTTTCGTTAATTCGCACAGAATAAAATAATAATGGCACAACAGAAACCACGAATCGGAATATCTCTCGGTGACTTCAATGGAATAGGCCCCGAGGTAGTGATCAAGGCCCTGGCGGATCAACGGATGCTGGCGATGGTCACGCCGATCCTGTACGGGTCGTCCCGTGTGATTTCTTATTATAAAAAACAACTGAACATAGAAGAGTTCAGCTATTCCCAGGTGAAAAGCAAAGGGCAATTTACCCACAAGCACATCAACGTTGTCAACTGCTGGGAAGATTCTCTTGAGATCACTCCCGGCAAGCCGTCGCCCGAGTCGGGAAAAGCCGCATTCGCCGCCTTGCAGCAGGCTGCCGAAGAACTCAAAGAGGGGCTTATCGACGCGCTCGTCACCGCGCCGATCGACAAACAGGCTACCCACAGCGATGCGTTTCCCTTCAAAGGGCACACGGAATTCCTCACGGGATTCTTCAATGCCACCGACTCGTTGATGTTCATGGTCAGCGACAAACTGCGTGTGGGCCTTGTGACCGAACACGTGCCCGTGCGGGAAGTCAGCACGGCCCTCACCAGGGAGAAGATTGAACGCAAGATCGCCCTCATGGAACGGTCGCTCAAGCAGGACTTCGGCATCACAAAGCCCCGCATTGCCGTGCTCGGCTTAAACCCGCACGCGGGCGACAACGGCCTGATTGGAAGCGAGGACAACGAACTCATCAAACCCATCGTCAATGACTTCCGAAACAAGGGCAGGTTGGTATTTGGACCCTTCCCCGCAGACGGTTTCTTCGGCACCGCCCAGTATGCGAAGTATGATGGCGTACTGGCCATGTACCACGACCAGGGCCTGGTGGCCTTCAAGGCCATCAGTTTCGAAGAAGGGATCAACTTTACGGCAGGCCTCCCGGTGGTGCGCACCTCGCCGGACCATGGCACCGCATTCGGGCTCGCCGGTAAGAACCAGGCCGACGAGACTTCCATGCGACAGGCCATTTTTACGGCCAGCGAAATTTTCCGCCGCCGTAGCGAACCATCCATAGAAAAATAACCTTGTCTGGTAACTTGGATTCGACCATTTAACCGGCGAACCGCCTTTATACGCTAATATTTTATAGCTTTAGAGATCAAGTAAAGGTTGAAATGGACATTGTCACCAAGAAGCAGCTAAATATACTTATCCAACTGGCTGAGGCCGACAAGCACTTCGCCAAGATTGAGCGGGAGCTCATCTTCCGGATTGCCAAAGACCGCAATTTCCCCGAAACCACTGTCAACGACCTGATCCGCAACCCTGAGCCCATTGAAACCCTCGGCGCCCTGTCGGTAGAGCAAAAATTCGACTACCTGATGTCGGCGGTCGAGCTGGTGTTTGCCGACCAAAATGTGTTTGAGAGCGAGATCATTTTCTGTAAGAACATTGCCATTAAGCTCGGATTCCGCAAAAATGTGATCGACTATGTGGTCGAAAACTTTGGGAAACTGGCGCGGGATGACTTTAAATCGATTGTTCTGACCGAATACACCGTTTAGGGGCGAAATCCCTCCTTTTTTGCCCATTTCATTAATTCTCGTAAATTTGCCGACTTGTTTCAAGAGCCTTCGCGGGAACAGGAATGCGGGAATACAGGATCAACATTATCGGCCTGAGCAACAAGCTCCATACCTTCCACTTCGAGGTGGGTAACGCTTTTTTTGAGCACTATGGGCAGGGGCTGGTTTCCGAAGGCAACTTCGGCGTCGATGTTGACCTTGACAAGCACGAAACGTTCCTGGATGCAAGGTTCAGGATAAGCGGGAACGCCCGGTTGATCTGCGACCGGAGCCTGGATCCGTTCTCTTACCCCGTTCGGGTGGATAAGCACGTTGTGTTTAAATATGGAGAGACCGACCAGGAACTCAGCGATGAGATCGTGATGATCCAGCGCGACGCAGACAGCCTGGAACTCGGACAATATATTTATGAGTTCATTGGCCTGGAGATCCCGATCAAAAAGCTTCATCCGCGCTATGCGGACGAACCGGAGGAAAACAGCGAAGGAAAGATCATCTACTCGTCGGAGTCCGACACCACGGACGAGGCGGGTTCTGATGTGATCGACCCCCGCTGGGAAAAACTTAAGAAACTAAAATAAAATTGTAGCTGATATGCCTAATCCCAAACGTAAAACCTCGAAAACCCGCAGAGATAAAAGAAGGACGCACTACAAGGCGACGGCCAAGGAAATGGCGGTATGCCCGACCACCGGTGAACATCACCTTCCCCACCGTGCATTCTGGCACGAAGGAAAACTTTACTTTAAGGGTAAAGTGCTGATGGAAAAAGAAGTCCTTGCCTGATCATGGCGGTTGATGGTTATACCAAACTTGATTCTGGTTTCATCATCATTAACAAAAGAATACGGTTTGTATCCTGAAAGAGGATACGTGTACTTTGCTCGGCTCGCGGCCGGGCATTTTTCATTTCATTGAATTGCCCACTTGGCTAAACCAATATGACTAAAATAAAAGCGGCCATCACCGGCGTCGGTGGTTACGTTCCTGATTATGTGCTCACCAACAAGGAACTCGAAACGATGGTTGAGACCACCGACGAGTGGATCACAACCCGCACCGGCATCAAGGAGCGACGCATCCTGAAGGGCGAAAACCAGGGTGTTTCCGTAATGGGAATCGCTGCCGTGAAAGACATGCTCGCGAAGACGGGAATCAATCCCGCGGAGATCGATCTGATCCTTTTCGCTACGGTCACGGCCGACATGACGTTTCCCGCCACCGCGAACATCGTGGCTACGGCGGTGGGCGCCGTTAACGCCTTCAGCTACGACCTCGGCGCGGCGTGCTCCGGTTTCCTTTACGCCCTGAGCACGGGCGCGAGTTTCATCGAGTCGGGGCGATACAAAAAGGTGGTTGTTGTGGGCGGCGACAAGATGTCGGCGATCATCGACTACACCGATCGCACAACGTGCATCATTTTCGGAGACGGCGCGGGCTGCGTCCTTCTCGAACCGACCACGGAGGACGTGGGCGTGATGGACTCCATCCTTCGCAGTGACGGCGGCGGCGAATGCTTTCTGCATATGAAGGCGGGCGGGAGCCGTTTGCCCGCGTCGCAAGCAACGGTCGACGCCCGACTGCATTACGTCTACCAGGAAGGTGCCGCGGTCTTCAAGTTCGCCGTTACAAACATGGCGGACGTTGCCGCGGAACTGGTGCAGAAACAAAACCTCAAAGGCGAAGACATCACCTGGCTCGTGCCACACCAGGCCAATAAGCGCATCATCGACGCGACCGCAAACCGGCTCGGCATTACTGAAGACAGGGTGATGATGAACATTGATCGGTATGGCAACACGACAGCGGGGACCATCCCCCTGCTCCTGTGGGATTATGAAAAGAAACTGCGCAAGGGTGACAACCTCGTCATCGCGGCCTTTGGCGGAGGATTCACGTGGGGCGCAACGCACGTGAAGTGGGCGTATGACTCCTGAACAAGGACGCTGCACCGTCATCGGTACGCAGGCTTGTGAATAAATTTTTCATTTGTAACTTAAAGTCGTTTTTTGGATTATGGCAACCGTATCGGATCTAAGCAAAGGTAATTTCATTCGCTACAATGGCGAGGTGATGCAGATCGAGGAATTGCAGCACCGCACCCCCGGAAACCTTCGCGCCTTCTACCAGGTAAAGATGCGCAACATACGCAACGGCAAGATTGCTGAAAACCGCTTCAGACCCGGCGACGCCATTGAAATGCTCAGGGTAGAAACCAAGGAGTACCAGTACCTCTACCAGGATGGTGAAAGCCTCGTTTGCATGGACAATCAAACCTTCGAGCAGATCTACCTGGACAAGTCCTTGCTTGGCGATTCTATCAAGTACATTAAGGAAAACGTTACGCTGCTTATTGCTTTTGAGGACGGGACGAGTCCCATCACCGCGGAAGCGCCCGCGCATGTCATCATGGAAATCCAGTACACAGAACCAGGATTGCAGGGTGATACGGCAACGCGTACGTTGAAGGCCGCAACGCTCGAAAACGGCACCGAGATTCGCGTTCCCCTCTTTATTAATACCGGCGAGAAAATCAAAATCGATACGCGCACCGGCGATTATATTGAACGTGTAAAATAAGCGTCATGGCAAAAAAGAATACGTCACGGAGCGGCAAAAAGGCCGCCACCAAGTCTGCAACTGCTTCGCGTTCATCAGCCGACGCAGGATCATCTAATCCATCTGAAATGAAAACATCCGAAATCAGAGACCTGATCGAATTCATCTCCACGACCGGCCTCAATGAAGTGAACATCGAGACGAAGGAGCTCAAGCTTCACGTAAAGCGCGAACCCGACCAGAAGATATTCAAGAGCGCGGCCGCGCCGGTGGCCGTAGCGGCTCCGGCCGCCAGCGCCCCGGTTCCTGCCACGGCGCCTAAAGCGGACCGCCCCGCCGAACCCGCCGGCAAGAAAACCGTTGAAATCAAATCTCCCATGATCGGAACATTTTATCGTTCCTCAAGTCCGGACGCGGCGCCCTTTGCGTCGGTCGGTGACAAGGTCACGCGTGGCCAAACGGTTTGCATCATCGAGGCGATGAAACTCTTCAACGAAATCGAATCTGAAGTCTCCGGAACCATCGTGAAAGTGATGGTGGAAAACGCCACACCCGTCGAGTATGACCAGGTGTTGTTTGTGGTAGAGCCTGATTAAGCTTTTTGCAAATCCAGCAATCGAACCTTAACCCCTTTACGCCGGGCAGCGCGAACCTGAAGGATCAAGCCACCCGGCAGAGACATAAGCAAACATGTTCAAGAAGATATTAATTGCCAATCGCGGAGAGATCGCGTTACGCATTATACGGACCTGCCGGGAAATGGACATCAGGACGGTGGCCGTGTACTCGACGGCAGATCGCGAGAGCCTCCACGTGCGCTTTGCGGACGAGGCGGTGTGTATCGGTGACGCTCCCAGCAAGAATTCCTACCTCAATATTCCGCGAATTATTTCCGCGGCAGAGATCACCAATGCCGACGCCATCCATCCCGGCTATGGATTTCTCTCCGAGCGCTCAGAGTTTTCGGCCATCTGCCATGAATACGGAATCAAGTTCATCGGCCCTACCCCGGGGATGATCAACAGCATGGGAGACAAGGCCACGGCCAAAGATACCATGAAGAAAGCCGGCGTCCCCACCATTCCCGGTTCGGATGGCCTGCTCGGTTCTGTGGAAGAGGGCCAGAAACTCGCGCGGGAGATCGGCTATCCGGTCATTATCAAAGCCACGGCCGGTGGTGGCGGCAAGGGTATGCGCATCATCGGCAGCGAAGGCGACTTCAGGAAAGCCTGGGATGACGCCCGCCGCGAAGCCGCTGCCGCTTTTGGCAACGACGGCGTTTACCTCGAGAAGTTCGTCGAAGAGCCTCGCCACATTGAAATCCAGGTGGTGGGCGACCAGTACGGCAAGGTTTGCCACCTCTCCGAACGCGACTGCTCGATCCAACGCCGCCATCAGAAACTGGTCGAAGAAACGCCCTCTCCCGTGATGACACAGGAACTTCGTGAAAAAATGGGCGAGGCCGCCATCAAGGGCGCCAGGGCCATCAACTACGAAGGAGCCGGCACAATCGAGTTCCTCGTCGACAAGCACGGAAACTTCTACTTCATGGAGATGAACACCCGTATACAGGTCGAGCACCCCATTACGGAAGAGGTTACCGATTACGACCTGATCAAGGAGCAGATCAAAGTGGCGGCCGGTGTCCCCATCTCCGGGACCAATTACTTCCCGAACCTTTTCGCCATGGAGTGCCGGATCAACGCTGAAGACCCTGCCAACGGCTTCCGCCCTTCCCCGGGGAAGATCACGAACCTTCACATGCCCGGCGGCCATGGCGTGCGGATCGACAGCCACGTCTATGCGGGGTACACCATTCCTCCCAACTACGACTCCATGATTGCCAAACTCATCGTGAGCGGCCAATCCCGCGAGGAAGTAATCACCCGCATGAAACGGGCCCTCCAGGAATTTGTGATCGAGGGCGTCAAAACCACCATCCCTTTTCACATCGCCCTGATGGACAACGCTACGTTCAGGTCCGGAAAATTCAACACCAAATTCCTCGAAACATCGTTTGATTTCTCCACCCTCTCCCGCTGACGGCCGGCCCGGAGAACCATTCATATAATTATTGCGCAGGAGAGGATACCAAATCGGTATCCTTTTTTGCTTTTTGACTACTTTACATCTGTGAAGATTTCAACCGTTTAAACATTCAATAACCATAACCTTACGGCCTTGAAGAGAAGAGATTTTGTTCAGTTGACAGGACTTGGCATCGGCGGCATGCTGTTGTCCATTCCTACCCTCGGTACGCCCACTACGGTGGAAGCGATGCTGCAACCCGTCATCGATGCCAGCCAGAAAAAACAACTCGCCGACGTGGCGCTGAACACGGCAAAGTCTCTCGGAGCGACGTACGCCGATGTGCGCATCGGCCGTTACCTGAACCAATTTCTCAGCACGCGAGAAAAGAAAGTTCAGGGAATCGTGAATAGTGAGTCGTTTGGGACCGGCATTCGGGTGATCGCCAACGGCACATGGGGCTTTGCCGCTACGAACGAGGTGACCGCCGACGGCATCAAAAAAGCAACGGAACGCGCCGTAGCGATCGCGAAAGCGAATTCCAAGTTCCAAAAAGAGCCGGTGAAACTTGCCCCTGTCAAGGCACACGGCGAAGTAACCTGGAACACGCCCATTCAGAAAAATGCGTTCGAGGTTCCCGTCTCCGAAAAAGTGGATCTGCTGCTGAGCGCCAACGCCGCCGCGCTGGAAAATGGCGCCTCCTTTGTCAGTTCGAACCTGTTCATGGTGAATGAGCAAAAATATTTTGCCTCCAGCGATGGCTCTTACATCGATCAGGACGTTCACCGCATCTGGCCTACCTTCAATGTAAACGTCATCGACAAAGCGGCGGGAAAGTTCAAATCCCGCGCAGCCCTCAGCGCGCCAATGGGCATGGGTTACGAATACCTGGTGCCCAAGGCCGAAGACAAGGTCAGGGGCGCGGCGGACCTGACCCTCTATCGCAACAGCTATGATATCGTTGAAGACGCAGCCGTTGCGGCGAAGCAGGCCAAAGAGATGATCTCGGCGAAGTCCGTCGAGCCGGGCAAGTACGACCTCGTCCTCGAACCCAACCACCTCGGCCTCACCATTCATGAATCCGTTGGACACCCCACGGAACTTGATCGCATCCTCGGTTACGAAGCCAACTATGCCGGCACGAGCTTCGCCACGCTCGACAAGCTCCGGTCCGGCGATTTCCAATACGGGAGCAAGGTCGTCAACATCTTCGCCGACAAACTTCAACCGGGATCCCTCGGTGCCGTTGGCTACGACGACGAAGGTGTAAAATGCAAGCGATGGGATCTGATCAAGAACGGCATTTACGTCGACGCCCAGGCCATACGCGACCAGGCGCACATCCTCGGAAAAAATGAGTCCCACGGTTGTTGCTATGCCCAAAGCTGGAGTGATGTTCAGTTCCAGCGCATGCCGAACGTGTCGCTGGCTCCAGGTGAGGAACCCTACGGTGTCGATGAGATGATCAAAGACGTAGAGAAGGGAATTTATATCGCCGGCCGCGGCTCGTATTCAATAGACCAGCAACGGTACAACTTCCAGTTTGGGGGAACGGTATTCTATGAGATAAAAAACGGGGAGATCGCCGGCATGCTCAATGATGTTGCTTATCAGTCCAACACCCAGGAGTTCTGGAACAGTTGCGTGAAGATCTGCGACGAGCGGGAGTACCGCCTTTTTGGCTCATTCTTCGACGGCAAGGGACAACCTTCGCAGGTGAGCGCGGTGTCGCACGGGTCGTCCACTTCCCGGTTCGACGGCGTCAACGTGATCAATACGGGAAGAACCATTTAACCATCACTATGAAAAGAAGAGATTTTATTCACAAGGCAGGAATTGGTGCCGGCGCGCTGGCCACGCTTGGGCTACCTGCGTTTGCGCGGCCTATCGATCCTGCGCGAATGCTGGAACCGCTCATGGATGCGGGTGAGAAGAAATCACTGGCCGATGTGGCGCTCAACACCGCCAAATCGTTGGGCGCCGCTTACGGCGACGTCAGGATCGGACGGTACCTTAACCAGTTCGTCGCCACGCGCGAGCAAAAGGTGCAGAATATCGCGAACACGGAATCGTATGGTGTCGGCATCCGGGTGATCGCGCAGGGCACATGGGGATTTGCCGCCACCAACGACGTGACGCCTGACGGCATCCGGAAAGCAACGCAAAAAGCCGTTGCCATCGCAACAGCGAATTCCAAGTTCCAAAAGGAACCCGTCAAACTTGCGCCCACGAAAGGACACGGAGAAGTAGCCTGGAAGACACCGATCCGCAAAAACGGCTTCGAGGTTTCCATAAAAGACAAGGTCGACTTGCTGCTCAACGCCAACGCCAGGGCCGTTGAAAAAGGTGCGAGCTTTGTCAACAGCATCATCTTCCTGGTGAACGAACAAAAATACTTCGCTTCCACGGATGGTTCATATATCGACCAGGATGTTCACCGCACCTTCCCTGCCTTCAATGTGGCGGTGATCGACCGGCAGTCGGGCCAATTCAAGAACCGTTCGGCGTTCAGCGCTCCTGTAGGAATGGGTTACGAATACCTCGATGGCCGGCCGGAAGATAAAATTCAGGGGCCGGGCGGAATTATTCTGTACAACAAGTCGTACGACATCGTGGAGGATGCGACCATGGCCGCAGAGCAGGCCAAACAGATGATCTCGGCAAAATCGGTAGAGCCGGGCAAGTACGACCTCGTGCTTGAGCCCTCACACCTGTGGCTCACCATCCATGAATCCGTAGGGCATCCCACGGAACTCGACCGTGTGCTCGGGTATGAGGCAAACTATGCGGGAACGAGTTTCCTGACGCTCGACAAATGGGAATCGAAAAAATTCAAGTTCGGCAGCGATATCGTCAACTTCGTAGCCGATAAGACGCAGGTGGGCTCATTGGGTGCCGTAGGATACGACGATGAGGGTATCCGGTGCAAGTCGTGGAATTTGATCGAAGACGGTATCCTTGTCGACTACCAGGCGATCCGCGACCAGGCGCACATCATTGGTCACAACGAATCGCACGGATGCTGTTATTCGCAAAGCTGGGCCGATGTACAGTTCCAGCGCATGCCGAATGTGTCGCTGCAGCCGGGCAAGGCGCGCCTCACGCCCGAAGAAATGATCTCGGGAGTGGAACGGGGCATTTATATCGTCAAGGACGGATCTTTTTCCATCGATCAACAGCGTTACAACTTCCAGTTTGGGGGCGTGCTCTTCTTCGAAATCCGCAACGGCAAGATCGAAGGCATGTTGAAAGACGTCGCGTATCAGGCCAATACACAGGAGTTCTGGAACTCCTGCGTGCAGATCTGCGACGATCGGGACTATCGACTGAACGGCGCCTTCAATGACGGCAAAGGCCAACCCAGCCAGTCGAATGCGGTGTCTCACGGCTCCTCGACGGCGCGATTCAACGGTGTCAACGTTATCAACACAGGCAGAACCATCTAACTAGAATCCATACGCTAAAAACAACACGAACATGGCAATACTTTCAAAAGAAGAAGCAAAAACAATACTGGAGAAGGTCGTCGGCTTTTCCAAGGCTGACGGATGTGAGGTGAATATGAACGGCGCCGAGAACGGAAACATCCGTTATGCGCGAAACAGCGTCTCCACATCGGGCGAAGACAGCAACGTAAATCTGGTTGTCCAATCCTATTTCGGAAAAAAGGCCGGGACGGCGACGATCAACGAATTCGATGATGCCTCGCTCGAAAAAGTCGTGAGACGCGCTGAAGAACTCGCGCAGCTTGCCCCTGAAAACCCGGAGTTTATGGAGCCCCTTCCTCCGCAGGAATACGGTCCTTCCAAAACGTGGTCGGATGCAACCGCGAAGATCACGCCCGAGTACCGCGCGCAGGCGGCTGCCAACAGCATTGAACCCGCCGTCGCAAAAGAGATCACCGCTGCGGGCTATCTTGAAGATTCACGCGGGTTTGCGTCAATGATGAACAGCAAAGGCTTGTTTGCCTATAACGCCGCTACGGGCGTTGACTTTACCGTCACCATGCGTACCAACGATGGCACGGGGTCGGGGTGGGCAAGTCGTGACCTCACCGACGTCAGCAAACTCGACACCGCCGAAGCCTCCCGCATTGCCATTGACAAGGCGCTGATGTCCCAGAACGCCAAAGCCATCGAGCCCGGTAAATACACCGTTATCCTTGAGCCCGAGGCCGCCGGCAACCTTATTGGTCTGATGATGTTCGGCATGAACGCCCGCACCGCCGATGAAGGGCGAAGCTATCTCTCCAAAAAAGGAGGAGGCACCAAACTCGGCGAGAAGATTGTCGACGAGCGGGTAAACATTTACACGGATCCGCAGCATGAAGAAGTTCCCGCTTCACCATGGACTGGTAACGGTTTGCCGCGGAAGAAAATGGACCTGATCCGCGGCGGCGTGGTCAAGAACCTCTTCTACGACCGGTACTGGGCATCGCAAAAGGGTGTCGAACCCGTGCCCTTCCCCGGCAACCGCATTATGGATGGCGGCAACGCCAGCCTGGAGGATCTCATCAAGGATACCAGGAAAGGAATCCTCGTCACCCGGTTTTGGTACATTCGCGCCGTTGATCCGCAAACCTTGCTGTACACCGGCCTTACCCGAGACGGAACTTTCTACATTGAAAATGGCGTGATCAAGCATCCGATCAAGAATTTCCGCTTTAATGAAAGCCCGGTCATTATGTTGAATAACCTTGAGGCTCTTGGTAAACAAGTACGCGTTGGCGGAGGCGGGGGATCACTGATTCCGTACATGAAAATACGGGACTTCACGTTCACAAGCCTTTCAGACGCAGTGTAGCAGGCCGAATTGAAATGTTGTTTACTCTGATGTACTTGCCTCCGCGAGGACTCCCTTTCCAATCTGATCAAAGCTGAAGGCAGGGAGCCGCCGGTCGCGGGAAAGCATAAGTAAACGACATTGGATCAAAATCCCTGACCCCAATCAGGGATTTTTCTTTGCGTTAACGAAGGCATCGCAAGGGCCGGATTCCAGCCTCCCGTCCGATTCCTCCGTTCGTATAATTCATTTCAGTAGATTTACCCGGAAAGGGGAAATTGCGTCATGGCGGTGGATAACAGGTTCTTTTTCACGCGTCTTCAATACGAGTCGGGCGATTGGGACGTCGACCAGCGCATGCCGTCGAATGTACTTAACAGCCTCATTGAGTATACAACGCTCGCGGTCGACCTGGAGGAGAATATCGTACCGCTGAGCAGTGAGGAGATCTTTCGTTGTCCCTTCTGTTACCTCAGCGGCCACAAGCTGGTGGAGTTCACTGCAAAGGAACGGGAGAACTTTGAAACGTATGTACGAAACGGAGGGTTCGTTTTTGTTGACGACTGCAACCACGACATCGATGGCTTGTTTGCGAAGTCTTTTGAGTCACAAATGGAACGAATATTCGGCGCCAATGCGCTGAGAAAAATTCCGAACGACCACACGATCTACTCGACCTTCTTTACTTTTGACGGTCCGCCGACGACGTCACAGGAACTGAACGGATGGGGTGACGACATCGTACACGATTACCTGAAAGCCATCGCCATCGACGGCAAGGTCGGGGTGCTGTACAGCAACAAGGACTACGGGTGCGAATGGGATTACGATTTCAGAAATAAACGATTTTATCGAATTGACAATACGAGGTTTAGTGTGAATATTGTAATGTACGCGTTGATGCGGTGAGGAAAGCGCTGGGGGTAATGACATCATCTTATCGAAAAAGCGTGGGCACACGTCAACCTTATCAACCTGAGTATGACGGAAGATTTGAAAATTGAAGAAGCCTCGGTCCGGGACACCATTAGCAGGGTGCAGGCGTTAAAGAACGAGATCCGGAAAGTAATCATCGGCCAGGAAGAGACCATTGATCAACTGCTGATCGCGTTTCTTGCCGGTGGCCACGCATTGCTGGAGGGTGTGCCGGGCCTCGCCAAGACGCTGATGATCCGAACGCTGGCCGAAGCCATCGACCTGCGCTTTCGAAGAATTCAGTTCACACCCGACCTGATGCCATCAGATATCATCGGAACAGAAATCCTTGAAGAAGACCACACGACAGGTAAACGCTTTTTCAAATTCAACCAGGGACCGATCTTTTCAAACATTATTCTCGCCGATGAGATCAACAGGACGTCGCCAAAAACGCAGTCCGCTTTACTCGAAGCCATGCAGGAGTTCGAGGTCACTTACGCGGGTGAAACGTATGCACTGGATCGTCCCTTCTTCATCCTCGCAACACAAAATCCCATCGAGCAGGCGGGAACGTTTCCCCTTCCGGAGGCACAACTCGATCGCTTCCTGCTGTACATTCGCATCAACTATCCCACTGCCGACGAGGAGCGAACCGTACTGGAAGCAACCACCGGCCGGAGATCGGTTTCCATCGAGAAAGTTATTGATGGCGAGAGAATCAGGGAAGCACAACGCCTTGTGCGGGAGGTGCACATCAACGCTGACTTGATCGGGATGGTGAGCGACCTGGTACGACAAACGCGCCCCGGAGGCACCGCCAACGCCATGGTCCGGGACTTCGTCCGATGGGGAGCGGGGCCACGGGCGGGCCAGGCGATGATCCTGGCGGCCAAAGCAAGCGCGCTGCTTCAAAATCGCTTCGCGGTAACGAAAGACGACATCCGTGCTGCCGCGTTCCCCGTGCTCCGCCACCGTATTCTTATGAATTTCAAAGCGGAAGCCGAAGGCATCAACCCTGATGATGTCACCCGTCACCTCCTGGAATAACAAATATCCCTGAAGTTCTCTCCACGATGGACGCGCGCATCAGAGACTTGCTCAAACCGGAAATTCTCAACAGTGTCAACGGACTGGAACTGGTCGCGCGCATCGTTGTACAGGGATTCATGAGCGGGGCAAACAAAAGCCACTCCGTGGGCGTGGGGCAGGAATTCAGTCAATACAGGAACTACGAGGCCGGCGACGATCTGCGGCAACTCGATTGGAAAATGTACGCACGGTCGGAGCGCTATTTTATCAAGCAAGCAGAGATCGAAACCAACATCACGGTAAAGTTCATGGTCGACGCGAGCCATTCCATGGCGTATGAGGAAGATGGCCTATCGAAGCTCCAGGTCGCACGTGTGATCGCAGCCGCGCTTGCCCACCTGGCCAGGACACAGGGTGACACGTACGGATTGTTTATGGTCAACGACCGCGTGGTAACCACGGTGCGGCCGAGGTTTGAACAACAACAATTCATGCGGTTCCTCCATGCCCTGGTGGAAGCAAAGGCGGAAAGCAGGTGGAAAAAAACCGGTATTGAACAACTCTTCGACCACCACGGCAAGGAAATGATCATCTTTATCAGTGACCTGTATGACGATGACGGCGACTTGTTGAAATTTATTTCCCGACTAAAAACAAGCCGGAATGAAGTGGTCGTCCTTCATCTAATGGGAGAAAAGGAACTTTCGCTCGGTTGGGATGGCACATTTTCCTTCCGGGATCTCGAAACCGGCGCAACGGTAAAGGTGGATACGCGAACACAACGGCATGACTACGAGAGACGCATGCAGGAATGGATCAACAATATGAGGCTGGCGCTCCTCGAAAAATCAATCCACTACCATTCCGTTTCAATGGGCTCGCCCATTGACGACGCGCTCAGAAATTTCCTCAAGGCACGAACAAAATTCCGGGGCTGAATGCTGTTTACAAATCCGATATGGTTGTGGGGGCTTACGGGAATGGCGGTTCCGGTCGCCATCCACCTGCTCAGCAGGAAGGAGGGCAAGACAATCCCGCTCGGTAGTACACGCCACCTGCGGGAGGCTCCCACGGCACGTTTCCGGCATATCCGGCTCAACGAAATAGCGCTGCTGGCATTGCGGTGTTTGCTCATCCTGCTTTTTGTAGCGTTGCTGGCAGGATTCGAAAGCGGACTTGTCGAAAAGCCCAGGGATCGCTGGCTTCTCATTGAAAGCGGCATCGAGAAGGATCAGCGATTTTCCAACCTTGTGGACAGCCTTGTTCGCGACGGATTCGAGCCACGACGGCTTGCGCGCGGCTTTCCATCAATCGATGAACCTTCCCCCTCACGGGGAAGCTACTGGGCGTTGGTCGAAGCGCTGAGTGCCCTACCGATAGACTCGGCGGTTGTGTTATCCTACAACTATCTCGATCGCTTCCATGGAAAACGTATTCCCCTGCCCGGGCATGTGAAATGGATCCCGGCAGCGCCCGATAGCCTTACGGCCGAGGCCTGGCGTCTCGGAGCACCTGACGGAACAACGTGGTCAAGAAGGGTATCTTCGTCACCCGAGGGCACCCGTTTCGAAACGGTAAAGAATAACACGCCGGCGGCAGTGGTGGCCGACAGCGTTCGCGTATCCATCTTTTCTGACCGTGAATTTGCCTACGACGCACGAGTTGTCCGCGCATCGGTCGAGGCGTTGCAATCCGCGACACCGCATCCGATTGACTTAAAGACACAGACAACAACGGAGTGGTCGCCCGAATCCGCGGGCTGGGTGGTTTGGTTGTCAAGCGAGCCAGCGCCTCCTGCGGACTCGCTCGTCGTTTACGTGCCGTGTCCTCAAGCGTCGGTCCTCGTTCACGCGGCGGCTGCAGCCCCTACCTGCCGGAAACCTCCGGGTGCCTTGTGGCTCCTTACGCAGCGGCTCAACCGGGATGTCGCCTTAAGGTCACACCTTCCGGTTTTGCTTGGGCGAATTCTCCTTCCGGAGATGGAGGGGTTTAAGGATGATAAACGGGTTCTCCACGAAACAAGCACCTGGTCGCCATTGCCGGCGACGGTGGTGGTCAACGAAGCAGGCGGCGGCAGCGATGAACCGTTTCTGCTTGCCTTGTTGTTGGTCATTCTACTGACAGAGCGTTGGCTCGCATACAAAAGGAATCAATGATGGAGGAGGCGCCGAACCCTATCAGGAAGTTGAAGCGAAGGTACTTGCTCACGCGGTCGCCCGAAGTGATCCTCGCGGGCTTGTCGGGCTTTGCTTTCGCTTTTGCGATATCCACGCTGGCCGATCCGGACCACGTGCGCGTCATTCCCGCGATTGCAGGTCTCGCGACATCGATAGCCGTGATCTTATTCCTCGGACTAAACCGAATTAAAGACACCAACATCGTTCGCTTCCTCAACAGGCGATACCCGGAACTGGAGGAGAGCGCTGACCTCGTGTTGGCCACGCCCGAGGTACTCACGACGTTGCAACGCATTCAAAGAAACAAGGTTGCGCGACGCTTTAGCGAACTCTACCCCACCATCCGTTTTCCTCATCACGCAGGGAGAGCGATCGCTGCGCTGATGGCAGCCCTCGCGTTGGCCATCGCGGCAAATTCTTTCAGCCGAGAGGATTCCGCCAGAGCCGTTGATGAAGATACCCGTGAAACCACCGTCAGCGAAACAACACCGCCCCTACCGATCGGCGTCGACACCATCGCCGTCAACATCACACCACCCGCTTACACCGGTCTGAAATCATGGTCCACCACCAACCCTAACGTTGATGTCCCCGAAGGAAGCCGCCTCCGCTGGGAGGTCTCATTCTCGAAAAAGCCCGCCTCCGCCTGGCTGGTGTTTACAGGGACGGATTCTCTTCCCCTGAAAGACCACCATCAGAAATTTCACACCCGGAAAAGAATCGACTATTCAAGCCTGTATCAGCTCGGTTGGAAATCGAAAGATCATGAAGACGAGCGTTCCGACTATTACCGGCTGGGCATCGTCGCTGATCGCACCCCGGAGATCCTTATCACCGATCCATCCAAATTTGTACAAATTACCGAAGGCGAAAGCAAACAGATCGGCGTGAAGGCACACATGACCGACGACTATGGTGTGCGCGACGCCTGGATCGTTGCCACGGTAAGCAAAGGCAGCGGCGAATCGGTCAAGTTTCGGGAGGAAAAAATCAAATTTTCATCACCGCGAAAAATTTCCGGAAGGAAGGTCAACGCTTCGCTCACCCTCGACCTGGCGACACTCGGGCTGGAACCCGGCGACGAGCTGTACTTTTATGTTGAAGCCTTTGACAACAAGGCCCCCAACCCGAACCGCGCACGTTCTGAAACCTTTTTTATACAGTTGGCGGACACGGCCAGGCAAAGCCTCAGCGTCGATGGCAGCCTGGGTGTCGACCTCATGCCGGAGTACTTCCGCAGCCAGCGTCAGATCATCATCGATTCAGAAAAACTGCTGCGCGAGCGGAAGAACATCAGCGAAGCCGAATTCAACGCACGATCCAATGAACTCGGCTACGACCAGAAAGTCCTGCGTTTGAGGTACGGACAATTTCTCGGCGAGGAATTCGAGTCGGCCATCGGGCAGGCCGACCAAGGCAGTGCGCACGAACACGACGACAGTGGGGAACAAGTCGACGATCCCACCGCTGGATATCGCCACGACCATGACGGCGACAATGAACACAACCTTGTCCCCGCGCAAGATCATCCCCTCGAAGATCACGATCACGCACCCGGCGACGAAGAGGAAGAACCCTGGGAAGCCTATAAGCATGTACACGACGACCCCGAAGAGGCAACCTTTTTTTCACAAAGCATCCGGGCAAAGCTGAAGGCCGCGCTCACGGTGATGTGGGATGCCGAGCTCCATTTACGGATGTTCGATCCCGGGAAGTCGTTGCCCTATCAATACCAGGCATTGAAACTGCTCAAGGAAATCAGCAACGACTCGCGCATTTATGTGCACAAGACCGGATTTGACGCACCGCCCCTTAAGGAGGACAAACGGCTCACCGGGGACCTATCCGAGGTCGGACATACCCGCGCGCTCACGGAGACGATCGACGAGGAACCATTTCCCGCACTTCGCCGCGCACTTGTCGTTATCGAAGAAAAGATCAAAGATTCGGCAACCCGCATGGACGAAATGGAGAACAGGCTGTTGCTGCAAGCCGGACAAGAACTCGCGGAACTGGCGCTGCAAAAACCGGGCATGTATCTCGAAACGCTGTCGCAGATCAAGGCCGTGACGTCGTCGGAGGGAGCCGATCCGGCCCTGACCAGACATCACCTGTTGGCGATTCGCTCGGCCTTCTGGAAAGCGATTCCCAGGGAATCCCCATCGCCGGGCGCCGGACGCCGAAGTGTACATCCCCTCGACAGTGTATTCATCCGGAAACTGCAACCATGAAGGAAGTGATGCAATTGAATCCCGTTTGGCCGGATCTGGTATCAGGTGCCGCCATCCTGATCATGCTTGGTGCGCTGCTGTGGATGGAGGTACGCCGGAAGTCCCCCCGCAAAGGCCTGCGTGTGCTTTGCGCCATAGTCATGACCGCCGCAATAGCCGGAGCGTTGCTCAGGCCGGGCGTCATCAAAGAAACGTCCGGTCAGATGGTCTTGCTTACCCCTGGTTACGATGTACGCAGGATCGACAGCCTCGTGGCGGCCACACCCGGCGTGAAAATCTATCACACGGACGGCACGGAGCCCTATGAGAGATCAGTCGAAGCCTCGCCCAACGCACTGGGCGTCATCGGCCCCGGTCTCAGCCTCATCGCGGGATATGGGCTTAACGCGAGTGAACGCGACGCCATCGGCGACGCAGCCTTTGCCTTTGCACCAGCACCGCTGCCCGACGGCGTCGTGCAGCTCGATTGGGATGACGACGCGGTCGTGGGAAGGCCGATGACTATCCGCGGCATCCTTAACAACCTTGAAAAACCTCGCACGTTGCACATTGAAGGCCCGGGAGGCGTGGAAGATTCGGTGACTTGCGCCGCCGGTGTCCGTCCTTTCAGCCTTGAAATCAATCCAAAAGAAACGGGCTCATTCCGCTACACCCTCTATCTCGACGGCGACACGGTTGGCCATATCCCGATTATCGCGCGCGACCGGCTCCAACTTGATGTTCTCTTCCTGCTCGGCTATCCCACTTTCGAGTCGCGTCAACTCAAGGTGCTACTCGAGAAACAACACCGTCTTCTCTTGCGGTACGCGTATTCGCTCGACAAATTCCGTTTCGAGTATGTCAATCGCGACGCACAATCCCTTTACACGCTGAGCGAATCAGCGCTTGCTGACTTCGACCTCGTCATCATCGACACCGATGCGTTGAATGATCTCCCAGCCTCGGAATTCGAACGCCTTCAGCGGGCGGTGGATGCCGGCCTCGGCGTCATCATGCTCTTCAATGAATCACCCGCAGGGCATCGCCGAACAAAGGCATTGCTTGACGTTGGCTGGAGAAGCAATCCCAAAGACACCGCCCACATCCGGATGCCGGCCGGTAAGGCGGTTATTCCGGTCGTGCCGTTGCAGGCGGAGGGTGAGCGCGAACTGGTGCCCGTACTGAAGGCCGGTAAACGAACAATTTCAGGTTATACATTTCACGGCCTTGGGAAAGTCGGGTTTCATCTGGCGCAACAGACCTATGCGCTGGCGCTGAAGGGAGACGCATTGCATTACACGGAACTTTGGATACCCCTGCTTGAAAAGGTGTCCCGGACGCAGCCACGGGATCGCCGCATCGTCATGGACGCACCGTTCCCACACTATGCAGACGAACCAGTCGCGTTCCACGTACTCACGTCCGGCGGAGCGCCCAAGGTCACGCACAACGAGGTGACCCTTCCGGTAAGGGAAGATCACCAAATTGATAACCTTTGGTATGGGAAGTTCTGGGCCGGACAACACGGATGGCATTCCCTGGCATTGGACGGTGATTCAGCCGCCAGGAACAATTTCTACGTTTCAAAACAAAACGAATGGAGATCCCTCGCCCTGGCACACCGGATCGCAGCAACCCGACGGTTAAGTGTCGACAAACACGTCGACACGACGACAGCAAGGGCGTTCACACCCCTGCCGCTCTGGATATTTTATGCGATGTTCCTTTTGAGCGGTGGAGTGCTTTGGCTTATGCCAAAACTCTAATCAGCAGACTTCTTTTTTTTCGAAGCTACCCCTGGCGCTTCGATAAGGCGAACCAGCTCGTCGTACCAATCCTGTCCGTATTTTCGGATGAGGGGCTCTTTCAAGAATTTGTAGATGGGCACCTGCAATTCACGTCCAAGCGCGCACGCTGGAGAACAAATGTGCCATTTGTGGTAATTAAGCGCTTCAAAGGATTTCTTGTTCGATACGCGAATGGGATAGAGATGGCAAGAGATGGGTTTTTTCCACGCGATCTTGCCGTCGTTGTACGCCTGTTCTATGCCGCACTTGAGGACACCTTTCTTGTCATAAATCGCGTAAGCGCATTCCCTCCCGTCAATGATCGGCGTACAGAGTTCACCGTCATCATCGACCGTGTACACGCCTTCTTTTTCAATCACCTTTTTTCCCGCGTCGGACAGGTAGGATTTTATCCTGGGGTAGATTTCCTCAAGGATCTCAAGTTCACCCTCTTCAAGAGGGGCGCCGTAGTCGCCTTCGACACAGCAGGCACCTTTACATTTCTCCAGGTTGCAGACGAACTCCTTGTCCCTGATGTCGTCCGATATGAGCACTTCCCCGACTTTGATCATACGCAAAGATACACAGCTTCGTCACATTTTGTTCCCCGCGGGCCGCGCGTCCGGCCGTAGCCGGTATTGAGCAAGTCTGGTTTCCCTTCGGTCTACAAAAATCAGCGGCATGATTTCGCAAGGTTTGAAAAGCGGGCGGCGGCAATTTTTTGATTATGAACGTATTCAATCCAATGGCGAATCCAAAGCTTGAAGTGGGAAGAAAATCCCGGCAAAAATCCGTGAAT
The DNA here is from genome assembly GCA_964551035.1 of uncultured Roseivirgaceae bacterium. Lineage (GTDB taxonomy): Bacteria > Bacteroidota > Bacteroidia > Cytophagales > Cyclobacteriaceae > Chryseosolibacter. Next base: position 5,102 of record CAZKBK010000022.1, on the reverse strand, counting down.
CTGAATTATTCCGTCACGCGGATAGTTTAATTTGCGGGTTGATATGACTGATTATCTCGCGAGTTTGAATGAGCCTCAGCTTGAGGGGGTTTTGAATACTGAAGGCCCTTGCATGCTGATCGCCGGCGCTGGTTCCGGAAAGACGCGGGTGCTCACGTACCGCATCGCCTACCTGATGCATGAAAAAAATGTGGACCCATTCAACATCCTGGCGCTGACATTCACCAACAAGGCCGCAAAGGAGATGCGCGAGCGTATCGAATCGGTCGTCGGCTCGGATGCCCGCAATTTGTGGATGGGTACCTTTCACTCCGTATTCGCGCGCATCCTCCGCGCGGAGGCGCAGCACATCGGCTATCCCAGCAACTTCACGATCTACGATACCGACGACGCGAAGTCGCTGATCAGGTCGATCGTCAAGGAGATGGGCCTGGACGACACGGCCTACAAACCGACCACGGTCTATAATCGAATTTCCGCCGCAAAAAACCGGCTCATTGGCTGGCAGGAATATCTTGCCAACGCCGAACTGATGGGCGACGACGCCGCCAACATGCGCCCCGAGATCGGCCACATCTACAAGGCCTACGCCTTGCGCTGTTTCAAGGCCGGCGCCATGGATTTTGACGACCTCCTCTTCAACACCGATAAGCTCTTCAAGGAACACCTGGCCGTGTTGAACAAATACCAGCACAGATTTCACTATGTGCTGGTTGATGAGTTCCAGGACACCAACCTCTGCCAGTACTATATTATTCGCAAGCTCGCCTCCGTGCGGGAAAACGTCTGCGTGGTCGGGGACGATGCGCAAAGCATCTACGCATTTCGCGGCGCCGACATCACCAACATCCTGAACTTCGAGCGCGACTATCCGGAATTGAAGGTCATCAAGCTCGAACAAAACTACCGCTCAACGCAAAATATTGTCAACGCAGCCAACTCGGTGATCAAGCGCAACCGCGCGCAACTCCCCAAGGATGTCTGGACCGCCAATGAAGAGGGAAACCTCATCGAACTCATCAAGGCGGTGTCTGACAATGAAGAAGGACGCCTGGTAGCATCTTCAATCTTCGAGGAAAAGATGCAGCACCAGGTCAGGTTCAGCGATTTTGTGATTCTCTATCGCACCAACAGCCAGTCGCGCGCGATGGAAGAAGCGCTGCGCCGGATGAACATCAAATATAAAGTCATCGGCGGCCTCTCCTTCTATCAGCGAAAGGAGATCAAGGACCTCCTCGCCTACCTGCGGTATGCCCTCAATCAACAGGATGAGGCATCATTCCGAAGGATCATCAACTTGCCAAAAAGAGGGATCGGCGATACCACGGTTGACAAGATCGTGGTTGCCGCCAATGACCATGGCACCAGCATCTGGGAAATCCTTCAAAACCCGTCCCCGTTTGTTGGCGGGCGGGCGGCCAACCCAATCGAGGGTTTTGTGGCCATGATGAAGCGCTTCCAGTTGGAGATTGAACGCAAGGATGCGTATGAGGCCGCTTTCGAGATCGCAAAAGGGTCGGGTTTGCTGCGCGAACTCTATGAAGACAAGACGGTCGAAGGCCTCAGCCGATATGAAAACGTTCAGGAATTGCTGAATGCCATCAAGGAATTCACGGTCGATCCGGAACGCGAGGACAAAAGTCTCGGTGCGTTCCTGCAGGAGGTGTCGCTCGTTACCGGCCAGGACGATGACAAGGACTCCGACCCGGATAAAGTGACCCTCATGACCATCCACATGGCGAAGGGACTCGAGTTCAAGTACGTCTATATTGTCGGATTGGAGGAAGACCTCTTCCCCTCGCAAATGATGTTGAGCAGCCGCGCAGACCTGGAAGAGGAACGCAGGCTGTTCTATGTCGCGATCACCAGGGCGCAGAAGCGGCTGTTCCTGTCGTATGCCCTCACCCGTTACCGGTTCGGCCGCTTGAAGAATTGCGAACCCAGCCGCTTCCTCGACGATGTAGACCAGCGTTTCATCAAGGTCAGCACGCGCTTTGGCGGGCTGGAGTCGGCGCCCCCGCCCGGTCAATACGCCCGAAGCCTCGTCAACGGCATCAAAAAAACGATTTCGTCCGCGCCTGTCCGTAAAAAAACGACCACTACCTACAAAGCGCCCGCAGACTTCACTCCCAGCGATACCTCCGGCCTGCAGGCGGGTATGAAAGTTGAGCACCCCAAATTCGGGTTCGGCACGGTGGTTCAGATGGACATCTCAGGCGCCGACAAGAAGGCCAGGATCAATTTCAACGATGTGGGCGAAAAAACACTCCTGCTGAGCTTCGCCAAACTTCGTATCGTGAGTTAACACGGTCGCGGGTGAACGGTCACCAGGCAGCGGTTACCAAAGGCAAAAATTGGGATGTTGAAAAAATATCCGCTATTTTGCGACCGAAATACTCATCTTCAAGAGCATTTGACGCCCTTCAGACAGCCCGCGTCAGAACCCTGAGTGGGTCAGGCTTGTCACCCAACGACAGATATTTATTTACAACACACAAAATTCAGCACGCTAACATTTTTTATGGAACCCGATTACAATACACAGCGGCCATTCATTATCCTTAAGGAATACGGCCGGAATGTCCAGAAGCTCGTGGAATATATCCGGAATGTTCCGGATAAGGATAAGCGGACGGAGATGGCCTACACGCTGATCGAGCTGATCAAACAGTTAACACCTACCGTCAAAGAGCAGCCCGAAAATCCGCAGCGCGTCTGGGATGACCTCTACATCATCGCAGACTTCAACCTCGACATCAACAGCCCCTACCCCGTCCCCGAACGCGACATCCTTTTTAAGAAACCCGACAAAGTCGACTACCCCCAGAGCCAGGTCCGGTTCAAACACTACGGGAAGAACATCGAGAAACTCGTTAAAGAAGCCCTCAAGAAGGAAGATCCGCAAGAGCGCGAGGATGCCATCATCTATCTCGGCAAACTGATGAAGACTTTCTACGGCAACTGGAATAAAGAGACCCTTGACGACTCGGTTATCCTTAAGGACATCCAGGACATGTCAGGTGGCGCGCTGAGAACAACGATTGAAAAAATACGCGAAGAAAACCTCTTTGAAAAGCTTTACAAGGAACGCAAGAAGCCCGGCAAAGGCCAGGGTGAGCGTGGTGATCGCGAGCGCGGACAACGCCAGGGCGGCCATCGCCAGTTCAACAAGGGTGGTCACAAAGGCGGGAATTTCCGCAGGCGCAGAGATCAATAGGATCCGCCACTTTCAAACACAGACAGCGTTAACAACCCGATGAGTATTTTCAGAATACGCGGTGGAAAAAGACTGAGGGGAGAGATCGTCCCCCAGGGTGCAAAGAACGAAGCACTGCAGATCCTCAGCGCCGTCCTCCTTACCCCGGAACCGGTTACGATAAGCAACATTCCAAACATTGTCGATGTAAACAAACTCATCGACCTGTTGGGAGACCTGGGTTGTAAGGTGGAAAAACTCAGTCCGGAAAGCTACCGGTTCACCGCGTCGAACGTCGATACCGCTTTTCTCCAGACCAGCGCTTACCGCGCCAAAGCGTCGGCCTTGCGCGGGTCGGTGATGTTGCTCGGACCCATCCTTGCGCGTTTCGGCAAGGCGTCGATACCGAAGCCGGGCGGTGACAAGATCGGGCGGCGCCGGCTTGACACGCACTTCCTGGGCTTTCAGAAACTCGGCGCCCGGTTCAACTTCGACGCCGAAGAACACCTATTCCACATCGACGCCACCGGCCTCAAAGGCTGTTACATGCTGCTGGACGAAGCCTCGGTGACGGGAACGGCCAACGTTGTCATGGCGGCGGTGCTGGCCAAAGGCACGACAACCGTCTACAACGCGGCCTGTGAGCCCTACCTTCAGCAGCTCTGCCTGATGCTCAACCGCATGGGGGCGAAGATCTCCGGAATCGGTTCTAACCTCCTGACCATTGAAGGCGTCGACAAACTCGGCGGCACCGAGCACACGCTGCTTCCCGACATGATCGAGATCGGCAGCTTCATCGGCCTGGCGGCGATGACTCAGTCGGAAATCACCATTAAAAACTGTCGCACCGACATGCTGGGGGTGATCCCCGAAACGTTCCGTCGCCTCGGCATCAGGATGGAGGTCCGGGACGATGACATTCACATCCCCGCGCAGGAGCGATACGAAATCGACACCTTCATCGACGGATCCATCCTGACCATTGCCGATGCGCCGTGGCCTGGATTTACCCCTGACTTGCTGAGCATTGTACTCGTTGTCGCCACGCAGGCGAAGGGCACCGTGCTGATTCACCAGAAGATGTTCGAAAGCAGGTTGTTCTTTGTCGATAAACTCATTGACATGGGGGCGCAGATCATCTTGTGCGACCCGCACAGGGCCAACGTCATCGGACTCGACCGGCGTCAGTCACTACGCGGTATCAAGATGGCCTCGCCCGACATACGTGCAGGCGTGGCGTTGCTGATCGCGGCACTGTCGGCATCCGGTGTCAGCGAAATTTCCAACATTGACCAGATCGACCGCGGCTACCAGAACATCGACCAGCGGCTGCGCGCGATCGGGGCCGATATTGAGCGGATTTGACGCTTCAACCATTGCTGTCCGGGGAAGGTTTGCGGATACTCCTGCGAGATCGTTCGGCTGATCAGATCGTTACCATAGTTTTGCGATTGTGGCTCCGTTAGGAGCCACCTATTGGTAGAAATTCCCGTTAACGGATGAAGCCGGCTCCATAGGAGCCTCCGAGGACGCATTGTGCAAGGGATGGCAAATCGTTTTCAAAACAATGCTCCCCTCGCCTTCCAGAAAGATTTGCGCGTAGATCAACTGCGCATCTGGTAGCAGCGTGCGTTATCGGAGGCTCCTACGGAGCCCGGTGGTTCGTTGGGGTTTTATGTTCTACAACAGGAAGCTCCTAACGGAGCTGTCCTGATAGCTCACCCCGGTAATTTGAATTCCATTTAATTGTTGGGATTGTACGCACGTGCTTGGGGGCCTGGAAATTTGAAAGTCAACCCAAATCGTTGATTCTGGTCTGCGAATAAGCTTTCGCTGCAAGTTCTGGTTTTCCCCCGGACGGAAATGGCTTCCAATAAGAACATCAAATGCCCGACTCCCCGCGATA
>CAZKBK010000021.1:0-82694 GCA_964551035.1 uncultured Roseivirgaceae bacterium | reverse complement strand
TGTGATCCGGCAGGGACTCGAACCCCGAACCGTCAGCTTAGAAGGCTGATGCTCTATCCAGTTGAGCTACCGGACCCAACTTTCATCTCCATCCAACCGCCCAAAGGCAAAGGGCTGGAGCGGAGAGGGGGGGATTCGAACCCCCGGTACGGTTTGACCCGTACGACAGTTTAGCAAACTGCTGGTTTAAGCCTCTCACCCACCTCTCCAGGTATGCTTAAATTTTTTCCCTGAGCTGTTGATCCGTGCAAAGCACCCGCCCGTCAGCGGGTCGGCTCAAAAAAGGAAGTGCAAATATAATCGTTGTGAGCGATTAGCCTAAAAAATCGGCCCAAATTCTATTTTTGAGCATGATTACGATCGAGGTCGCATCGGTGCACCATATTCCGGTAATCCAGGATCTTGCCGAAAGAACCTGGTGGCCCGCATATGGTCCTATTCTCTCCACGGAACAAATCCGATACATGCTCGATGAAATCTATTCAGCGAATGCCTTGAAGAGACTTATCGATGACGGCGCACAGACCCTTCTGGTCCTTAGCGATGGCGGCATCTTTCAGGGCTTCGCGGCGTACAGTCTCAAACAGGCGAATCCACCCGTCTTCAAACTCCAAAAGCTGTATGTGCTGCCCGAAAATCACGGCAAAGGCTACGGGAAGGCACTTGTAGATACGATCATTGAAAGGATCATCCCTCAACGGGCGGCAGCCCTTGAACTCAACGTCAATCGCTTCAACGCCGCAAGATCCTTTTATGAAAAACTGGGCTTCCGCATCATCCATGAAGAGGATGTTGCAATCGGACCCTATTGGATGAACGACTACGTAATGCGAATGGACCTTCCCGGTGGCAGCCGGCCAAATCAAACTTCCAATTCATCTCCGCGATGAGATCCCCCGGCCTCCTGCTCTTCCTTGTGGGCTGTATTGAAACCGCGACGCGCCGATGTTGGCAACGGCTGGTATGGTGTCTGGCGGATGGTATTGAAGTATTGGCGGAGGTCATCGGCGGAAGACTGCGCCGGTGTTTTCAGCGCGCCAAAAAGACAGGCGGCCAGGAGGAGGATTGACAGTGGTTCGGGTCTTAAACACATGGGAGTGAAGACTATCGGTTTTTTCATCTAGGCCAGAAGCACATGGGATTCGGTAAAACCCCCGACAAGAACTGGATCAATACATCGAAAGACTCTTGCTTTAACATTGGGGCACCAAATCAACTCCATGGTATTTGTTCTTAATAAAAGTAGTCGCGTGAAGAAATGGCTCCCAAAGGCCGTCTTCGCTATTCCATTCAGCCCCTGCCCACCTTGTATCTTTCATTAAGTTATTTTTTTGAGCACAGATTCTGTTTTTAAAAGGTTCAACCAAATCATCCAATTCAAATTCAAAATTGATGAGCCCTTCTTTTTTGAAGAAATAGTACCAATTTATTGTCATTATGATCGTATAAAGTGCCAGATTATAATCTTCCTCATACTCTAACAACCGCAACAAGGTCATTGCTAATTTTCTAGGTAAAGCATCATCTATCCTACTAAAAGGAATGATTTCCAGTCTCCAGCACTCATTATAATCGTTAGGCATTGATAGATCCGAATGACCCTTTACCTGATATTTACCAATACCCATCAGGAACAAACCTAACTCATCATTCTTGTCAGCTTCGACAATCTTCTTCATCAATTTACTTCGAATATATCTTCTAAGGTAGACACGTCGTTGTTATGAAATAAAGGATTACTTGAATCTTTTGCGCGATAAACGTTGTCACCATTCAAAACAGCTTCCATATTTCCCCCTGAATTAATGCCCCCTGGAACCCAATATGCATTGGCGCCGCCTTCGTTACCGTCCGGCATTCCTACTTTCGGTTTTTCGAGATACTTGACTTAAATCTTTTTTCCCACCAACGAGCCTGGCTTGTATCCGACACCGGTTTCAATAATCGAAACATCTTTTGTTGCGTTAAATCGAGCGAGTAGGTTGTCCATGTCAGATCTAAGCATAACTTATTTGTTGGGGTTGAATGCCTGATATGTTGGATCCGCAACGTCGTCTGTTGTAAAAATAAATGCCGCTTCATCAAATTTTGCCAAATGGCCATCGATATATTCTTGAGTTAGGTAAGTATTTGGCGCTGGACGGGTGCTGTGCGGTGCAGTAACATTAATTACCCCGTTGTCAACCTTCCCTACGACAAGTTCCTTCCCGTTGTCGATCGCAACCAGCCGGACCTCCCCCGATGATTTTATGCCACCCCAATGCTTCACTCCAATGCCCGCGAACAGTTCCTCCGCCTTATCCAGGTTATCAATGAATCTTTGAACGCTTCTGTGCCCGCTGAGGAATTCCTCTAGAGCTTCCAGGTTCGCCTTTCCATAGTATGTAAACTTGCTCCTTACTTTATTGAGAACCTGGAGATTGCGCCGGATTTTTCGTAGATCCGGGAACTCTCTCATCACCGCATTTTTTTACCGGTTCCGAAAAAAGTAAGGAAGCTAAACAGATCCCCGGGGAACCGGAAATCTACCTAATTCATGGTATTTCATCTTGTAAAAGAATGGGATAGCATTGCGCTTTCTCTTGTCACTTTCGAAAAATGAAAACCAAACTCGTACTCTTTTTTCTCGCTGCCGGCTTTGCGGCGCACGCACAACCGGAAAAAATCGATGGCTTTGCGGCATATTTCAAAGTCGGTGTCAACGCGGCCAATGTGGTAAGCTGGGACGACGGCGAGCCAACGGAAACCCTGGCCGGCGCGTCGGGCGGACTCGGTGTCTACATCGCCGTGGGCGAGACCAGGCGCAACAGCCGCGCCCTGATCCTGGAGGGGAACTTTTCCGGACAGGGCTTCAAAGTAGAAGAAGGTGGCGTTGAGCAGCGGGTGCGCACCTCCTATTTCAATGCGTCGGCAATGCTTCGCCAGTACTTCGGTCATCCCTACCTGATGCTGGGCGTTGAAAGGGGCTGGCTGACGGCCGCCAAGGTCAAGACCGACGATGATGAGCAGGACTTCACCGAAGGCATACACCGCAATGGCGTGTGGAACGGCATTGTGGGTCTGGGCGTCAATTTCGGTCCGGAAAACGGACGCCGGGTTGATTTTGGACTGGAGGCCAGTTACCATCATGGCCTGAGCCCCTTGAGAAACGACTTTGTAAAAGCACGCCATTCCGTCTTCAATGTCGGCTTGTTCATCCCTGTGGCCTTTGTCGGCGAGCTGTTTGCCGCTGTGGGCGGAGGATATTAACGGCGCATCCCCAACAATGGGGCCGTTGACATGCGGATGGGTCGGCGTGCTGCAGCCGGCTTGAGAACGGCGGGTTGAGGTTCTGCCGTGGGCGGTGGTGCGCCCGAAAAATGGAACCTTCGCCCGGGAACCTACAACCAGGAACCTCCCCCGCCCGAAACTCCTGCAAGCGGTATTGCATAAACCCCGTCTGGACCGTTAATTGCAGGCTTTACACTTTTACGCACGCGGGTGAGCTGGTATAGAAGCATTGGCATAACGGAAATTATCTTCATCGGGGCTTTCCTCCTGTTCTATGGCCTGTACCTCTACCGCATTGTCAACATCGGGCGGCGGTTGAAGACACCCTACGCCACGGTGTTCATCAAGCTTTTTATCCGCACGCTCTACTTCGCCCTGATCATCATCGCCATCCTCGGACCTTCCTTCGGTGGCTCGCAGAAGGAAGTAAAGTCCGTGGGCAAAGACATCGTGATCTGTGTAGACCTTTCCCGGTCGATGGATGCGTTCGACATTCAGCCCACGCGCCTGGAAAAAGTAAAACACGAACTCAAGAAGCTCGTCTCCGCATTCTCCTCCGACCGCATCGGCATCGTCATCTTTGGCAATGAGGCTTTCATGCAGTGTCCCCTCACCTACGACCAGAATGCGCTGAACCTGTTTATTGAAACCATGAACACCGGATTGATTCCGGTGGGCGGTACCGACTTCGCTCCACCCCTGCGTATGGCGCTCAAGAAACTCGAAGAAGACGACGGCGCCCCGTCGGATACGAAATCCAAGGTCATCATCCTCATCAGCGATGGTGAAGACTTCGGCGAAGATACGGATGAGATCATCCGCGAGATTGACCAGAGGGATATCAAGCTCTTCACCCTCGGCGTGGGCACCGAGCGGGGCGGCAACATCTACGCCGGAAATGGCCTGAAAAAAGACCGCAGCGGCGACCCTGTGCTGACCAAGTTGAACCCCGAGGCCCTGAAAACGCTCGCTACGCGCACAGAGGGCCAATACTTCGAGATCAATGATGCGCGAAACGACATTTCACGCATGATCAGCGCTATAAGCCGCATCGAAGGCGAACTCCGCGACACCCGCTACGTTGACGTCACCGCCAATAAATACTTTTATTTCCTTCTCGTCGCGGCATCCCTTTTTGCACTCGACGTATTGCTGAACATCAGAACGATACGGATATGAAATACGCTTTCGTCATCATACTCGCCGTCCTTGCCACCGATCCTTTCAAGATCCGGAAGATCAACAATGCGAAGTCGGAGGCGAAAGACGCTTTCCAGGCCGGTGATTATGCAAACGCCGCGCAGACTTACGCTTACCTCATCGATTCCCTGGGCGTCAAAGAAGATGAACTCATCCTGAACCGCGCCCATGCCCTCTATCTGATGAAGGACACGGCCAACGCCATGGTAAACTACCAGTCGCTCCTGCAAAGTCCCCAGGAACAAATCGCTTCCAAAGCCGGTAACCAGCTTGGACTTATTTTGAACCGGCAGGGCAAACCTGACGAGGCGCTGAGCTATTTCAAGCAGGCATTAAGAGCCGATCCGTCAAACGAGACGGCCCGCTACAACTATGAGATGCTCAAGAAAAAGCTGGATCAGAAAAAGAAGCAGGACCAGCAAAAGGATCAAAACAAGAATGATCAGCAGAAGAAGGAACCCTCCGAATTTGCAAAACGTTTGAAAGCACAGGCGGACCGTTTGGTTGCTGAAAGAAAATATCGGGAAGCCCACGAACTGATGATGAACGGTTTGCAACAGGACCAGACCGTATCTTACTACCAACAGTACATCGACCGCATCGGAATTGTGGCCGACATAAACGAATAGTCATGATTTTTCGCGCCAGTATCATAATGCTATTGATGACGTCGGGAACGGCATTTGGCCAGTCGGCGGAAGCATCCTTCCACGTTGCCTCCAACCAGTACATCCACGAAAAGATGCAGGAAGCTGCAGCAACACTCGACGCGGCCCTGGCGCGCTATCCCACCGACCAAAAGCTCCGCGCCCTGCGCGAACAGATCAAAGAACAGGAGAAACAGCAGGACCAGCAGAATCAGGACAACAAGGATCAGGAGAACCAGGACCAGAAAGACGAGGAGAAGAAACAACAGGAACCGCAGGACCAGAAGGAGAAGAACGAAGGCGACGAGAAAAAGGAAGAGCGGGAGCAGAAGAAAAAGGACCAGGAGGAAAAACAGCAGCAACAGCAGGAGGAAACCAATGAGAAGGATGAGCGGAAACCCGATCAGAATCTCGATCACCAAAAGCTCGAAAAGATGAAGATCAGCGAGGAAAAGGCGCGGATGATCCTGGAGGCGATGAAGAATCAGGAAAAGCAATACCTGCAGCAGAACAAGCGAAAGCCGACCGAACCGAACGACCGCTCAAAACCCGATTGGTAGGATGAAATCTCCTCGTTCGGGGTGCCGCACCACCTTTTTGTCTATTTTTGCATCTATTCAAACGATTGAAGTTACATGATGAAGGAAGTTTATATTGTCTCGGCGGTCCGCACGCCCATTGGTAGCTTTGGAGGCGGCCTCGCCTCGCTGACGGCCGTTCAGCTCGGCGCTCTTGCCGTGAAGGCCGCCATGGAACGCGCCGGAGTGGACCCCGCCGTTGTTCAGGAGGTTTACTTTGGGAATGTCGTGTCCGCGGGATTGGGTCAGGCCCCCGCCACACAAGTTGCCGCCGGTGCGGGACTCGGTTTTGAGGTACCCTGTACGTTGGTGAACAAGGTGTGCGCTTCAGGGATGAAGGCCGTGATGCTCGGCGCACAATCGATCATGCTGGGCCAGAACGACGTCGTCGTGGCGGCGGGCGCCGAGAGCATGAGCAACATCCCCTATTACCTGATGAAGGCGCGATACGGCTACAAGTATGGCAACGGCGAACTCATAGACGGCCTCTCGCACGACGGGCTGACCGACCCGTACAACCACTGCGCTATGGGCGTATGCGCCGACAACACCGCCAGGGAAATGAACATCACGCGCGAAGATCAGGACAACTACGCGATCACCTCCTACAAGCGCAGCGCCGCATCCTGGGCGGCGGGGAAGTTCAGGGACGAGATCGTCGCCGTCGAAGTACGCGACCGCAAGGGTAACATCACCGTGTTTGGCGAGGACGAGGAGTACAAGAACGTCAACTTTGACAAGATCCCAGGGCTCAGGCCCGCCTTTTCAAAGGAAGGCACCGTGACGGCGGCCAACGCCTCGACGCTCAACGACGGGGCATCTGCCCTCGTGCTCGTCAGCAAGGAGAAAGCGCAGGAACTGGGACTGAAACCGCTCGCCGGGATCCGCGGTTTCGCCGACGCGGCGCAGGACCCGATGTGGTTTACGACCACCCCGTCGCTGGCCATACCCAAAGCAATGAAACACGCTGGCGTCGAAAAGAACGACGTGGGATATTATGAGATCAACGAAGCTTTTTCGGCGGTAGCCATTGCCAACAACATCAAGTTGGGAATCGACCCCGAGAAAGTGAATGTCAACGGCGGCGCGGTGGCCCTCGGGCACCCGCTGGGCGCGTCCGGCGCAAGGATCATTTCCACGCTCGTGAACGTGCTGGGACAAAACAAGGTCGGCATAGGCGTGGCAGGCATCTGCAACGGAGGTGGTGGCGCATCCGCCATGGTGATCGAGAAACTATGACGCACCACGGGCAACATGCCGCCGCTGCGTTCGTTGCCTTGTTTTAAGGTTATCCCTAAACCGCAATTGAAAACGACCCAATGAGAATCCTCTTCACGTCACTCCTCCTGCTGTGGTTTTCCCCCGGCTTTGGCCAGCAACAGGAAGTCAGGACCTGGCACGACCCGGCCAGGACCAAGATCCAGGAAGTATACTTCATTGCCTCTGGTGACGAATCCCTCAAAGTTGGCCAATACAAACGCTTTTATGAGAACGGCAACCTGATGGTCGAGGGACAATTTGACCATGGGGCAAAGGCGGGACTGTTCCGCGAATACCACGAAAACGGTAAACTCGCCCGCACCGTTCCCTATGTCGATGGCGTGCGTGACGGCAAGGTGGAGGTCTTCAATCAGGAGGGAACGCCCGTACAAACCGCGTACTACCGCAATGACGTCCTTACCGACAGTGTGCACTTTTACTTCGCCAATGGCGAGCTTAAAGGTGAAACGGTGTTTGTCGACGGTAAACCCGACGGATCCGTCCGGGAGTACTACCCTGACGGCAAGTTGAAGAAGGAGATCGCATACCGTGACGGCAAACCCAATGGCGTCACCCGCGCGTTTTATCCCGACGGCAAAGTAGAATGGGAGGCCAACTTCGAGGACGGGATCATGACCGGATTCTTCAGGTCCTATTACGTGAACGGGCAGCTCGAAACCGAGTCGACGATGGGGGCGGGCACAAAGAACGGCCATTTCAAAACCTACAACCGGGAGGGCAGTCTCGTGCTCGAAGGAAATTTCCTTGACGGCAAACTGCATGGCGAGAACGTCGCCTACTACCCCGACGGCGCGGTTCAACACCGGTTCAATTTCGCCGAAGGCAGGAAGACGGGCACCAACTACGAATATTACCCCGGCGGGAAGATCAAGACCAAAGAAGTCGGATCGTCCAACGGGACAGACCTGGCCCAATTCAACTATGATGAAGCAGGGATGTTGGTCTCGGAAAAGAATTTCCGCGATGACAAGCCGCACGGCAGATGGGTCTTTTATTTTGAAAACTCCACCACACCGCGCATCCGCGAACACTGGGAAGACGGAAAACTTTCCGGCAAGCGGTATAGTTATCACCCGAACGGCAAGATTGCCCGTGAAGAAACCTGGACAGCCGACGTTCGCACCGGTCCGTTCAAGACATGGTTTGACAATGGCAAAGTCGAATCGGAAGGCAGCTACAGGTCCAACCGTCTCCATGGAACCTTCACAGCATATCACCCCAACGGCGAGATGCGGGAAAAAGGCACGTACGTGGCGGACAAGAAGCACAAGGAGTGGCACCTCTACGATGAAGCCGGCCAACTTACACAGACGCTCCTGTACAGGGCAGGTATCCTGCTCCAGGGCCAGAACTAGCGGCAACGGCACACCTGCGGCCGGTGGTGTCACGCGCAGGTCGACGCCGCGGCAAAAAGATTTTCAAGTTCATTTTATTCCCCGTTAATTAGGAGCCTGATTGTACTATGCAGGCTATTAAAGAAACCAACTTCAAATTCCCGGGACAGACCGGCTTTTACCGCGGGAAGGTCAGGGACGTGTACTATTTCGACGACCTCATGGCGATGGTGGCTACCGACCGCATTTCCGCCTTTGATGTTATCCTGCCCAGCGCCATCCCCGACAAAGGGCGGGTGCTCAACCAGATCGCGGCATTCAACCTGGAAGTGACCCGTTCGCTCGTCCCCAACTGGGTGGTCGCGACACCCGACCCCAACGTGACGGTCGGCCTCAAATGTGAAGCCTTCCCGGTAGAGATGGTGGTACGGGGCTACCTGGCGGGGCATGCCTGGCGCGAATACAAAGCCGGCAAGCGCTCGTTGTGCGGCGTTGAACTCCCGGAAGGCCTGAAAGAGAACGACAAGCTCTCCCGGCCGATCATTACGCCGACCACGAAGGCGCACGTCGGCCATGATGAAGATATCTCCCGCGACGAGATCTTTGAACGCGGGCTGGTCAGCATCCCCGACTACAAGGCGCTGGAAGACTACGCCATAAAGCTGTTCAGGCGGGGTACGGAGCTGGCGGCACAGCACAACCTGATCCTTGTGGACACGAAGTATGAGTTCGGTAAACACAAGGGCGTGATCTACCTGATCGACGAAGTACACACGCCCGATTCGTCGAGGTACTTTTACGCGAAGGGGTATGACGAACGGCAGCAGCGGGGAGAGCCCCAAAAGCAGTTGTCAAAGGAATTTGTACGCCAGTGGCTTATTGAAAACGGGTTTCAGGGCCGGGAAAACGATGTGGTTCCCGAGATGACGGATGAAATTGTAACCTCAATATCAGCGCGTTACAAGGAGTTGTACCAGCAGTTCCGCGGCGAAAGCCTTCCGCCGGTAGACTACGACGGCATACATGGCCGGATCGAGCAAAGCATCCTGCGCACCGTCAAATCCGTAAACCTGGAAAAGCTTAAAAAGTAAGGGAATTGCTTGTTATATTGCGATGCTGAAAAAACGGCGGAAGCCGAAAGATCGCTAACCCGAAAACGAAACAATGAAATATACAATCGATAAGCAGGAAAAGTACAGTTTGCTACGCCTCCACGAGGAGAAGCTCGATTCCGCGGTGGCGCCGAACCTGAAGTCAGAACTGATCACCCTGCATGCGGAGGGCGTGCGTAATATCATCCTCGACCTCGGCGAAGTTAAGTACACCGACTCTTCGGGCCTTAGCGCCTTGTTGGTGGGTAACCGTATCGTCCAGGAAGACGGCGGTATTTTTGTGCTGACGAGCCTGTCGGAACACACGACAAAGCTGATCAAGATCTCGCAACTCGACAGTGTGCTCAACATCCTTCCCCGCGTGGAGGAAGCGATCGACGCGGTGTTCATGCACGAAATCGAGAAGGACCTTAAAGACAGCGAGCACGGAAGTTAACCTCCGACGCGGATACACCACACCATGACCAGAACAGGGCAGTTTTGGTCATTTCTTTTTTTATTTACCGGACGGAATGAGCTTCAGCGTCACCATACTCGGATCCAGCGGCGCGCTTCCCGCCTATGGGAGATTCCCCTCTTCGCAGCTCGTCGAAATTCAAAATCGTTACTTTCTCGTCGACTGTGGCGAGGGCGCGCAGATGCAACTGATGCGCTACCAGGTGAACCTCCACCGCATCAACCACATTTTCATCAGTCACCTTCATGGGGACCACTACCTTGGACTGATGGGGCTGATTTTTACCATGCACCTCTCCCACCGCACCAACGACCTTCATCTCTATGGACACGCGGGACTGGATGAAATCATTACGACGCAAATGAGATACTCCAGGTCGGCACCCTCATTTCGGCTGCATTTTCACCGCCTCCGCGCCGGCGTTCGCGAAACGATTTTCGAGGATCAGGCGCTGGCCGTTGAGACCATTCCGTTGGCGCACAAGATCGCGTGCTCCGGCTTTCTTTTTCGCGAAAAGCAAAAGCCACGGCGCATCGACAAGGCCAAACTACCTGACGGGTTATTGATCCGGCAACTCGCGGACCTCAAGCAAGGACTTGACGTTACCGACGAAGATGGCCGTGTACGCTACACGAACGAATCGCTAACCCTTCCCCCGCGCCGGTCGCGAACCTACGCGTACTGTTCCGACACGGCGTATAGCGAGTCCCTGATCGAACAGGTCAGCGCGGTGGACTTGCTGTATCACGAGGCGACCTTCACCGCTGACGAGGCTTCCAGGGCGAAGGCAACGCTGCACAGCACCACACTCGAGGCGGCGCAGCTCGCGGCCCGCGCACACGTGCGTAAACTCTTGATCGGACATTTCTCCGCGCGGTATAAAGACCTGGCCCCCATGCTCGAAGAAGCCCGCGGCGTCTTCGAACACACGGAACTCGCCCTGGAGGGCAGCATCTTCTCTGTCGCCGAATGACGCATCCCGCGCCGTGCATTCCCACAACGCCCCCTTCAATTCCACCCAACCCTTCCCCACTCGTAATTCGTAACTCGCAATTCGTACCTCGTACCAGGTACCTCCGGTCAACCTCACCAAAACCCCGCTCTACAATTCACCCCCACGCTTCTCATTCGAAATTCGTCATCCGTAACTCGTCATCCCCAATTTGCCATTTCCCCTTCATGTGCTAGTTTTAGGTGATGGAACCCACCCTGCAGCAAAAGTACCATCGCCTCTTCATCATCCTTTCAGGTATCTTCATTACAAACGCGCTTCTAGCGGAAATCATCGGCGTAAAGATTTTTTCTATGGAAGGCCTGTTGGGCCTTGAGCCCGCCAACCTCTCCATTCTTGGTTTTGACATGTCGTTCAACCTCACGGCAGGGGTTTTGATCTGGCCGATAGTCTTCCTGACAACGGACCTGATCAACGAATACTTCGGCAAGCCAGGCGTAAAGCGCATCAGCTATCTCACGGCCATCCTTATTGCCTATGCTTTCGTGGTCATATTTCTGTCGATGGAGCTTCCACCTGCCGGGTGGTGGATCATGCGGGAAGACGCCGGCGGGAACGTTGTCAATATGGACATCGCGTTCAATCAGGTACTCGGGCAGGGTCAACGGATCATTATCGGCTCTCTGGTGGCGTTCATCGTGGGGCAATTGGTCGACGTCTTTGTTTTTCAACGGCTGCGGCGCATGACCGGAAGCCGGATGCTCTGGCTCCGGGCAACCGGTTCGACGCTGGTCTCTCAACTCGTCGATAGTTTTGTCGTCCTGTTCATTGCTTTCTACGGGATATTTACCAACGAGCAGATCGTTGCCATCGGAATCACCAATTACATTTACAAGTTCACGGTCGCGATCCTGCTCACTCCGGTCGTCTACCTCGGGCATTCCCTGATTGACGGATACCTGGGCAAAACCAACGCTGAGCAACTCTCCATCGAAGCATCGGAAAAGAGCCGGGGATTCTTTTAGTTCTTATCGGGCCCTTCGCAGGTTGTCCAGGATAACCGCCGTTGCGATGGCCGCATTCAACGACTCGGCGCGACCATATCGCGGGATGGTGATACGGTCGCTGATATGGCGCTGCAGGCGATCGGAAATTCCGTGTGACTCGTTCCCGATCACGATAAGGCCACCCTGTCCGAAATCGGTCTCATGAACATCTTTCCCACCGAGGTAGGCGCCAAAAATACGGTGAGTGGTGTTCTCCAGGTAGGCGGCCAGGTCGGTGTAAAAGATCACCACCCTTGTGAATGACCCCATCGTGGCGCTGATCACCTTGGGATTATAGAATTCGGCGGTCTCCGTTGACGCGATAAGCCGGCGGATGCCATACCAGTCGGCCGTTCTGATGATTGTGCCGAGGTTTCCGGGGTCCCGGATGTCGTCCAGTACGAGGCCGAATTCGTCCGGCGCGATGGTTATGGCGGTGTTCGGCTGCATTCGCGCAACGGCCAGGCCCGCATTATTGGTCTGAAATTCGCCTATGTTCTGAAGTTCCTTCTCCCTTACTTCAACCACAGTGGCCGATCCGGTATCAGGCAAGCACGACAAGAACGCAGGAGTACCCAGCACGGTGACGACCTCATACGCCGAGCGTAAGAGCTCGCTGACGCTTTTCGCCCCTTCCACCGTAAAACATTGCTCCTGTTTTCGGTATTTCTTTACTTGCAGGGATTTGATGTACCTGGCATTGGCTTTCGAGAGCATTTCCTTAAGGTTGACCACAAAGAAAACCAAATATATTCTTTTAAGCATTGTGTCGCTGATGCTCACGGGTTGCATCGGCACCAAGCGCCTGAAACCTGGCGAAACGGTTCTGGTAGGTCAAAATATCGAGGCGCCTGCGCACATCGACAAGGTGGCCCTCCGAAACCTCTACGCACAACGCCCGAACAGGAAGTTTCTCGGCATTCCCATTTATCCGTTCGCGGCATTGTACTACTGGGGCGAGGGAGACTACGACCAGGAAAAGTATATTCGCCGGAAAGAGCAGGTAGAAAAGAAATACGATGCCAAAATTGCCAAAGCCACCAGCCAGCGGCGGATCAACAATTACCAGTTCCGAAAACAAAGGAAGGTCGACCGCCTGAACACCTTCATCGATGAAGGCAACCTGAGAATGCAATGGGGTGAACCGCTCGCCGTTTTCGACACCGCCGTCCTCACCATCACGCGCAACAGGATGAGAAACTACTTGTTCGCCGAGGGATATTTTCAAAATCGGGTAAAAACAGAAGTTGACAATACGGGGAACAAAGTGGAAGTGACCTTTCATGTCGACGCGAGGGCTCCCTATAGGATCGATACCCTCCTCTACCGCATCTCCGACAGCACCATCTTCGACCTGATTCGCCAAACGGAGGCACAATCGTTCATTCACAAAGGCCAGCGATACCGGGAGGAAGATCTCTCCAGAGAGCGCGAGCGCATTGACCTGCTGCTCAAGGACAATGGCTACTATGACTTCAGCCGCCAGTACATCAATTTTCCGGTCGACACCGGCATGCTCGGCGGCCGGAAGGTTGCGGTCATGCTTGAGATCCTGGATCCCGCCAGGCGTGGGTTCCACAAACAGTTCCGCATTGACTCCGTGCGTTTCACCACCGATGCCGGAACGGCACAACCGGGCGAAAGCCGACAGCGACGAACCTATCGCGGCGTCCAGTATAGGTTCTATGACGATCTTTACAACCTGAAGATCCTTAGCCAGCGTATCTTTCTCGCGCCCGGCGACCTTTACAGCCGGTCGCGGACATTCGAATCGCAGCGCCAACTCGCAAACCTCGACGCCTTCAAGTTCGTCAACATCAACTACGACACGTCCGGGAGTAAGTTCATTGCCAACATTTTTACCAGTCCGCTCGACCGTTATGAATGGTCAAATGAAGTGGGCGTAACGGTGACGGGCTCCTTTCCCGGCCCTTTTTACAATATCAACTTCAAGAAGCGGAACATCTTCCGGGGGCTGGAGAACTTCGAACTGAACGGACGCATCGGCATCGAAGGCGTTGCCGCAATGACCCAGGAGCAAAATATTTATAAGAGCACGGAAGCAGGCATCAACGCCTCCCTCATCTTTCCCCAATTCCTGTGGCCCTTCCGGGAGTCGACCCAACTGAAGATGGGAAAATACAACCCGAAGACGCGGGTTACCGTGGGCTACGCTTACACCGATCGCCCCGAATACCGGCGAATGAGTACCACGCTCGCGAACAACTACACGTGGCAGAACAAGAACATCACGCAATATTCCCTTTCGCTGACCAACATCAGCCTGATCAACTCTGACATCGACTCGGCATTCATGAAAGTCCTGGAGCAGGAATACAGTCTCGGTAATTACAACCTCGGCCGGTCGTTCGAGCCCTCGTTTGTCAGCAGCATGAGTTTTGGTATCACGTGGAGCAGAGACTATGGCAGCAACGAGAAGAACTCCGTCTTTATCCGGGCACAGGTGGAATCCGGTGGTACCACGCTCAACTTCATCAACCCCGAAGTGATCACCAGGCGCGGCCTTCAATACTTCAAATACCTCCGCTTCAATTTCGACTTTCGCAGAGTACACATCCTCAACCGGAATGCGTCGCTGGCCTTCCGCTTGAACACGGGGATGGCCTACTCGTACGACTCGAACAACTCGCTGCCGTATGAAAAATTCTACTTCGTTGGTGGCAGCAACAGCGTCCGGGCGTGGCGTCCACGCCGACTGGGTGTGGGCACGCTGCCGCCGCCCCTCAGCGCCGAGCCACACGAAGACGGCTATTTCAACTACCAGTTTGAGAAGCCGGGTGAAATCCTTCTCGAGGGCAGCGTGGAACTTCGGACAAACCTGGTCGGATTCATCGATGGCGCATTGTTTGTCGATGCGGGAAACGTCTGGCTGTTCCGCCAGCAGACGCAACAGGACCCCGAGTCCGGGGAGATCGTTCCGGTCGACGGCAACACAAAATTTCAACTCGGCACCTTTTGGAAAGAACTCGGCATCGGAACCGGGTTCGGCCTCCGCTTCGACTTTACATTTCTCATCCTCCGCTTCGATGTCGGCATAAAGGTGTATGACCCGGCCCGCCCGGAAGACCAGCGCTTTGTACTTGATGACGTCCGTTTCATGCGGCCCTACGCAAAGAAAGATGTCAATGGAAACTACTACGACTTCAGGGAACCGGTCATCTACAACATC
Source organism: uncultured Roseivirgaceae bacterium (assembly GCA_964551035.1). Lineage (GTDB taxonomy): Bacteria > Bacteroidota > Bacteroidia > Cytophagales > Cyclobacteriaceae > Chryseosolibacter. Next base: position 67,627 of record CAZKBK010000021.1, on the reverse strand, counting down.
GGTGTTGGGTTTCCTTTCTGACACCCCTTCGGTTATTGCTGGTGGGGACTTGCCAACAAAGCGACAGAAAAACCCCCGACGATCTGATCCAGCGCTGCAGGCGTCTCCATTCGCACGGCCTCCCCGGTAAACACATTGCGCCACACCGCAGGGGCTCCTTCGGGAAGCTCCAGACGGCAGCCGGCGAACGGGGATGCATCGTCCGCTACCCGCAACGGTACGACTACAAGTACCCAATCATGGGCGAGGCGCCGGAAAAATGCAACCACCACCGCGCGGTCGCCCCTGACGGTCACGGGCAGGTAGGCGCCGCGCTCAAACAATCCCGGATTCGCACGACGAAAATCCAACGCTTTCCAGGTGATAAACAACTTCCCGTAGCCGGCGGCCTCGTGCCTCCCCAGGAAAGCGCGCAACGCAGGCCACCCTTGCTTTTCAACCTCGCGGATTTCTTCAAGGATATCGGACCGCGATGAATAATCCACCGGGCGGCGGTTATCGGGGTCCACGAAACTCAGATCCCACAATTCACATCCCTGGTAGATGTCGGGGATGCCCGGCGCCGTGACCTTAAGCAGCACCTGGCTGTTGATATAGCGGTGGCTCGCGGCAACGAGCGCTCTGATGAAGGGCATGAACGATTCCATAAAAGCGCTCTCGTCGAGGATGGCCCGAATGAAGTTGATGCAGGCCTCTTCGTAAGTATCGTTGGGTTCGGTCCAGTTCGTATGCACCTTTGCCTCCCGCAAGACCTTTATCTCATAGGCCACGAGCCGTTCTGTCCATGCGTCGGTAACGGTGAAATCTTCGGGAAACCCACCGGTAATCGCCTGGTAGATGTAGTATTCATCGTTTACGGAAGGCGCAGGGTTTCCGTTTTGCAGGCGCCTGAGTGGGGCGTTACCTTCAAACCACCTCGTGACAAGGCGTTTCCATTCACCGGTGTACTCGGCGAGGAGATTCAGTCTCAGGCGAGCGTCTTCCCCGCGCTTTGTATCATGCGTTGCCGTCGTGTTCAGCGACAGCGACGCATCACGCAGACGCCGGATCATCCTCCAATGGAAATTTTCGATACTGATCCCCTGCTGCGAGGGTGTGTCCCCGACCTCGTCATGAGAGATCAACGCGTTGTATACGTAGAACGTCGTGTCCTCCACGCCCTTTGCCGTCAACGGGCCCGTAAACTGCATCAAGCGCCTGGCGAAAGCCAATCGGTTGTCATCTGCCGCGTCGTTCGCGTCGGGCTCGAGCAGCGTGCCGACGATCGCGTCAAGCTCACGTTGAAGATCACTGTTCAGGCGCAAGGCGCGGGCATGCGCTTCCTTCATTCGTTCCGCGGCCTCCCCCTGCAACGGGACGCCTGCCGGGTACACCCGGTAGACGGGAAAAGCAATCATCAGCAACCCAAGCGCTTGCTTTAGACGATCAGAATTGAATTCCTCCATCGCCGGCATGGCCGCGAGCCGCGTTGCCAGGTTCTTCCATTCGCCGGCCATGTACTGTTCCAGGATCATCTTCTTGTTGGAGGTCACGATCCCTTCATAGGAAGGGAGCTCCGGCACGAGCGCGCGGTAGAACGCAACGAGTTCATCGACACCCTTTCGGTTCGTGATCAACTGACTTGTACAAGAGAGGAACTCGTATCCGCTTGTTCCCTGCAACGACCAGGTTTCCGGAACGTGCTCATTGCGTTCAAGGATTTTTTCTGCAATGATGTAACAGTCCGGGCCGCACAACCGCCGGAGGCGGTCGATATAACCGCCGGGGTCCAGGAGGCCATCGATGTGATCAATACGGAGTCCGTCAATGAGCCCTTCACGATAGAGTGCCGCGATAAGTCGATGGTATTCATCAAAAACTTCCTCATCTTCCATACGAAGGCAAATCAGTTCGTTGACGGTGAAGAACCTGCGGTAATTGATTTCGCGTCCCGTGTCCGTCCAATGGCAAAGCACATAGTACAACTGATCGAGTACGTGTTCAAGCCGCTGGTAGTCGGCATTGATACCGGCGAGCGCGGCATCGATGCCGATACGCCTGTGATCATCATTTAGTACAGCCGAGAGGTAGACCTCCTTGTCGCTTGTCCAGTCGGCGTAGTCGGGCGTAGATGCTCCCATGGAAACGAGATCCGGTAAGGAGAAAGCGGTATCGGGCGCCGGTTCAAAAAGGGCCGCGATGGCGCTGAGGGAAAGTGGAAAAACATTATCAAAGTAGGCCACTTCGAATCCCCGCTCCGAAAACACGAGGGAGATCTCCCCGCGCCTGACGCAATCACCGAGCGTTCCTCCCAGAATCGGAACCTGAACTTTTCCATGCAGGTGCGCCGATGGATGCGCCCAGTCAATGTCAAAGTACCGGTAGTAGGGCGAGTGTGGTCCACGTTCGAGCACGTCCATCAACCGGTAGTTGCCGACGCTAAAAGCCATGTGGTTCGGGACGATATCCTGTATCCAGCCCATGTTTTTCTCCCGAAGTCTCTTACGCAATCGGCGAAATTCGTCGATGGTACCGATCTCAGGATTGATGCGGTGCGGATCGATCACGTCATAGCCGTGCATGCTCCCCGGCGTTGCGGCGAAAATCGGAGAGGCATAGATCGTGGTCACGCCCAACGCGTCCAGGTAGTCGATGATGCCATAAAGCTTCCCGAAGGTAAAATCCTTATGGAGCTGGACGCGATATGTCGAGGAAGGGATGTACATGACTACAGGGCGAAGACCACGGCGGATTCCGGAAAAAGTGAAACCCGGCCGGTGGAAATGCCGGTTATGCCGGTGCCGGGACCGTTCCATTCCGGGGATGCGGAATCGAACAACTTGGGCACGGATGCCGGCAGGTTGTAAGTGACAACCTCCTTCTCAAAATTGAGAACGATGAGAACCCTGTCACCGGAATAGCTGCGTTCAAAGGCCACAACCTTGTTGTCGCCCGGATAGACGTTCACTCCGGAGCGATCGTTTCCTTTCATCGCCGGCCTGCGCTTTCTGAAATCGATCAGGGCCTTATAGTACAACAGCATCGTCCTGGCTTCCTCATCCTGACGCCACGAAAGAACGCATTGGTCAAACGTGTGCTGTGACTGTGGGTCCGGCACGTCGCCCTCCCATTTGAAATAGGCAAATTCCTGCTTGCGTCCCTCGCGCACCTGCTGAACCAACGTTTCATCGGTGTGGCTGATAAAATACTGGAAGGGATTCCGCTCGCCGTACTCCTCGCCCATAAAGAGCATGGGAACATGCGGAGAGAGAAGTATTGTGGCGGCAAGCAATTTAAGGCCTTCGAACGACAGCCGCGTGGAGAGGCGGTCGCCCAGCAAGCGGTTTCCCACCTGGTCGTGGTTTTGGCCGAAGACTACAAACTGATGATAGGGGTGCTCCGCCGCGCTCGTGCCGAAGTGCTTCTTCCTGTGAACGGAGTATTCCCCGGTGTAGACGTACGAATCCGTCAGCGCCTTTCGCAGGTGCGCGGCCGTACCAAAGTCCTCATAGTATCCCTCTGTTTCGCCGGTGATCAACGCCCGCAGCGCGTGGTGGAATTCATCGATCCATTGCGCATCAAGACCGTACCCGCCGTGCGCTGCGGACGTGATGTAGGTGGGGTTGTTGAGATCGATCTCGGCGATCAGCACCTTCCGCCTTCCGGATTCCTTTTCAAGCGCGCGAACCCTCCGGGTAAGGCCGGCGATGAAATGTACGGCGCTGACGTCGTGGATGGCATGGACGGCGTCAAGGCGCAAGCCGTCGATGTGAAACTCATCGAGCCACATGAGCGCGTTCTGCCAAAAAAAATTCCGGACCCCATCGCACCAGGCGTCGTCATAATTCAACGCCTTTCCCCAAAAGCTGCGGTATTTGTCCGTGAAATACGGACCATAGCGGGCGAGGTAATTCCCCTCCGGGCCGAGGTGGTTGTAAACCACATCGAGAATTACGGCAAGTCCCTCCCGGTGGGCCTCGTCCACGAGTTTTTTGAGGGCATTGATGCCGCCATAGCTGTTTTGGACGGCAAACGGATAGACGCCATCATACCCCCAGTTGCGCCCGCCGGGAAACTGGGCTACCGGCATAAGTTCAATGGCGTTAACTCCGATTTCCTTAAGATAACGAAGCTTTGACCGAACGCCGTCAAAATCTCCCTGTCGTGTGAACGTTCCGGTGTGAACTTCATAGAGGATCAACTCCTCAAGCGCCATTCCCCGCCAGTGTGCATCTGTCCATGCGAACCGGCGGTCAGCGACCTTGGACGGCCCATGCACGCCGGTCGGTTGAGACAACGACGCCGGATCAGGAAGAGGATCTGTGCCGTCGAGGCTGAACTGATAAGTCGCGCCCGCCGAAACGGAATCAAGGGTGGCATGCCAATACCCGCGTTCGTCCTTGCGCATTAAAAAGGATTGATCCCCGGAAACCACATCAACCTTCGCGCAAAGCGGCGCCCACACACAGAAGGAAGTCTTTTCACCGCCATGGTAAAAGGCCCCTACTTTCGGATAACTGTAGTCCATAAGGCTCGTTTTGGCGGGTTGCAGATTGGAGTTGAATTTGCCCTGCGGAATAAAAAAAACGCATGCCTGTTCCTCAGAGGAGAACGCCGTCGGGCCGCCGTCGCGTCATTCGAATTCATCCCGTGGATGGCGGGAACGGGATTTATGGACCTTGAGCGCGCTCCCTTCAAATGGGGGCATTTAATTCAGACTTGAATGCGAAAACCCGACGAACCACGGCGCCTCGCTTTGTGCTTCCAGGTGCACCAGCCGCGACGGTTAAAAAAGCATGAGCCGGGTGAAACCGCCGGTGTGGCAGACTGCTTTGACGATGTCCTCAACCGCGAGATCATGGAACGTATGGCCCGTCAGTGCTACGTTCCGGCCAACAACCTGTTGATGCGACTGATCGATCAGTATCCCGACCTGCGTTTTACGTTTGGCATCTCCGGAACCGCCATTGACCAGATGGAGCTGTTTGCTCCGGAGGCGATCGAGAGTTTCAGGAAGCTGGCGCAAACCGGATGTGTTGACTTTTTGTCCGAACCGTATTATCACTCGCTCGCGTTCCTGATGGACGGCGAAGAATTCGAGATCCAGATACTCGAACACGCCGAAAAACTCTACGAACATTTTCAGGCCCGCCCGACCGTCTTCCGGAATACAAACCTTATCTACAATGACGAAATTGGACGGCGGATCAGCATGATGGGATTTGGCGGCACCCTTATTGAGGGAAACGCGTCGCGCCGGACCTCTCCGCATTTCCTGTACGAACACAGGGACGGGAATGGCCTGAAGCTGCTGTTGCGAAATCACCACCTTAGTGATGACATCGCTTTTCGGGTGGCCGCCCCGGAATGGAATCTTACCGCGGAAAAGTTCATGTCATGGCTTGAAGAAATGCCTGACGATGAAAAGCTGGTCACCATCGCACTCGACTATGGAACCTTCGGTGAACACCACGGCGCCGAATCGGGTATCTTCGACTTCCTTGAACGCCTCCTGCTTCTTCTCGCCATGCAAAATAATCACCGGATGATCACCGCCGGCGATGCCGTGACGGCGTTCAGCGCCCGTGATGAGATCGCTATCCCGGACTATGCCATGGTGGAAGGTTGTGATCTGCACGATTGGGTGGGCAACGATCGCCAGCGAGAAGCGTTCTCCGCAATTTCAGAACTTGAAACGCCAGTCAAAAGGCTGCAAGATCCGGCAATCCTCTCGACATGGCGGAACCTTCAGTGCAGCGACCATTTCTTCTATATGTCCGAGGGGCCCGGTGCGTGCGCGCTATCGCCATTCGCCTCCTCACAGGATGCCTTTCACTACTTCATGTCGGCAGCAGGCACGTTAAAAAAGGCAACAGAAGACCGCGAGCCGGGAACCGAAGACCCTGAACGGATAAACGAAACCCTTGAAGCAGAACGCAGAAACGTAAACGCGCCCATTTGGGCCCTTAGCATCGATCCACAACATGGTCACAACAATTGAAAAGGAGCCTGAATTCAAATCGACATCCAGGACTCCGCGGTATCCCGGAAGCCCCTACCCGCTTGGGGCCAACAGCACAGACGAAGGCGTGAACTTCGCGCTCTTTGCCGAAAATGCCACCGGCGTTGAACTGTGCCTGTTTGATTCGCCCTCCGACAAAACCGAATCCGCGCGCATCAGGATGACGGAACGAACACATCACATCTGGCACACGTTCATCCCGGGCATGAAAGCGGGTCAGCTTTACGCCTTTCGCGTGCACGGAGCCTATGAGCCGCAGGAAGGACACCGGTTTAATCCGAACAAGTTGCTCCTTGATCCTTATGCAAAAGCGATCGCCGGCGTCCTCGACTGGGATCCTGCATTGTTTGGATACACCGTCGGTGATTCCGACGTAGACCTGAGCTTTAGCGACGTAGACAGCGCGCCTTTTCTACCCAAATGCGTCGTGATCCGGAACGACTTTGATTGGGAGAACGATCGTCCGCCAAAGATTCCCTACCACAAGACCGTCATCTACGAGACCCACGTGAAGGGCTTTACGAAAATGAACCCGGCCATCCCTGAACAAATCAGGGGCACCTATCAGGCCCTGGCGCATCCCACCACGATCGAGTACCTCAAACACCTCGGCATCACGGCCATTGAACTGATGCCCGTACACCATTTCATTTCCGACAAACACCTCCGGGACAAAGGCTTGTCAAACTATTGGGGATACAACACCATCGGTTTCTTCGCCCCCGACGCCGGCTATTCGGGCAGTGGCGTGGTCGGAGAACAGGTGGTGGCGTTCAAGGATATGGTAAAGACCCTGCACAGGGCGGGAATCGAAGTTATCCTCGACGTGGTTTACAACCACACCGCCGAAGGAAATCACCTCGGCCCCACCCTCTCGTTCAAGGGCATTGACAACGCTTCGTACTATCGGCTCACCGACGACCGGCGATTTTACATGGACTACACTGGCACGGGCAATACGCTCAACGCCAACCTGCCCAACGTGTTGCGCCTGATGATGGACAGCCTACGTTATTGGATACAGGAAATGCACGTTGACGGCTTCCGGTTCGACCTGGCGGCAACCCTTGCCCGTGAACTGCACGAGGTCGACCGGCTGAGTGCGTTCTTCGACATCATCAATCAGGACCCTGTCATCTCGCAGGTAAAACTGATCGCCGAACCGTGGGACATCGGCGAGGGCGGGTACCAGGTAGGACGCTTTCCGCCCGGGTGGGCGGAGTGGAACGGTAAATACCGGGATTGCATGCGCGACTTCTGGCGTGGTTCGGAAAGTATGCTCGGCGAATTCGGACTCCGGTTCACCGGAAGCCCCGACCTTTATGCAGACGACTACCGCAGGCCCACCGCATCCATCAACTTTATCACGGCGCACGACGGCTTTACCCTGCACGACCTCGTCACCTATAACGAAAAACACAACGACGCCAACGGCGAAGACAACCGGGACGGTGAAAGTCACAACCGGTCGTGGAACTGCGGTACCGAAGGCGAAACCGATGACGCGGACGTCAATCAAATTCGCCAGCGGCAGAAAAGGAACCTGCTCACCACCCTGTTTATTTCCCAGGGCGTACCCATGCTGGTGGCTGGCGACGAATTGGGCAGAACGCAGCAAGGAAATAACAACGCCTACTGCCAGGATAACGAAATCTCCTGGCTCGACTGGATGCGGAAAGACGATCAGCTTATCTCCTTTACGACACAACTCATCCACTTCAGGCAGGAACATCCGGTCTTCTCCAGAAGGCGGTGGTTCTACGGTCAGCGGATTAAAGGAACGGGTGTGGACGACATCGCGTGGTTCCTTCCCGACGCGACCGAAATGAGTGACGAGCACTGGAACACCGCGTTTGCAAAATCCCTCGGCGTTTTCCTCAACGGGATGAGCATGCACTACGTCGGTTCAAAGGGTGAGCGCATCACCGACGACAACTTTTATGTAATCTTTAACGCGCACCACGAGCCGCTCGAATACAAGCTCCCACCTGAAAAGTACGGACAGCAATGGAAGAAAGTGCTGGATACCAATCAACCTGAAATGTCCGGTGTTCCGTTTGAGACGTTCAAAGCGCTTGAAGTGGTAAAAGCCGAAGGGCGATCCATCGTTATCTTGCAAAACGAAACACAGGGAAGCCATAATGAGTCATGACCGGTCGGCAGGCATCTTGCTTCACGTGTCGTCGCTGCCCTCGCCTTTCGGGATCGGCGATCTGGGAATGGAAGCCTACAAGTTTGTCGATTTCCTACGCAGGAGCGGACAGGGTTACTGGCAGTTGCTTCCGCTGAACCCCGTCTCCGCGTCGCAGGGGTATTCCCCCTACAGCGGCCTGTCGGCGATGGCGGGCAACGCGTTCTTCATTAGTCCGGAAATGCTCGAGGCAGACGGTTTGCTCACGCCGTCGGAGTTGCGAAAATACCGAACCACGCCCAGGGGAAAGGTCGATTTTGAACTCGCCGAAAACTGCAGGACGATCCTTTTCGATCGGGCATGGCACCGTTTTCAGTCACGTGGAAAAAGTGCATTCACCGCGTTCACGGCAAAGGAAGGGCATTGGTTGGATGACTTCGCCATCTATGCGGTGCTGAAAGAAGTATTTGGAAACAAACCCTGGTTTGAATGGCCCGAGGACTTCAAAAAAAAGAAAGCGCAGTCCCTACGCGCCTTCGCCAAAGACGCAGCCGGGGAAATAGAGAAGGTCAAATGGTTGCAATTCATGTTCTTTCAGCAATGGAGCAAGCTGAAAAAGCACTGCCAAAAGGCGCGTATCCGGTTACTCGGCGACCTTCCGTTTTACATCAGCCATGATTCCGCCGACGTGTGGGCGCACCGCACGTTGTTTAGCCTGGATTCCGCAGGCGCCATCAAGGGCGTGGCAGGTGTGCCTCCCGATTACTTCAACAGCAACGGCCAGCTTTGGGGCATGCCTGTGTTCCGGTGGGACGTCCTGAGGCGAACACGTTACGCCTGGTGGGTTGACCGCATCCGCAAGAACATGGAGATGTTCGACGAAATAAGGCTCGATCATTTCAGGGCATTCGCGGGATTCTGGGAAGTCCCGGCCGCGGAAAAAACCGCCGTCAGGGGTAAGTGGAAGCCCGGGCCGGGCGAGGCATTGTTCCGGATATTGAAAGATACGTTTCACCGGCTGCCGTTTCTGGCGGAAGACCTGGGCGAGATCACGCCCGACGTGCATGCCCTGCGTGAACGATACGGCCTGCCGGGCATGAAGGTGATCCAGTTCGCATTCGGCGGCGACGTGGCAACCTCCGAACACATCCCACACAACTATTCTTCAAATTTCTTTGCCTACACCGGAACCCATGATAACAACACGACGGTAGGTTGGTTCAACAGGGAAGCATCCCGACTGGCAAGAAAACAAATTGAAGCATACACAGGCCAGGCGGTAACCACTGGCAACGTACATCTTGTACTGGGAAGGCTGGCGTACGCCTCCGTAGCGCGCACCGTCATTCTCCCTCTTCAGGACCTCCTTGGCCTTGATGAACGACACCGGATGAACATGCCCGCCTCGACCCATGGAAACTGGCGGTACCGGCTCGGGACAAGGGATCTCAACGGCAAAATCCAGAAACGCCTTCGCACCTGGGCTGAACTTTACGGACGGGCGTAATGGGTCAATCCCCGCCCTTGAATTCCTTTTCCTTTGTCCCCTTCTTGATCTTGAATATCCGCTGAAAAATGTTCGTGTTCGACTTGTACCGCCGGCAATCCAGCCGTTCCAGGAGTTCGTCGGACAACGGAGCGAATTCGGCATCCATGATTTCATCGAGTGATTGGTCCTCGTTGGCACGTTGCAGGAAGCGCGCGACAATAGGCAAAGCCGTTGCTGCGCCCTGACCCAGCGCGGTACGCTGGAAGTGGAGGCGCGGATCATCGGAGCCCACCCAGGCGCCGATGACAAGCTTTGGCATCATCGCGATAAACCAACCGTCAACGTTTGACTGGGTCGTGCCCGTTTTTCCCGCGAGGTCGTTCTTCAGCCCATAGCGTGAGCGCAGCGCGGACCCCGTGCCGTCAGAGATCACCGTCTTGAGCATGTGAACGATCATCTGACTGCTTTCTTCCGACAAAGCACTGTGACGTTCCCCTTGCGGATCCGTTTCAAAACGCTCAACAACACTTCCACTTCGGTCTGCAATAGCGGTAATATACGACGGCGTAACGCTGAATCCGCCGTTGGCGAGCGCACAATAAGCGCCGACCATTTCCATCATCGAGATCGACGGCGTCCCCAGCGCAAGTGACGGCACGGCGGGCAATTCACTGTCGATTCCCAACATCCGCAAGGTGCTAATCGCCGTGTGAATGCCTGTCTTCTCCAACAATTTTACGGAAACCGTGTTGACCGACCCGGCAAGTCCCCCTTCCATGGAATATTTTCTGTCGTACGAATCTTCATCGGTGTTCTCCGGCGTCCAGCCTTCCATGTTGGTATAGGCAGTCTTCCGCGCAGAGATGTAGTCGCAGGGACCAATGCCCGATTCGAGGGCGGCCGCATAGATCAAAGGCTTAATGGTAGAACCCACCTGACGCCTGGTGCTGCGCCGCACATGGTCAAACTTGAAAAAGCGGTGGTCGATGCCGCCTACCCAAACGCGGACGGCACCGTTCATGGGATCCATGGCCAGCACGCCGGTCTGGAGAAAACGGAGGTGATGGCGCAGTGAATCAATAAGACTCTGCTCAACTTCCAGGTCGCCCTCCCAGGAAAACACGCGGGTCTTTACGGGCATATTGAGCCGCTGCAAGATCGCGGCATGGGTGAGGCCTTCCGCCTTCAAGGATTGGTATTGCGGTAGGTGTTCGATCTTGCTCTTCACGACCTGGTCGAGGATTCTTGCATTAAGCTGCTCGTCAAACCGTTGCTGTATGCGTCGCATTTCGCGACGCATCGCCCCCTCGGCGTAGGCCTGCATGCGGGAATCAAGTGTCGTGTAGATCTTCAACCCATCCGTGTATAAATTGTAGGCCTGGCCATTCTCTTTCTCATGGTCGCGACACCAGGCCAGGAGTTCCTGCCGGATAAACGCGCGGAAGTAAGCTGCGCTGCCTGCGCTGTAGTCGGTGTTGTTATAGTCCAGAACAAGCGGGAGCGCCTGGAGGCGTTCACGCATGGCGGCGTCTATGAACCCGTACTTTTCCATCTGTGCAATGACGATGTTTCTCCGCCGGACGGAACGTTCGGGAAACAGGCGGGGATTGTAGGAATGCGTCGCCTTCAGCATGCCAACGAGCACCGCAGCCTCATCGGTCGTCAGGTCCGCCACTGCCTTGGAGAAGAAGCGGTTCGCGGCGGTCTTGACGCCATAGGTGTTATCGGCGAAAGGAATCGTATTGAGATACAGTAAAAGGATTTCATCTTTTGTATACACGGCTTCAAGGCGCCACGCGATAATAAATTCTCGTATCTTGTTGATGGGTAACGAAAGAAAAGCGTGCGATCGCCGTGGAAAAAGATTCTTCGCAAGCTGCTGTGTGATGGTGCTCCCACCACCGGAGGATTCATCGTCTAACAAGATCGTCTTTATCACAACGCGTGCGAGACTTTGAAAATCAACGCCGTTGTGTTCGTAAAAGCGCACGTCTTCCGTTGCGATAAGGGCGCGCTTCAGGTTGTCCGGGAGATCATCGGCCCCGATAGGCGAACGTTCTTCCAGATAATACCGTCCAAGAAGAACACTGTCGGCACTGTAAACCTCGCTGGCGATCGGGTTTCGAATTTCCGCCAGATCGCTTTTCGCGGGAAGGCGGCCAAAAATGCCAAGCCAAACGGCCAGCACGAGTAAAGACAGGGCGCAGGCTCCCGCCAGGCAGGCCAGCGACAGCAGGCGCAACAGTTTGCCAGCCCAACCCGACCTCCTGTAATCGCGTATAATTCGTCTAATAACGGACCTAAGCATTGGATGCTTTTTTGGAAATGTTGTTCAATGTAATGCAACAATAACGTAAAATCGTATTCCTTTATTTATCCGGACGGATGAAACGGCGTTTTACCCTTTGAACGCTACCCGGGACAGACGCAGGCTTCCATGAACTACGAGCAAACGATATCACCCGAAATGGAGTTGTGGAAACATCGGATGCGGCGCGCGCCCACGTTTACCAACCGCGTCGCGCATGCGATGCAGACGAGGATCAACCGGGCGATTCCCGAAAAGGTCCACGCGGTGATTACCACCGCGATCAAGCAGATGACAAAGGCGGTGTGCTTCGGTGCGGCGTTCACGTCGCCCGGGGTCCTCGAAACCATGATCCTTGCGGATCGCGAAGCAAAGGCACGTGCGAGGATCAGCTTTTACACGCACACCGCGGCGGCCGAGGGAGCCGTCACCGGTGCGGGCGGTGTCTTTCTGGGACTCGCTGATTTTCCCGTGTGGCTCGCGATCAAAATGAAAATGTTGTTTGAAATCGCAGCCATCTACGGCTTTGATGTGACAAACTACAAGGAGCGCATTTACCTCCTCCATATCTTTGAGCTTACGTTTTCAAGTCAGCAAAACCGGAACAAGGTTTTTGCGCGGATGGAGAACTGGGCGAACTATGAAAAGCAGCTACCTGAAAACATCAATGAATTCGACTGGAGGAAGTTCCAGACGGAATACCGCGACTACATCGACGTAGCCAAGCTTCTTCAACTCGTGCCCGGTATCGGAGCCGTGGTGGGCGCTGTCGTCAACCACAAACTCACCGGTAAGCTCGGGGTGATGGCCATGAACGCGTATCGCATGCGCATCCTCAACGAATCACAAATAAAAGGGTCGCCCGATGGACGACCCCGTTTCCTTTCTTCCTGATGGCTCAGGGTGCCGTGTTATATCCCCAATAGGCATCCACGTCGCCATAGTAGGTGTGATCGTTGGTATCCGGCCAATGATTCTTGTCAAACCCCGGCGACATTTTCAGGTATTCCTTGTCGCGATTGACTACAAACACATGGCGTCCCGGAGATACCCTCAACTCTTCGAACGGTATCGCAAAAAGCTTTCCACCAATTCCGAGGAAAGAGCCGTATTCGATCACCGCATACTCCACCTTACCCGTGTGCACGTTAATCATAAGGTTGTCAACCTGGCCAAGGTCTTCACCCTGGGGATTTTCGACCTTGTCTCCGACAATCGACGTAGCCGTCAGCCGCTCCAGAGGCCGGTTAGCATCGGGTCCTTCCTGGTTGGTGCCGGTACGGTTGTCCGTTTCATACGTTTTCCCATACATGTTCATAATCCCTCCTCACTTTTGGTTGTACTCAAGGCTTACGAAAATAATACCTGTGTGTTTTGCCGCTTATTGGTTTTTTCCACGCATTTTTGACGCCTTCTGGTGAAAACTTTTCCACACGTTAAAATAAACCGGCTTTTATTACGTCCCCAAATTGTATTCAACCGACAACCATGACAAAAAACCGCGTCACCATTGGCCATGTGTTCAAGACCATCGTACTTCCGCGCTGGAAAATTATCGCTGTAGGACTGGGCCTGATCGTCATTAGCCGGATTGCGAGTCTGGTGCTGCCGCTTTCCAGCAAATTTCTCGTCGACGATGTCATTGCCCGCAAAGACATGGAGATGTTGAAGATGCTGTTGTTGGCAGTGATCGCCGCCATCACCGTACAGGCCATCACCTCCTTTCTGCTCACGCGAATCCTCAGCGTGGAGGCACAACACCTGATCTCCGTTCTCCGCGCCAGGGTGCAAAAGCAGATCCTTCGGTTGCCGGTGCGGTTCTTTGACAATGAAAAATCCGGCGCGCTGGTGTCACGCATCATGACCGACGTCGAGGGTGTGCGCAACCTTGTCGGCACAGGCCTGGTACAACTCATCGGCGGCATGCTCAGCGCGGTCATTTCCCTTTACATGATGATCCGCATCAGTCCCATGATGACCTTGCTCGTGCTTATTCCGGTTCTGATTTTCGGGTTGATTTCCCTGAAGGCCTTCGCCTACATCCGCCCCATCTTCCGCGAGCGCGGCGTCATTAATGCCGAAGTCACCGGCAGGTTGACCGAAACGCTCAACGGGATCAGGGTGATCAAGGGCTTCAATGCGGAGCGCCAGGAGATCCGTACGTTCGAAGAAGGTGTTGAACGCCTTTTCCTCAACGTGAAAAAAAGCCTGACGTCCACCAGCCTTGTTACAAGTTCCGCGACCTTTCTTCTCGGGCTGGCGAGCGTATGCATCATGGGGGTCGGCGGATACATGATCATCGGTAAAGACCTCACATTGGGAGACTTCCTTTCATTTACCCTCTTCCTCGGATTCATGATCGCTCCCATTGTGCAGATGAGCAATATCGGCAGCCAACTGACGGAGGCTTTTGCCGGACTTGACCGCACGGAAGAAATCATGAACATGACGCCGGAAGACGATGGCCGGGCACGAACGGTAACCGTCGGGCGGATCCGGGGCGACATCGCGTTTGAGGACGTCTCGTTCGCCTACGAAGAAGGCAAAGACGTTCTCAACGGCATCAGTTTCACGGCGCCCGCAGGAAGCGTCACGGCGCTCGTGGGCACCTCCGGCTCCGGAAAGACCACCATCGCCGGTCTCGCCGCCGCCTTCATCACCCCCGGAGCCGGTAAGGTGACCGTCGATGGCATCGACCTGAGCACGATCCGGCTCGAAACCTATCGCAGTCAACTTGGTGTCGTCCTCCAGGACGACTTCCTGTTTGAGGGAACCATCCGGGAGAACATTCTATTCCCACGACCCGACGCCGAACAACAACACCTCATGAATGCCGTGCACGCAGCGCATGTCAACGAATTTACAGACCGGTTTGAAAATGGGCTGGATACCGTTATCGGTGAACGCGGGGTGAAACTCTCCGGTGGACAGCGACAGCGCATCGCCATTGCGAGAGCCATCCTCGCCGACCCGCGAATCCTCATCCTGGACGAAGCCACTTCCAATCTCGACACGGAGAGCGAATCCTACATACAGGAAAGTCTTAAACGACTCATGCAGGGAAGAACAACTTTTGTGATTGCACACCGGCTCAGCACCATTCGGCAGGCGGATCAGATCCTGGTCATTGAGCAGGGGACGATCGCAGAGCAGGGGCGACATCAGGAACTCATCGACCGGAAAGGACGCTACTTCGACCTGTACACGTATCAGGCCCGGATATAAAAATGGCTTGTAAAAGAACGCGATGCCACGAAGCACAAAGACACAAAGTGGTATTACGCCTGCTTAGTGTCTTCGTGCCTTTGTGACAACAACCCCATATCAAACGTGAACATCAGCCGTCCGCCCTTCCGCGAAGTTGCTGATCTGGCCGGTTTCCATCAGCATTTTGAAATTGCGGAGGTCCGTCTGGATCATGCGCTCGATAGCCGGATTGAATAGCTTCGCAGCCATACTGCCGAGGTCGCCCGCGGGCAGCCGGTAGGAAATGCAAGCTTCGATCTCGGTGCCGCGATTGTCCCGTGCGTCCCTGAAATGTACCTCGCCGGCATTATCGATGGTAGAGGCCGGCAATGACGACCAGGCGATCAACTCATCCTTCTTATCCTCAATAATCTCGGCTTCCCATGACACGGTGGCGAGGTTTCCCGCAACCTTGTCGGCGCCTGGAATCCTCGCGGACCATTTCGATCTGCGGTCATCCAGTTCCTTAACGGACTCGAGGTGTTGCATGAAGTTCGGCAGGTTTTCAAGCGTACGCCAATAGCGGTACACCTCCGACCTGGGTTTATTGATCGTAAAGGTGGTTCGGGCCTCCATCGCCGACGTGTTGCGGGGCATTTCGGCGGTGTTGCGGCCAAGCATCTCGTTCATCGGGCAATATCCCGAAAGCCCGCGGACCAGCAGATACGTTCCCCCCAACAGCATGGTGATGCCGCTGCCGCTGTTTATCGAGCGGAGACCCCACACGGCCAATGCCGCTCCACCGAGCGCCGACACAACGCGTTCAGACACCCCGACGTTGATATGGGTTGATCCGGTAGCGGGAGGCAACGCACTGGACATAGGCTCCTGATTTGACATAATTGCTGGTTCCATAATAAATTGTTTTGTTTGCTTCGACGCATGTGAAAAAATGCGTGCTTGCGGAACGCCCATCATCCATCCGACCTCATGTTTTCCGCAAAGAATTCAATTTCAATAGCTTTTGCCAGCCCGCGAAACCGGCAACCGGGTGTTTGACACCCATCGCGCACGCGTCGCAACGCGTTTATGGGTACCGGAATACACAGTTCAATCCCTGCTGCCCAGCTTTCGCACAATCCATACGATGATGATGATCACCAGAACGACGAGGGCAAGGCCCGTGTACACCCCTGCACTAAAAATATCGCCGATTGCCTCACAGCCCGACAACACAAGCATCATCGCAATGACGCATAAAATAATTGGATACCTCATTTTGTCTGTTCTCAGTTTCCTTTCTCCGACGCTGGCCTCCGTTCAGGCTCCACAGGTTCGCGCAACTTAACCGCCTGGGCTTTCTTACGGATCTTCATGTTGAGTACCTCGATACCCAGGGCAAATGCCATCGCAAAATAAATGTACCCCTTGGGGACATGCACATGCAAACCCTCAACGACAAGGACCAGACCGATCATCATCAGGAAGGAGATCGCCAGCAGCTTCATGGCGGGGTGCTTATGGATAAATTCACTGATACGACGGGCAAAAGCCAGCATGACCAGCAGGGAAATGACGATCGCGATGACAATGATCAGCACTTCGTCGACCAATCCAACCGCAGTCAGAATCGAATCCAGGGAGAACACGACATCGAGGAGAATAATCTGGATGATGGCCCCGCGAAGCGTCATAACGGTAACCTGCTTCTGAGAAGGGTCTTCCCCCTCAAGCTTGGCGTGAATCTCGGAAGTACTCTTTGCCAGCAGGAACAAACCGCCAATGACCAGGATGATATCGCGTAAGCTGAGTTCGAAATCTCCAAGGGTCAGGAATGGCTCCGTCAACCCGATAATCCAGCTCACGCCCAGAAGCAGCCCGATCCGCACCAGAAGCGCGAGGAGAATGCCCATGTTGCGGGCTTTCCCCTGATCCGCGGCAGGAAGTCGTTGTGCCGTTATGGAGATAAAAACAATGTTATCGATGCCCAGAACAATTTCAAGAAACGTAAGGGTCAGAAGGCTGACGATCCCTTCCGTGGTCAGCAGTGCGTCCATCGTTATTGGAATTAAGTGAGGGCACAAAAAAAGAATTCCCCTCTAATAATCCAATGCCTTGTAGAGGTAATTACTCAGCAAGGCACAGCATTTTAAGAAAATCGGAAAATGCTGGTTTAGTTCTCATGACTTCGGATGCTCCGCTCTTTCTTAGGCTCGCCCTCAACCTGATCACGATTGCTCTGGTGCTCACGCTGCTCTACGTCGGGAGCAATATCCTCGTGCCCCTCTTTTTTTCCATTCTCCTTGCCATGCTGCTTCATCCCGTTGTGAACTTCCTTGACCACCACAACATGAACCGGGTTGTCGCCATCCTGGTCAGCGTGTTCATTTCCCTTTGCGTGATTGGTTCGGTGATCTTCTTTTTATCAAAGCAGATCGGAAATTTTCTCAATGACATCCCAGCGCTCAGCGAACGGCTGCGGGAGGTGGTGGCAGAGGCTAAAATCTGGATACAGGATCACCTTAACATCGCGATTCGCGAACAAAACAGATACCTGAGCGACACGCGGGAGCAAATGACCGACGAAGGCCCCGCCATGATGCAGCGTACCTTCATCACGCTCACGGAAATTGTCTCTTATTTCGTCTTTCTCCCGGTGTACACCTTCTTGATCCTTTACCACAAGGACACAGTAAAACGGTTTCTCACGGAACTCTTCCGTCGCAGCGAGGAAGACAAGGTCGTGGAAGTGCTGGACGAATCACAGTCCATTTCCCAGCAATACCTCACCGGCATGCTCATCGAGGTGGTCATTGTGTTCAGTCTGAACGCCGTGGGGTTCCTCACCGTCGGGATCAAATACCCCTTTTTCCTCGCGTTGACGGCCGCGCTCCTCAACATCGTTCCCTACATCGGCATGCTCATCGCCAACATCTTTTGTATCCTGATTACGCTGGTGTCCACCGATGACATCAGCAACATCTTTTGGGTGGCGGGCATCCTCGCGCTGGTCCAGGTCGTCGACAACAACATGCTGATGCCTTTCATTGTCGGCAGCAGGATCCGCATCAATGCCATGGCTATTATTCTCGGCGTTCTTGTCGGCGGAATGTTGAGCGGTGTGCCCGGCATGTTCCTGGCCATACCCGGCCTTGCGGTAATGAAAGTGATTTTTGAAAGGGTCGAGTCGCTCAGGCCCTGGGCCATACTCCTGGGCGATGAGACCACCTCCAGGCATGCGCACAGAAACCCTATAAAGTCGGCCTTCGTCATGTTGCGAAAGGCCAAAAGAAAACGTTAGTCGTCCCGCCTTGATGACGCAGAGGAGGCCGCCTCCTTTTCGCGTCGTTTTTCCTGGCGGCGGAAGTACCCGCGGAATAAGAAGTTGTGCTGCAACGCCTCCATATTTTCATCCAGCTTCCGGGAGGCCTGCTCCGCGTTCTCCAAAGTAAGTCTCAGGTTTTGCGCTACCTCCTCGTCCGAAAGCAACGCGCCAAGGGCGTTCTCGTCGCTGTTGAGCTTGGCCGACAGTTGCTGCAGGTTTCCGGAGACAACCCGGACGTCGGCGGTCACTTGTTGAATGCTCCGGAGCGCTTCCTGAAAGCGTTGGGCGTAGGCTGTATCTGAAATAAGTGTCGGTAACAATCCGGTTCCCTCCCGCATTTCATACACCAACTCGTGAAGTTCCGCCGACGCGTTGGCGGTATTGGCGGTTGTAGCCTGAAGGCCCGAGACGGCGGACCGCAATTCCCTGGAAAGCGCCCCGCCGGTGAGCAGTTCACCGACAACGCCCTCGCCGGCGTTGATCCGCTGGGCAATCTGCGCAAGATCTTTGGTCAGGGCGCGCGTGTTGTCGCCGACATCGCGGGCGATGTTGATCAATTCCTGGGTATCGGTCGGTGACAGCGTGTTGATCGTATCTTCCTCGGCGATGGGTTCGGGAGCGGTTCCCGGTCGTATCACGACGATCTTGTTACCGACCAGGCCGTCGGAACCAATTGAGGCCATGGCATCTTTGCGGATGAAACTGTTCTGGTTCTCCCGAAGGGCCAATTCAACCACGACCTCGCCCTCGGACACGATCTCCACATTGCTCACGGTGCCCACCTTTACGCCAGAAAGCCAGACGTTGTCGCCCCGTTTCAGGCCTTCAACATTCTTGAACACGGCGGCAATCTTAAATGTACGGCTAAAGATGTTCTGCTCGCTTCCTATCAGGAAGACGGCGGCCAGGAACAGCACCAGGCCGAGGACCACGAATGCGCCGAGCTTGACTTGTCTTGCTACTTCCTTTTTTTCCACCATGTTTATTTTTGTCAATATTTAAAAAATGGTTCCAGATCGGGGTCGTTGTTGTCCTTCAGTTCGTCAAACGTGCCCTCATATTTGTTGTGTCCGTTGATCAGCGCGACAATGCGATCAGCGGTATGCTTGGCACTGCTGATATCATGCGTAATGATAATTGAGGAAGTGTTGTACTTTTCGCGCACGGAGAGGATGAGGTCGTTGATCTCGATGGCAGTCATCGGATCAAGCCCTGAGGTCGGCTCATCGTAGAGCATGATTTTCGGTTTGAGGATCAGTGTTCGGGCGACACCTACGCGTTTCTTCATGCCCCCGGAGAGTTCCGCGGGCATTTGGTCGATGGTGTGCAATAGCCCAACGTCGTCCAAAGCGGCTGTCACGACTTCCTCCAACTGTCGCTTATCGTGGATGCCGAAATTGCGTCTCAGCGGAAAAGCCAGGTTCTCCCGTACCGTCATGGAATCGTAAAGGGCGCTGCCCTGAAATGAAAACCCGATCTGCAGGCGCAACTCGTTCAATTCCTTCCGCCCAAGCCGGAGAACGTCCCTCCCCAATACATTAATGTTTCCGGAATCCGGCCTCATAAGCCCTACAAGGCATTTGATCAAAACGGATTTACCCGTCCCGGACCGGCCGAGAATCACCAGGTTCTCAGATTCAAAAACGTCGAGGCTTACGTCCTTAAGCACGTCGCGGTCACCAAACGACTTGTACAGGTTTTTCATGGAAATGACCGAACTACGGTCTTCCTTTCCAGCGGTCGCTTTTGTTCGGGTAAAGGTCTCTTGCCACGGCATCAGCGAAACAAATTAATAAACTGCAAACTCAACAAGTCAATGATGAAGATGAGGATCATCGATATCACCACTGAAGCATTCGCCGCCTTGCCAACGCCCGTCGTGCCCTTGCCCGAATGGAACCCCGCGTAACAGCCGACAACACCAATAGCGAATCCGAAGAATGCCGATTTGATCAATGATGAGAATACATCGAGATAGGAAACATTTGTCGCCACCTCGTTCAGGTAGAGTTCCAGGCTGGAGTTGTTGATGAGATTCACCGTAATGAACGATCCGAACAAGGCGATCACGTCGGCGTAAATTACGAGAATGGGCAGCATCAGGGTGGTCGCGGCAACCCGGGAGACCACCAGGTAGGAGAACGGGCGTGTGCCCGATACTTCCATGGCGTCAATTTGCTCGCTCACCTGCATGCTTCCCAACTCCGCCCCAATGTTGGAGCCCAGCTTTCCCGCACATATCAGCCCTGTGATCAGCGGGCCCAACGCGCGCACTACTGCCTGAGAGACCAGCGATGGCAACCAGGATTCCGCTCCGAACGACGCCAGGGAGGGCCTGGATTGCCGCGTAAAAACGATACCGGCAATAAATGCGGTAAACCCAATGAGAAAGATGGACTTGTTACCCATTTCATAACATTGCCGCAAGATCTCCCTGACTTCGAAGGGCGGTGTAAGCAACTCCCGAAGCACCCTGATCACAAAACGATAAATATCCGCTAACCGAATCAGTAGACCTCTTACCATTGCTCAAAACATCACATTCTGTCGAAACCATTCGCATGCCATGATGGCCGCTTTCAATCCCTCGCAAGGAATCATGACGGACTGCTAAATGCATGTCTGCCTAATTTAAAAGACGGTGCCTGTAGAATAATATACTCATCGCCGGCGACGAACGGAACCAATGGCGCCAGCCTCGCGTCCGCATCGGGCATAGGATTTTGATTTTTTAAGCGATCAGCATCCTTCATGCAGCAGCGAGCCCGAAAAATTCTTTTAAAAACAATCAAGGTAACGGCCTGGATCCTGGTTTCCGTCACCGCGCTGCTTCTCGTGGTCATCGCCCTTATCCAACTACCTCCCGTCCAGGATCGGATCACCGAGCGGGTTGTTTCCTTTCTGGAGGAAAAACTGGGAACGGCGGTTCAGGTCGAAAGGCTCTACATTTCCTTCCCGAAACGTATCGTCCTCGAAAGTTTCTATCTCGAAGACCAGGCCGGCGATACCATCGCGTACGTCGGCAAACTGGAAATCGACACTGATCTTTGGTCGCTTTTAGACCGGGAAGTGCAACTCAATGACATTGCGCTTAGCCGCACAACCACCTTCATCAAAAGAAATGCAAAGGATTCATCGTTCAACTTCGATTATATCGTCGATGCTTTCGCAGGTGATGCGACGCCCACGCCTGATACGCCCGAAAAGGAGGACTGGACCATCACACTCAGGGAACTCAGTCTCGACGACGTCAGCGTCGCCTACGACGACGCGCTCACGGGTACCTACGCCGCGGTGGATGCCGGCGCCTTGGAAACGAACCTGGATGTATTTGAATTAGAGACGCTCACCTTTGGCGTCGGGAAACTCGATCTTACAAACACTACCGCAACGCTGGTTCAGGCCATGGAACCACCGGCAGCGGAAGCTGAAACCGAACCCGGCGAGCCTGGCCCCAACCTGAGTTTCGAAGAAGTCAATCTGCATGATGTCCACCTGCGGTATAGCCAACAGGCGCTTGCCCAGGATTTGCAACTTGACATCGGCGAAATTTCCCTCGACGCGGAAGCGATCGACCTCGAAAAACAAATGATTCGTCTTGACGCCGTGCGCGTGACCGG
The DNA here is from genome assembly GCA_964551035.1 of uncultured Roseivirgaceae bacterium. GTDB lineage: Bacteria > Bacteroidota > Bacteroidia > Cytophagales > Cyclobacteriaceae > Chryseosolibacter. Next base: position 45,567 of record CAZKBK010000021.1, on the reverse strand, counting down.
CACGCGCGCGCGCTTGCGACAGGGTCCATCCACCGCGACTCCGGCCGGCTCCAGCCCGGCAACCAACGGCGGAAGTCAGGCAAATACTCCCCCACCCCCTGAACGCGACTGGACCGTATCGGTAAAAACGCTCCTGCTGCACGACAACAGCATTAAGTACGACGACGACACACAACCTCATCAGCCGGAAGGGATCGACTATGGCCACCTCTGGATAACGGGACTTCACATGGACGCAACGGACATCACGATGCGCGGATTGGCAATGGGCGCCGCCTTCAACGATCTTTCAATGCGGGACAAAAGTGGTTTCGCGGTCACGTCGTTCCGGGGCGCGGTCAGGATCAGCGACGACAGCGCTCACGTAAGCGCCGCGCACCTCACCACGGGCCAAAGTATCCTCCACTTGAACGCGTGGGCAACGTATCCATCGCTAGATGCGCTGCGTGCCGCCCCGGGAGACGTTGCGCTGAGGGCGAAAATGGACAATTCGCATATTGCGGTCCGGGATATCCTGTTCATCAATCACAGCGCATTTGACAGCCTGCCGCTGGAAATCGACCCCAACGAAAAAATATTCATAGACGCTTCCGTGAACGGTACACTGAATAATCTGGACCTCCACCACCTGCGCTTAAATACCCTTTCAGAAACCAGCCTCGACGCCCGGGGTTCTTTCGCCGGACTTGCCGGCGAAGCACCCACATTCGACGTCCGGGTCGAAAAGTTCTACTCCACGCGCGCCGACATCGAAAATATCCTCCCCGACACATTGCTCCCCGATTCCATGGCGCTACCCGCATGGATCAATATCAATGCGCAATACCGGGGTGGACTCACGGCGGCGCACTTCAATACTTTTGCAGCAAGCAGCTATGGATCGCTGGAAGTCAATGGTGAGATGAATCTCGACTCCACTTCCGCTGCACGGGGATATCGCGCCGCCTGGGCCCTGAACGACTTCAACGTGGGGGAACTCCTGATGCAGCCCGACACTTATGGACTTTTAAGCGTCGACGGAAAACTGCGCAGCGACGGGCTGACGCCGGAAGAAATGCGCAGCGCCATGGAGGCGACCATAACGTCATTTTTCTACCAGGGTCATGAGTACCGCGACTTCAGGATTACCGCAAGTCTCGAAGACGACATCCTCCGGTCATGGGCGGAGCTCGAAGATCCAAACCTCGATTTCGCGTGGAAGGCGGAAGCAAATTTTCAAGGCGAAGTACCTCGTTACAAAATGACTTTCGACCTGCAAAGCGCCGACTTTGAGGCGTTAAAATTGTCGGAACGCCCGCTGAAGGCACGGGGTACACTTGATGTCGACATGGCCACCGCAGACCTGCGCGTTCTGAACGGCTCAATAGGCCTTAGAAAAGTTGCGATCTTCAACGGCGACGATCTCTACGCCGTCGACTCGCTCCTCTTTGCATCCATTGACCAGGAAGGACGCTCCGAAATCACCGTCCACTCCGATCTCCTTTCGGGAAATTTTGAAGGGTCGCTCAACGTCTTCACCATGCCGGCAGTGCTACGGGAATATCTCGACACCTACTACTCCCTTCACGATTCGGTCCGGCAAAGCTTCGAGGAACCACAACATTTCTCGTTCGAACTCAACCTGAAGAAAACCGAACTTCTCACCGATATCATCCTGCCTGAACTGGAAACATTCACGCCCGGCATCATCAGAGGCGAATTCGACAGCAAAGCGAAGCGGCTGGATCTCCGGCTTGATATCCCCGCCTTTCAATACGGTGAGGTCGGCGTGACTTCGCTGCGGTTCCGGACAACTTCCGACGCCACGGCGCTCAACTACAATTTATTGATCGACGAGGTACGCATCGACTCCCTGCTGGTGGACGGCCTCGAATTGAACGGCACGATTGCCGACGACTCGATCCGGGCAAATGTTATCGTCCGCGATTCCCTGGATTACTACAAGTACGAAGTGGGAGGAACGTTCTATAGCCGGGACAAGCACTTTGAATTTCGGCTGGACCCGGAACAGACCATGCTGAACTACGTAAACTGGAGCATTCCGCGGGACAACGTCATCAAGTTCGGCGGTGAAAAAGTGATTGTCAGGAACGTGGAACTTTCACATCAGGACCAGAAGATTGTTGTGAACGCTCCTCCTGCCGCTGCCGAACCGATGTTTTTCGGATTCGAGAACCTCAGCCTCGAGTACCTCACCAGCATGGTGGCCGGAAAGAAGCCCGTCACGGGCGTACTGAGCGGCAAGGTCATTGTGCCACCATCCGACGATGGATTCAGTTTCACCGCTGACCTGAGCGTCGACGCGCTGTCCATCGCACAACATCCCTGGGGAAATATTGACCTTCTCGTGGAACAACGCGTGGCAGACCTCTTCGACGTTGATTTCTCGCTGGTGGGAACGCGCAACGACATTCGCGTCGACGGCACTTATAAGGGAGGCAATGACCCGTCCATTGCCATGACCGCACGCATTAACCGTTTTGACCTTTCCATTCTGGAGCCACTACAACAACAGTTTGCTGACCTGGAGGGCCAGCTGCAGGGAAGCCTTCACGTTTCAGGCGTACCTGACGAACCTGACATCAACGGATCCCTCACACTGGCCAATGCCTCGTTCTTCTCCAACTTCCTGCAAACCGCCTTCCAGGCTGACCGTGAGACCCTACGGTTCGACAGCCGCGGGATCGTTTTTGACGCCTTTGCACTGGCCGACACGGACAACAACGAGGCGGTACTTAAAGGCAGGATCAACACGGAAAACTATCGCGCGTTCAGCTTCAACCTCGACTTCACGACGCAAAATTTCCAGCTACTGAATACGGCCAAGGGCGACAACGACCTGTTTTACGGTCTCATCCATTTGGACAGCTACGCCCGCATTCGGGGCACGATGGCAAATCCGGTCGTAAATATGGAGATCAGCCTCGCGGAGGGGGATCACCTCACCTACATCGTGCCGCAGTCACAGGCGTCTATCCTCGAACAACAAGGCATCGTCACCTTTGTAGACAAAAGCTTTAAGGCCGATCCTTTCATAAAGAAGATACAACCGGAACTCGAAGACACCGTAAAGACCACATTCCGCGGCATCAACCTCACCGCCAAGGTCGAACTGACGGAAGGTGAGACCTTTACCATGATTATCGATCCCACCACTGAAGATCAGCTCACGATAAGGGGAAACGCTACGCTGACTCTGCAGATGGATCAGACCGGCGATATGCAACTGGCCGGCCGCTATGAGATTGCCGAAGGCACGTACAATTTTTCATTCTACAAGTTTGTCAAACGTTCATTCGACATCCAGGAGGGCAGTTCCATCACGTGGACGGGTGATATCCTGAACGCCAACATGGACATTACGGCGATATACCGGGTCGAGACCTCTCCCATTGAACTCATCTCGAACCAGGTTACAGATCCTGCCGAACTTGACCGCTTCCGCCAACGGATGCCCTTTATCGTCCTTATGGACATCGCCGGGCAATTGCTGACGCCCGAGATCGCTTTCCGGTTAGACATGCCCCTCAGCGAACGGAATACCCTGGGCGGAAACGTTTATGCGAGGTTGCAGGACATCAACACGCGAGAGTCGGACCTCAACAAGCAGGTTTTCGCGCTGCTCATTCTCAAACGTTTCATTTCCGATGACCCGTTCGAGAATCAGGCTGGCAGTGGTCTGGAGGGCACGGCCCGAACCAGCGTGAGCAAGATCCTGACGGAGCAGCTCAACCAGCTTACCGAAAACATCCGCGGCGTCGAATTGAGCTTTGACGTCCGGTCATACGAACAATACGAGGGCGGCGAAGCGTATGGACAAACTGAACTCGAACTCGGCTTGTCCAAACGCCTACTCGACGATCGATTGATCATCAAGCTGTCCGGCAACGTCGATATCGAGGGAAACAACGAGCAACGCGAGGTTACCGACTACATCGGTGATATCGCGCTGGAGTATCTTCTGACCGAGGACGGGCGATTCCGTGTCCGGGGATTTCGCAACAGCGACTATGACATCATAGATGGCGAATTGATCGAAACGGGTGCAGGATTTATCTACATCAAGGAGTATAATAAACTGAAAGATCTATTTGAACCCAATGTTGAGACCGGAAATCAGAAACCCTGATGTCGCCGTTTCCTTCGCTGTTCCCCAGCGTCTGCCCAGCGCGGTGGTGGCTGTCGCCGCGTTCCTGATCCTCCACGGCTGCAGCGCCATCCGATATGTGCCGGACGACCGGATTCTCTACGACGGATACAAGGTGCAGCTTGAACCCGAGGGACGCGTGCGCGCAAAGAACAGCATCAGGGACCTGATGGATCAGCATGTTTCGCCCAAACCCAACACGAAAATTCTCGGCATGAGGCCGGGGCTATGGTTCTACTACATTGCCGGTCCAGCCACACCGGAAAAAAAATTCAGGAATTTCATCAGAACAAGGCTCGGACAGGTCCCGATTTATATGAGTGATGTGGATGCCGAACGCACTTCCAATCTTATACAAAGACATCTCGTCAACAACGGTTTCTTCCAAACGTCCGTCCGGCATGAAACAAAGATCAAAGGAAAGAAAGGAACCGTCATCTATACGGCCCGCGTGCGGCCACCTTACACGTTGAGGGGCATCACCTATCCCGATCAACGGCGGCTATTCGCGGACATTGACTCGATCCGCGGCAATTCCTTTCTTCGAGAGGGTCAGCGCTACGACCTCGAACGCCTTCAGGCGGAACAGACCCGCATTGAAGAAGCGCTGGAAAACTACGGATACTACTACTTCGACGACCGGCACCTGTTGTTCGAGGCCGACAGTACCGTGGGCGAACGCCAGGTCGACCTGAGGCTATCACTCGAAAAAGGCGTTCCCGAAAGAGCAACCACGATCTATAAGATCGGCACCGTCACCATTTTCCCCGACTATTCACTGTCAGACGACTCCGTCCGGATTGACACCGACACGTTGCGCGTCGACCGTTATTTTTACCTCGATCGGAGCGGCACATATAAACCTCACACCATCACCGATGTGATCAACCTGGAGCCGGGAAACATCTATCGCCGGATCGATGAGGACTACACGCTCTCCCACCTGATGAGTCTCGGCTCATTCAAATTCGTCGACATCAACTTCAGCGAGCGCGATTCCGCCGTTCTCGATGCCTCCATCTACCTTACCCCCCATTTGAAAAAATCGATCCGGGGCGAGTTTCAGCTCACCTCGAAGTCGAACAACTTCGTCGGTCCCGGGTTGAATGTGACCTTTGCCAACCGGAATTTTCTGGGGGGCTCCGAACGATTTGAAATCAAGTTCACCTCCGGATATGAAGTTCAGATCAGCGGCAAGACCGACGACCGGCTGAACGCCTTCGAACTCGGGGCGGAATCCACGCTGTCCATACCCCGCTTTGTGACCCCTTTTAGGATTCCTTACTCGTCGCGAAAGTACCTCCCGACGACGGAAGTGCAATTGGGATTCCGCCTACAGCAGCGCATCAGCTACTTCAGGCTTAACTCCTTCAACCTCGCCTATGGCTTCTCGTGGCGTGAAAACTCATTGAAGGCACACGAGCTTTACCCCGTAGACATCTCCTACATGCGACTTGGAAAGACCTCGCCTGTTTTTCAGGATCTCGTTGACCGGAACGTTTTCCTGAAACGCTCGCTGGAGAATCAATTCATCATGGGCGCCCGCTACGCCTACACGATCAACTCACAGGTTAATAAAGATCTTACGGACAGGTATCGGCCGGAGCGCTTCGAGTCGCACAATTTCTACCTGAATGGCAACCTTGAAACGGCGGGCAACCTCATGCACCTTCTTAAGGGCGGCCAGTTCACCAACAACATCGAGACCGATTCAACGGAACTTCTGTTCGGATCGGCCTATTCCCAATTTGTTCGCGCTGAAATCGACTTTCGACACTACTACCAGATTGACGAGCACAATAAGATCGCCAGCCGAATTGTTGCAGGGGCCGGCTATGCGTACGGAAACTCGGTTACGATGCCCTACATCCGGCAATTTTCGGTCGGCGGATCTAACAGCATCCGCGCGTTCCCGGCGCGATCGATAGGTCCCGGCTCGTATGATTTCCTCAGCGATCCGGCACGGGAAAGTCAAACCCTGTTCCTTGACCAGCGTGGCGATATTAAACTCGAAGGAAGCATCGAATACCGGTTCGACATCATCAAGTCGCTCAAAGGGGCCCTGTTTGTCGATGCGGGAAACATCTGGCTATGGCGGGAAGATCCGCAACGCCCGGGCAGTAAGTTGCACAAGGACCGCTTCCTCAAACAACTCGCCGTAGGCACCGGCGCCGGAGTCCGCTTTGATTTCAATTTCTTCGTATTGCGTTTCGACGTCGCGTTTCCGCTACGGAAGCCCTACCTGCCTGAAAACGACCGTTGGGTTCTGGGCGACATCGACTTTGGCAGCAGCAGCTGGCGCGGAGAAAACATCGTCCTCAATATCGCGATCGGCTATCCGTTCTGATTTGTCGTTCGATTTTCGGGAAATATTTTCCCCCGTGGAAAGGATTCCATCGCGAAAACCGATGGTATAAATCTTTCTGTTGTTCGGGCAGGCAAATACACCAACAAATGAAAACAAGCCTCATCTTCTTACTGGGAATCGGAATGGGTACCGTCATCGGAATGCTAACAGCCCCTGAAGCGGGAAAAATCACCCGCCGAAGGATTCGGGATGAAGCCGACAGGATCGTGGATCAAATGCTCGCTAAAAAGAAATTGAAGGAGCTGGAGAAAGAAGTCGGTGAGCCCGATGACGTGGATGTTACCGTAGTTGAAGAAAAATACACCATATAGCCATGAGCGAACTTTTCTATAAAGCGGCCGGGGCCATTCTGGCACCCTTTCGATACGCGGAGCGGGAGGTTCAGCACCTGAAGGAAACCGCAAAGGAAGATCTCCAGTCGCTGGTCGCCAGTGCCATCAAGTACGCGCTAATGGGCGTATTCGGACTGCTCTTCCTGACGTTTGCCAGCGCGGCAGCGGCATGGGCCATCAATGATGCAACCGACAGCGCATTTCTGGGGCACCTACTTGTGGCCGGTTTTTATTTCCTGGCTGGAGCCGGACTGTACATCTGGAAGGTGATGGCGGAAAAGAAAAAGGAGGCGGAAAAGAAAGAGACTTACGTAAGGGAGACGCGTCAGATCCTGCACCAGCAGCGCAGGGCGGTCAGCGCCTAGGCGTACGTCAAACGCCGACCGGATGTGAAGGTCAATTTCTGCGGCCCTTCATCCGCTTTCGTCCCTTGGAGAAACTCCTTCGCGGCTTGGCTGACCGCGGGTTGACGCCGGGACTTTCTCCCAATTCCTCGGGCACTTGCAGGCGGGATACTTCACGGCCAATCAACTTCTCCACGCGAAAGAATTTCTGCTGATCCTTTTCATTGACAAACGTAATGGCCACGCCGGTGCGTTCCGCGCGGGCAGTCCTGCCGACGCGGTGTACGTAGTCTTCCGCGTCGTGCGGCGTGTCATAGTTCACAACAAGCCCGATCCCTTCGACGTCAATGCCTCGCGAGAGAATATCCGTCCCGATCAATATCTTTAACTGCCGGTTGCGAAACTGGTTGAGTATCTGTTCCCGTTCGCCTTGTTCGAGGTCGGAGTGAAATGACTGTGCCAACAGGCCGGCCCGCTTCAACTCCGAGCCCAGTCGCTTCACATTCTCTTTTGAGTTCGAAAAGACGATGACGCTCTGGACGTCGGCCTCTTTCAATATCTTTTTCAGAAGGGAATTCTTTTGATGGTCATACACAAAATACGCCTGCTGAACAATCCCCTCCGCAGGTTTCGAGATCGCAATGTTTATTTCGGAAGGGTTCTTCAGAATCTTGCCCGCCAGGGTCCGGATTTTCGGCGGCATGGTGGCTGAAAACAGGAGCGTCTGTCTTTGTTGTGGCAGGTAGCTGATGATCTTTACGATATCATCGAAGAATCCCATATCGAGCATTCTGTCGGCCTCATCAAGGACAAGATGCTGGAGGTGTGAAAAGTCTATGGTACCGCCCGCCAGCAGGGCGATCAGCCGTCCGGGAGTAGCGATGATGATTTCGGCGCCCTGCTCGAGGGCCCGGCGCTGCTGGTCCCAGGTGGCGCCGTCGCCGCCCCCGTAAACGGGTATCGAACTTACGCCAAGAAAGTATCCAAAGCCTTCCACCTGTTGGTCGATCTGAAGGGCAAGTTCGCGCGTTGGCGCAATAACGAGCGTGTTGAGGTGTCGCTTTTCGGAGTGGATAATCTTGTTCAGAATGGGCAAAATGTACGCAGCGGTCTTGCCCGTACCGGTCTGTGCGCAGGCGATGATGTCGCGGCCGGACAATACCAGCGGAATGGTGCCCTCCTGGACTGGGGTGGGCTTGTTGAATCCCATGGCATCCAGTCCGTCCAGCAAGCGGGAGTCAAAAGAAAAGTCGTGAAATGTCAATCTGATCGTGTTAAGAGTGGGCGCGAAGGCGCGAATTAAAAGTTAAAGACCTGTAAAAATAACAGGAGGTCGGGTTCAGAACCAAAATCCCATCATAAAAGTTTAGCGCTAGACGCCACAAAACACATTGAAGCCGCCATCTACGGGAACGGTGACCCCGGTAACGAACTTCGAGGCATCGGAGCACAACCAGACCAGGGTTCCCACCAATTCATCGGGGGCGCCCAATCTTGCAAAGGGCGTGTGTTTAATGGCTGCGTCGCCCCTTGGCGTGTAGGTGCCGTCTGGCTTCGTCAACAAGTCCTTGTTTTGTTCGGTAAGAAAGAAACCCGGAGCAATGCCGTTGACACGAATACCTTCGCCAAATTTCTTCGACATTTCGATCGCCATCCATCCCGTAAAGTTCACAATACCCGCCTTTGCCGCGCCATATCCGACCACCCTGGTGATCGGTCGAAACGAGGCCATCGACGCAATGTTGACGATCACGCCGCGTCTCCGTTCGGCCATGTCTTTGCTAAATACTTTCGTCGGTAACACCGTGCCGGCAAGATTGAGGTCCACCACTTTTTGAAACTCATCGATATCGAGGTCGAAGAAGGTCTTGTCGGGTGTGATGATTGCGCCAGGCATGTTTCCGCCGGCCGCGTTGACAAGAATGTCGATCACGCCATAGGCGTTCAGCACCTGGTCATACGCGTTGTTTAACATGTTCTCGTCCAGCACGTCGGCCTGGACAAACATCGCCTGATGTCCGTCGGCGGTAATTTTGCGTACTACGGCCTCCCCTGCGTCTTTCCGGCGGCCAATAATCGCCACGCGCACGCCTGCCGCAGCAAGTCCATGGGCCATGACGCCGCCCAGCACACCGGTTCCGCCCGTCACCACGGCAACTTTCCCGGCGACGTCAAAAAGTTTAGATACATTCATGTCGACAAGGTAATATTCTCCCGGAAGTGCATCCGGGCACTCAGTATTTGAAAATCTTTCCGTCTACGATTACTTCCTGGCTGGCTTCATCGAACGTTGCCTTTGTCCCCGACCGCGCCGCCGCCGTCGTCATGATGCAAGCTATGGCATGGCGGTAGCCGGCCTCTACGGGTGCGTTCGTTTCTTTCCTGTCGCGGACGCATTCCATCCAGTTTCTCATGTGGTTCGATGTAGTCACGTCTCCCCCCGTGTTGGCCGTCGCCGCCGTTTTCACGGATATGTCGGCAAGGTCCACATCGGGCAACAGGTTGGGCTCCATGTTCATGGCCTCCGCATGGCGTGCCGTGAGGCCACCGCGGGATGAGACTTTATTCGTATTCAGATTCAATTCGCCTCCGTTCGAGAAGTAGATCTCTTTCGGGTCTTCCACGCCGTTGTGCATGCGCGCCGAGAATGTCACCTGAAAACCCGCGGCCTTATCATCCGGGCCATAGTCAAACACGGCGGTCATGGTATCCCAGTTTTCCCTTCCGTCTTTCCACATATACACGCCCCCGTTGGCAACAACGCTCCGGGGATGCTTCAGGCCCGTAAACCAGTGTACCGTGTCAATCTGATGACTCATCCATTGTCCCGGAAGTCCTGACGAATAGGGCCAGAACAAACGGTACTCCAGGTGTTTCCTCGCGTCGAAGGGTTCGAACGGCCTGTTGATAAGAAAACGTTTCCAATCGGTTTCGGCCTCCTTCATCATAGCGACAAGTTGTGGCCGGCGCCAACGTCCGGGCTGGTTCACGTTCCAGGTAAGCTCTACCATGGTAACCGGGCCAAACTTGCCGCTTTGTATGAAATCCGCGGCAGCGCGGTAGTTGGCCCCGCTCCTTCTCTGCGAGCCCACCTGGATGATCTTCCTGGTTTCCTTCACCGCCGCCATCGCCGCCCGGTTATCTTCCATCGTTTCCGCGAAAGGTTTTTCCACGTAGGCATCGCATCCGGCGTTCACCGCCTCAATCAGGTGCCGGGCGTGCTGAAAATCCGCCGTGCTGATGATCACCGCATCACATTCGCCCGCGTCATACATTGCTTCGTTGTTGGCGTACGCCTGCACAGCATGTCCGAATGCCTTTTCAAGGTGCCCTTTGCCTTCGTCACGCCGGACCTTCCAGATGTCGGAAACGCCGACAACGTCAAAATTCAGGGCTGTATGGTGATGCTGGAACGCCGGAAGCAATGAATGCCGGAACCGGTCAGAAAATCCGATCACGCCTACGCGGATGCGGTCATTTGCGCCGATGATCCGCGCATAGCTTTTGGCGCCAAAACCAACCGCCCCGGCATACACGCCGGCCGTGGCCATGGCCGATTTTTTGAGAAAGTCACGTCTCGAAGATTTCATTCGCGCATGATTTGATGGTCTCTCATTGAAGTGAACGGATCTTGATGCTTCGAAACGAAACCTCGTCTCCGTGATCCTGAAGAAGAATGTGGCCGGTTTTCGCCATACCGAAGTTTTCCCATTGCTGATACTTGCTTCGGGCAACAAGGGCCTGGTAGATGGGTGAACCCCGTTGGTATTCCACCACCTTGTATCCGTTGAGCCAGTGCTCAACACGATTGTCCGGATAGACAACAATACGCCCGCGGTTCCAATCGCCGATCTTTCGCTGCCCGCGGGTAATTTTCAACGAGGGGATAAGGTCATACAAGGAGGCAAGGGTCCGGTTCCCCACCACCCCCTGCTTTGCGTCGGGGTGACGTTCATCATCGAGTATTTGATACTCAAGCCCGATGGCGGATCCCGTGTTACCTTCCTGCTCCGTTACAAAATACTTGACCCCGCTGTTCGCCCCTGACGTCAGCCTGAATTCAAATTGAAGGTCGAAAGCGCCGAATTCGTCTTCCGTCACGACGTCACCGCCGTTCTGAGCCTCCGCACCGGAAGACCGCAGGACCTTCAGCGTGCCGTTATCAATGGCCCATCCTTTTTCCGGAAACGCTTCCTTGTATGCGCCCCGCCATCCGCGGGTGGTCTTCCCATCCCACAACAAGCGGACATCGTTGTGTTTTTCCTGCCCGGAGATTGTATTGGGAACGAGATTGACCACGAAGATGCTATCCCAGGCATAGGATGGCAGGTCGCGCGTGCGAATTCGAATATTGCGCCACCGTATCGTTTTTCCTTCGTCCGTCTGGCTTTCAATCTCATGTACCTGGAGGGCAATGAAACCTTTGGACGTCATGTTGTCGACCAGATGGGCCGTGGGAATGCCGTTGATCCATACCCGCATGACGTCACCGACGCACACAATGCGTGCCTTGTTCCATTCACCTTTCCGGTATGCGGCCTTTGCAAGGGGATTGTATTCGAGTGGATACAACCAATCCCTTCTCGCTTCGTCATAGATCCCTCCCGTCCACGCGCGGGCTGACGGATCGATTTCCATCTGATAGCCATGCACGCGTCCGTTCTGGTAGTCCTCCCGGCTTTCACTCCGAAACTGGATTCCGGAATTCATATCGTCGTCGAGTTTGAATTCAAGCTCAAGGACAAAGTCTTCATACACTTCTTCGGTTGCCAGGAATGAGTTCGGTTCCTTGAACACCGTTGTCCCCACGATTTCGCCGTCTACGACCTCAAACCTCGCTTTGCCGTTGAGTTGCTTCCAGCCTTGAAGATCCTTTCCATTGAAAAGCGGCGTCCAGTCAGCCTGTTGCGCGAGGGTCACGGTAGAGAACAATGACAGGCAAAGTATCAATTTGAATTTAAGCGGATCGGACATTGCGGTCTCAATATAAACAAAGAAAGCAGAAAATGCAGGCGTTGGTGCTATGAGATCCTCACAGCGCAGCGCGAGGCGTTGCTCTGATAGCAGGATTCGATAATGGCAATGACGTCCCGCGCTGCCTCGGGTGTGACTGCGACGCTCGCTCCTTTTCTCAGGACGTCGAAAACGTTGTCATAAAACGCCATATAACAACCCGGAACGGTCGGCACAATCCTTTGTTGTTCTGTGGTGTTGAGCTTACCCCACCAGCGCTCCTCCTCGGTTCCCCACTCCGGCCTGTCCGGCGTTCTACCGTCTTTGAGGTCCTGTTCCTGCGGGTCAATGCCATATTTGACAAACGACCCTTTCGTACCATGGATAACGTAACGCGGCCCCGCCTCCTTGACCAGGTAGCTCGACTTCAAAATCACGAAGAATTTGTCGTATGCCATTCGTATATCATAGAAGTCGTCGACTTGTCCTCCCGGGCGCTGGACGCCAACCCGGGCATCGACGAATCGGGGCAGCCCGAATAGCACCAGCGCCTGGTCGATCATGTGCGCGCCGAGGTTGTACAATACGCCTGTTCCCGGCCCACCACGCTCCTTCCAGGAGGCGAGATCAACATGGTCCCTAAATCGGTCGTAGTGAGCCTCAAACTCCACAAGGTCGCCGGTTAATTTTTCTTTTACTACGGAATCCACGGTCAAGAAATCGCCGTCCCACCGGCGGTTCTGAAAAACAGTAAGCATCCGTCCGCGTTGTTGTGCAAGCCGGATAAGGGCATTAGCCTCCTCCGTTGTGACGGTAAAAGGCTTTTCAACCACCACATGCTTACTTGCTTCAAGGGCAGCCCTCGCATGCGCGTAGTGGCTGTCGTTAGGCGTATTCACGACCACGAGTTCGGTGTCGGGGTCGTTGAAGATCTCATCGGGTGTGGCCACAACGCGGTGGCTATGCCTCCGCCCGGGTGAAGGCGTGCGCTGTAGGACGGCTCGAATGTGAAAACCGGGGTGGCCCGCCAGGAGCGGTCCGTGAAAAACCTCCCCTGACATTCCGTAGGACAACAGCGCCGTGTTGATCGGTAGATACGATGGTGTCATGAGAAGCAAGATAAAAAAAACCAGTCGAAACTGGTTTTTTTATCTTGTCGTGCAAGCCGTGCGGTCAATTATCGCTGAATCCGAGTTTCTTCAGTTCCGCGTCGACACGCCTGGCGTTGGCATCGTCGGCGGTATAGTAGTAAAGCTGCGCCAGCATCTGCAACACATCAATCTTGTCCTCTTCGTCTTCGGCAAGCTTTAAGGCCTTCTCGAGGTACGGAACAGCTTCCTCGCTTTGCGCAACACGCTTCTGGATCAATTGCTGACGTTTCTTAGCAGTCGCAGCTGTATTGGGCGTATTGTTGTATTCCCGAGTGGTCTTGTCGACGGCCATCGTATACGTCGTCGCCAGATAGTACTGTGCATCGAAGTATTGCGGGTCTACGCGTAACGCATCATTAAAGTTTTTCCGCGCCTCGGTGAGGAACTCCGATTGTTTTGTATCGTGCTTCTTGATAGCCTCGCCAATGGCCGGATCTTTTTTTGTCATGTTGGCGATCGACAAAGAATCTATTGCTTTTCTCTCGATCTCAGCCATTCGCAGGTTGGCGTACCCGAGGTAAAACTGCAATATTTTGTTGTCGGGTTCGGCGGCGACCGCTTTGACGAGACCTTCTCGCGCTTCTTCCATTCGTCCCATATCGATCAGCAGTCCGATCTCGAACTTCGGGAAGTCCGGATCATCCGGAAATTTCTCGCGTCCTTTCCGCGCGATCTCGAGGGCTTTCTCGCGGTCTTGTGTTGCGCCGCTCGAGTAAAGGCGATAAAGAATAAGGTATCCATCCCTTGAAGTCGCGCCAGACTCATAGAGTTTCCTGACGGCCTCGGCAGCAACCTCGGGCTTTTCGGCTTCCACGGCGGCGAGGGCTTTCACATAATAGGCCAGGGTGTCGTTCGGATAGTTGGTAAGTTCGATTTTCTCCATCAGCATCACCGTCTTGTCAAGCGCGGCGAGGCTTGCCTCGTAATCCTGGTTATCCTGGAATTCGGTGATCCCGATATTAAGGTAGTGGTTGGCCAGATTGGTGACCTGAACGGTTTTGGTCTCCGGCTCGATGGTACCCGGCGCCATGATGAAATATTCACTACCTTCTTTTCCCAGTTGTTCAGCTTTCGCGAACGACTCGATCGCCACCTTGAGCGGATCAGGATCCAACGTCTGGTATTGTTCGTTGGACGTCGTATCCAGGGAAGCATAGATCAATGCCCGGTAGTACCATGTCTTTCCGTCATCCATGGTTTTCTCGTACGTCGTGGCATCGTCAATAATTTGCTTTGCTTCGCTGAGGTTGCCCTCTCGCCAGGCATCCAGGGCCTTATTGATATTGGGTTTCTTTTTCTTTTGGGCATCGGCCACAAAACAACCCAGTAACAGCATGAAAAGGAGAATACGTTTCATCGTATGGTTATTAATTGTTTGTTGGTTCTTCGAGATTTTCCGAATCGATGTTTTGAATTTTCTCAACCGACGATATCCGGTCATCATCGTTAAGCTTAATCAGCCGGACCCCCTGCGTGGCCCTTCCCATCACTCGGAGTTCTTTCACTTCGATCCGGATGGTAATGCCCGATCGGTTAATGATCATCAGTTCATCCTGGTCCGATACTTCCTTGATCGCAACAAGTTTGCCAGTTTTTTCAGTGATACTGATTGTTTTGACCCCTTTTCCGCCCCGATTCGTGATGCGATAGTCGTCGATGTCGGAACGCTTGCCATATCCATTTTCAGAAACAACCAGCAGGTGTGCCGCTTTGTTCTGCACACAAACCATTCCGATGACCTTGTCGGCGTCTGAATCCAGCGTTACGCCGCGCACCCCCGCCGCCGTGCGTCCCATCGGCCGCACCTGCGATTCATTGAAGTGAACCGCCTTGCCCTCACTCTTGGCGATGATGATCTGGTTGTTACCATTGGTCAGGGCTGCATTGATGAGCCGGTCGCCTTCGTGAATGCTGATCGCATTGATTCCTCCCTGCCGGGGCCTCGAGTACGCTTCGAGCGATGTCTTTTTGATAGTGCCCTTCTCGGTGCAAAGGATCACGTAATTGTTATTGAGGTACTCCTCGTTCTGCAGATCCTTGACGTTGATGATAGCCCGCACGTTGTCGCCGGGTTCAATATTGATCAGGTTCTGAATTGCCCTTCCTTTCGACGTCTTCGTTCCCTCCGGAATCTCGTAGGCCTTCTTCCAGTACACCTTACCGAGATCCGTAAAGATCAGAAGGTAATTGTGCGCCTGCGCGATGAACAGGTGCTCGGTAAAATCGTCTTCCTTGGTCGAAACACCGCGTGATCCGATGCCGCCCCTGCCCTGCGTCCGGTATTCGGACAATGATGTACGCTTGATGTACCCCTGGTTTGAAATGGTGATGACCATTTCTTCATTCGGAATAAGCGCTTCCACCGTAATGTCGTCCTCATTTGGCACCACTTCCGTCCGGCGGTCGTCGCCATAGCGCTCCCGCAGATCCGCAAGTTCATCCTTGATGATCTGCATGCGGACCGGTTCGTTGGCCAGGATGTGATTCAGCTTTTCGATCAGTTCCTTGACTTCCTTGTATTCCTGCTGGATCTTGTCGCGCTCGAGGCCCGTAAGGCGCTGCAGGCGCATGTCCAGGATCGCCTTCGCCTGGATTTCGGTGAGGCCGAATCGGCTGATCAGGCCCTCGCGGGCGGTATCCGGATCCTTCGAATTCCTGATGAGCGCAATCACTTCGTCGAGGTTGTCGAGGGCAATCAGGTATCCTTCGAGTATGTGTGCGCGCCTTTCCGCCTCGGCCAACTCGAATTTGGTCCGGCGCACGACCACCTCGTGACGGTGATCGACGAAATGGCGTATCAGGTCCTTCAGGTTAAGCGTCTGTGGCCGGCCTTTGACCAAAGCGACATTGTTAACACCGAAAGAGGTTTGAAGTTGCGTGTATTTGTAGAGGTTGTTAAGTACGATGTTGGGAATGGCATCGCGCTTAAGGTCGTAGACCACGCGGTAGCCGTCACGGTCCGACTCGTCGCGGATGTCCGAAATGCCCTCAAGTTTCTTTTCGTTGATCAGCGTAGCGGTTTTTTCGATCATCTGGGCCTTATTCACCATGTAGGGAATTTCCGTCACGATGATCTGGTCTTTACCGCTGCTGCTGGTGACGATTTCTGCCCGCGCCCTTACGACAATCTTGCCGCGACCGGTGAGGTACGCCTCCTGCACGCCGGAAACGCCAAAGATAATGCCGCCCGTGGGAAAATCGGGGGCAGTCACATATTGCATCAACTCGGGAATGGAAATCTCCGGATTGTCGATGTAGGCCACTATCCCATCAACGACCTCGCGCAGGTTTTGCGGTGCCATGTTCGTGGCCATACCCACAGCAATGCCCGAGGACCCGTTGACCAAAAGGTTTGGAAGTTTCCCCGGCAATACCGTCGGTTCCGTAAGGGAATCGTCAAAATTCGGTTGGAAATCGACCGTGTCTTTGTTGATATCGGCCAGCATTTCTTCCGCGATCCTCCTGAGACGCGCTTCCGTATAACGCATGGCCGCCGGAAAGTCGCCATCGATAGATCCGAAGTTGCCCTGACCGTCGACCAGCGTGTATCTCAACGACCAGTCCTGGGCCATACGCACCATGGTGTCGTATACCGACGCATCTCCGTGT
The DNA here is from genome assembly GCA_964551035.1 of uncultured Roseivirgaceae bacterium. Taxonomy (GTDB): domain Bacteria; phylum Bacteroidota; class Bacteroidia; order Cytophagales; family Cyclobacteriaceae; genus Chryseosolibacter. The sequence continues at coordinate 28,663 of CAZKBK010000021.1, read as the reverse complement.
GGATGGTACTTTCCAAGCACCTCACCGACAATCCTCGCCGACTTCTTGTAAGGTTTGTTGTAATTGACACCGAGTTCCTGCATCCCGAACAGTACCCTGCGGTGCACGGGCTTTAGTCCGTCGCGGACGTCGGGAAGCGCCCTTGAAACAATCACCGACATCGAGTAGTCGATGTAGGCGCCCCTCATTTCATCTTCAATATTGATGGGAATGATGCTTTGCCTGCCTGGCGGCAAACCACCGGTTTCTTCTGCCATTTAGAATGCTTTTTAGATGCCGAAAACAACGATTTTTCGGCCGTGCAAGATAGCAGAAAATGCGCAAAAAACCGTCAAAAAACGCCGACAAAAGCGGAAACGAGGAACGCAGTTGTGCGCTCTGAAAAGGTGCGCCAGCGGAGTTGCGCGGTACCCCCGTCCAGTCCTTAGGGTACCCCCCCCGCGACTCGTCAATATGGGTGAAGCTTACGCTTGTTCCGGCCCTTGTATTTGATCAGCGTTGGAAAATTCTCCCCGTAGTGCGGATTTTGTTTTTTCCAGAACGGATGCATCCGGCTTCGGTATTCCCGGTTGCCGTGGGCATGGTTGATCTGGGCGTGGCAATCCTTGAGTGGGCACCTGCGGAGTTCCGGTAAGCGGTACCTGATACCCACATTGAGATACCAGGCATTGAAGGAATGGCGGATCTCCTGCCCGCTCTCGGGAACAGCAAGCCGATAATTTTTCAGCTCGAATGAAGGGCGCACAAAGACGCGGAAGTACTCTGAAAGGTCGCGCTCTGCCACGAGCCCGACATTGTAATAGGCCCCACGCTGTATAAGGGTTGCGTCAAACGTGTTTCCCAGTTTGTAACCGCCCACCTGGAGGTCCGCGCCAAGGGTGTATTCGTAATAGCGGTAGAATGTCCCGCCCACCGTACCAAAATATTTTCGCATGAAGAAAGCCGGCATCGGGGGTCCGAATGCGCTGACCCGATCACCAAAAGAAGTCGGCGTAAAATTACCGGGGCGCGTATACTCGATGGAATAGCCGCCACCCAGTCTAAAGCGATCGATCTCAACGTGTACCGTGGCCTTGAATGGCAGGTTCAAAACCTTTCCGCGAAATCCGATCGCGGCCGTGTCCGAGTTCACCATGAACGCCCCGGTCGCCACGCCCCAGGGATTTGACGAAAGCGTGTTAACCCAATTGCCATAGCGCACAGCGGCGTTCTCGGGATCGAAGATCTTGGGCAGGGAATCGAATTCCTGTAGCAGGACAAAGCCGTCGAGGTTATGCTTCATCAAGCTTCGCCCTGCGCCAATTGAAAGGCCGAAATGAAGTTTGCTGAAAAGAAAGCGCAGCGGTCCCCCCTTTTTCCGATCGATGTAAAAATACTCCAGCGGAATGGAAGCATCCTTTTCCGATTTGTACTGGGCAAGCACATCGCCGGCGCCGGTGAATAAGCCCAAAACTACCAGTATGACACGAAAACGCTTCAGAAACAATGTTTTGATGGGTACTGGACGCTTGTTTTATGCTGAAAAAGTGGCTTCTAAGAGGTAAAAGTAACGGAATTACCGCCACGATCCCAAACCCAGCCGCCCGTTTTAATAGACCCGCGAGGGCGCCGTCAACGTTTCCAACGACGAAAAGGTGTGGAAAAGTGTTTGCCCCGGCTTCGCGATATAATCAAACTGATAGGATGAATGGTCATCGGCGCTGAACAAATCGAAGGTCGCCTGGTTCTGCCCGGCTTTCAGCGGAACGCGCGCATAAGAGATGCTATGCGGAAGCGTTTGCCAGTTTCTCGTGTCGGCTTTCTCCGTGATCGCGTTGACAATGCCAATGAGGGCACCCAGCCGATCGTCCTCTTCCCGGATCGCATGCTCTGTGGCCTTCTTCACCGCGGCACGAAGCAGCCCTTTGCTGAACTCGAGCACCATCCGCTGGCGAAGGCTGTGCTGCGCGATCCGGTTGATGTCCTCGGCAAGTTCCAGCGGTCGCCGCACGGAATCCGTTTGTAATACAGCCGACTGGAAATAACGCTCTCGTTCCTGGTACCTGGGAAAAGCCACCCGCAGCACCTCAATGTCCCCCAGATCCGACTCTTTTTCATCCTCCTCAATCGGGAAAGGAAAGGTCAATCCCAGGCGATCGTTGGTGAATACAACCACATTTTCCCGTCCGCGATCGACTACGAAATTCACGTTCCATTCGGCCTTGACCGGCGCGAGTCCGTTGTGCCAGAAGAAAACGAGTTCCGCCTCCGGCCGAACGGGCTGATAACTTTCCATTCCGAACTTTCCACTAAAGTATGTGAACTCCTCTTTGAAACCCGTCCACCACGCCGTGTTGAGCAGGTCTTTCTTCAACTGCTCGGGAATGGTTAGGCCAAAAAGTTCATAATAGTCGTTCTCATAGATCTCTACCGCATTCCGGTAGGCGATAAACGCATTATTGAAATCATTCGTCGACTGATAAATGATCCCCATCAAAGTATGAATAAAGGCATCTCGCTGATACTTTTTTTCCGATGAGTATTTGTCACCGAGCTGATTGAGCCTCAGGTTGAGGCGCCGGCATTCTACCAGGGCTTCCTGGGGCCGGTTCATCTTCAGGTAATTGAGTGCCTTAAAATACAGGACCATGAGGTGCTCATGGTCTTCGCCCCGATACATCACGACCGACGGGTTGGAGAAATAGGCAAACGCCTCGTTGACATAGTTCACATGATAATCTTCGCCAAAGAGAAACGCTTTTTCGAAATACGAATTGCTTTGCTCGTATTCACCCATAATAGACAGCAGCAAGCCGTTGTTGACGAAATAGATAAACTGACTTTTGCTGTCGGCAAGTTTCTTTTTTTCCTGCAACGTTTCCAGCGCGGTCCTTACATCTCCCCGCTCAAATGCGGCATTGAAATCGTATTGTTGATGGTAATAAGTTGCGCACGCCCCATGGACAATGAATACCAGGACGCAACAACTGCGAAGTGTGAAGTTTGCCCACCTGGCACCCGATCGTTTCATCACTCAGTTTTTTACGAACTTCTTTATCTCTTTTTGGCCGTACCAGACGCGGCGGTTCGTTTCGATATCCGTCAAATAGAGTGTAGTCACATAGTTAACAACGCGTTTCCTGTTGTAAGTGTCCGTCTCGGATGTCATCTCTCCGAATAACATCACGTCGGCGCCCTGTTCCTTCCCCCATGCCTTGGCCGTTGAGGCGTCGGAAAAGTCCTGTTGCTCCGCACGCTCAACCCGGAGCCGGTCGCGAAACTCGCCCGACTCCACAAGGTTCGCGATACCGGAATTGTGGATCACGACTTCGAACTTTTTTACGAAGTTATCCGCGTCAATGTGTTCGGAGGTATTATTCCTGATCAGGCCGACGATGATCACCGGCTTGTGTCCGAGTTGGTCCGCGTACTTCTTGAAAGCGTCGGAGTCAAAGAGGTCGTGGATCATCTGGTCCGCTACCGCGCGCGAGTCGGTGTCGTTCCAACGTCCGCTCAGATCGACGGCCGTTGAAGGATCAATCCTGGTCACGCGCCGGGTTTGACAGGAGAAAAAAACGATGATAAAAACGATGGCGTAAAGTCGGGGCATGGCCTGTGCTTTTGCGTAACAAAGTCAAAAATCCTGCCGGTTTTCAGAGGTGGCAGTGGTCAACGGTTCGCCTTCAACTCGCGGATGACCTGGATGGGGTCCGGAGATGAAAATACAAAGTTCCCGGCTACCAACACATCCGCGCCGGCGTCGAGCAGCGCACGTGCGTTTTGTTGATTTACGCCGCCATCAATTTCAATCAGCGCGCCAGAGCCGGAGTCGACGATGAGGCGCTTAAGGGCCTCCACCTTCCGGTAGGTATTTTCAATAAACTTCTGGCCTCCAAAGCCAGGGTTCACGGACATCACGCAAACCAGGTCGATGTCGGCAATAATGTCCCTGAGAAGGTCGATGGAGGTATGCGGATTTAACGCAACTCCGGCATTGCACCCCAACGCCTTGATCTGTTGAATATTCCTGTGAAGGTGAGGACAAGCCTCGATGTGGACCGAGATGGTTTCGGCGCCCGCCTTCCGGAAAGCCTCGACGTAGCGCTCAGGCTGGACGATCATCAAGTGCACATCCAGGGGTTTCTTCGCGTGGCGGTTAACAGCCTCGACAACGGGCAGCCCCATCGACAGGTTGGGGACGAACACCCCGTCCATGATATCCACATGGATCCAGTCGGCGGCGCTTTCGTTGATCATGGTGATCTCTCGCTGAAGGTTGGCGAAGTCGGATGCAAGTATGGAAGGCGCGACAATGGGGCGGGATGACGACATCAGCAGGTTGTGTTTTCAGGTTCTGATGCCGCAAAAATAGCAGATTCCACGCAAGACGCCTACTCTTTGACCAACCGGTAAACGATCCTTTCATCGCCGGTGGTAATTCGTAAGTAATACAGTCCCGTGCCTAAAGCGGAGAGGTCCGTGCTGAAGCGTTCACCCAGCCAGGAGAAGATGATCTCACCGTCGCCTACGCGTTTTCCCAACGCTGATATCAGTTCGAGTCTGACCCGGGTCGCGTCGTCAGGATGCAAGGGTCTCACGTTGAGCGTGTCTCTGACCGGGTTGGGAAACACGTCGAACCCGCGGGTTCCGACGTGCTCGACATGATGAACCACCGCCAGGTAGTTGGGGATCCCATAGCCGATGTCGTTGTTGGGGTTTTCTGCGTTCGAGGCACTGGCTTTCAGCACCTCCATGAGTTCCTTGTTGGAAAGGTCAGGGTAACGTTGCCATACGCCGGCGGCCAGGCTGGCAATCAACGGCGATGCGAGGGAAGTTCCCGTTGAGGTGCCGTCGAGTCCGGAGGCCCGGATCGTCCGTACTCCCGTCCCCAGGGCGGCGAGATCGGGTTTGATCCTTCCATCGGCGGTAGGCCCCCTGGAACTGGAGGTATTCAGGTTGCCTTTGCTGGTGACATTCGCCACCGCGATCACGTCCTTCGCATCGGCTGGGGCGGTAATGATCCGCCACGGCTTGTTGCCTTCGTTGCCGGCACTGCATACCACCAGGATGCCCCGGTCCGCGGCCCATTGCGCGGCCTTCGACACCACGGCCGTAGTGCCATCCATCTGGTCCTTGGTGTACTGCATTTCGACGAGGTCGAGATCGTAATAACCCAACGACGAATTTATGATGTCCACGCCGGCGCTGTCGGCCCGTTCGGCCGCCAGAAGCCAGTTGTACTCCTCGATCCGATACTCGGAGGCCACATCTTCGGTGACATAGAGCTGAAAGTCCGCCTTGTGAGCGCCGCCGGTGTAAGCATCCGGCACGTAGGCCGCGATCACCGATAGCACTTCTGTGCCGTGGTCGTCGTACTGAAATACATTACCCGAATTACGTACGAAATCAAAGGACGCGGCCTCGTTAAAACGCCCCTCGTCGAAAATAGATTGAAACGGACCGGTCTGGTCCACGCCCAGGAACCCGCCATCAAAAACGGCGATTGTCATCCCTTCACCGCGGAAGTTATCGGCGTGCATTTCGTGAATGCCCAACATCTGCAACTGGGTCGCGGTTTGCGGGCCGATGTCCGCGGAACGGCGCCGCACCCTCAGGGGCCTGCTCCCCCCCGGGGACAGGCGTTGGAACGGAGCGACAAACTCCACGGCGCTGACAAAGGGCAGCGCTTCCAGCGAGGCCACCAGTGACGCATCGCATTGTACCAGCACACCGTTCACCCAGCGGCTTCTGAAAAAAACCTCCGCCCCGGTCTCCCGTACGCCTTCGACGTAGGCCGTGTTTACCGGAAAATCCATCGGAGTAATTTCAATACCTTGTCTCACCCGACGTTCAACCGCTTTTTCGGACAGGAATTCCAGTGGATTGTCGAGCGTATACGCCGTCTCGTCCTTGTCTGTAAAGAATACCATGTAGCGGTTGACTTGTCCATAGGCAAGGGCCGCCGGCGCGAAGAGAAGTAAAAGAAGGAGATGACGCCTAATGCTGGCCATAGTCGATCAGTTCTTGCGTAAGTTCAATGCCATGCTCAACTTTTTGTTGAGCGCGGCAGTCGTCCTCCGTGCAGTAGTGGAGTTGTTTTATTTTCCTGAAGATGAGCCCGGCGTTGCGGGCATAGACTTCGCTGCGTTCGTCGAAAAAAACGATAATGTCGTTGTTGTCCTCCTGCACCACTGTGACGGTCTTTTCAAAATTTGTTCCACCGGCGGAAAACGGCGTATTCACGGATACAATCTCATATTCATCCTCACCAATTGCATTGTAGCGGTTCCCGTCCCATGAAAGACCGGTCCGGATCGGGAAAGTAAGCCTGACAAAAGAAGTGTTACCCTCCCGTACAACGGCGTTTTGACCGGTAAGGATCACCGACCATGTTTCCACAGGGTCCCATATCTGATCCGCCGACGGCCGGGTGGCGCGTTCCATGATCCAGGTAAAGGTACCGTCGTCGTTGGGGAACGAATCGGTCACCTCGACGCGGAGTTCGTAGCTAAGGGGCTCGGGCGCTCCTGTTGCGGCGTAGCGCGTCTCCGCGACGTTATATATCCAGTACATGCCTGTTTCCATGGGAAAATATTCCCACCCTTCGTCAGGCCCGGGGGCCTCGGAGGTATCACACGCCACCACGGACAATGCCGCGAGCGGTAAATATTTAAAAAAAGACTTCAATGAGATAGCGGTTTTTCCTAAATCAGCACGCGATGATTGAACGTGAAATGATCCACAATATTTGTTTATCCCATGCCATTAAAAACAGTAGTAAAGGTAGGTAATATATCCAATCTGAGCGATGCCCGCTACTGCGCCGGTATGGGTGCAGAGATGCTGGGCTTTTCGGTGATCGAAGGAGAGAAGAACTACGTCAGCCCGACGTTGTTCCAGGAAATTCGCGGATGGGTCTCCGGCCCCAAGATCGTCGCCGAGCTTTATGGTATCCGATCGGCAGCCGAACTCTCGGTAATCACGGAGCACTATCAGCCCGACTATTTTGAACTCACAGGTGAAGAATTTCGGCAATTCGGACATCTCCTGAACCTTCCCGCGCTGATCGCGCTGGAAGACAACGCGCAGGCGGCTGCCCTTCCTTCGGTTATTTATTATATCGTTGAAGAAGCGCTTCTCGCGGGACTCGGGAACAAGATGTTAACCCGGCCCGTTCTGGTCCGGACGGCATCTGCGGAAGCGGCGTCGCGCATCCTGAATCTGTATCCTGTCTCAGGCTTGTCCCTGAACGGCACCCCGGAAATCAGGCCGGGCTACAAAGATTATGACGCCCTGTCCGAAACCCTGGAAATGCTCGACGAGTAAAGTCAGCCGACCTCGTTGAGCAGTTGTTTTTTGCGCTCACAACGGCGAATCGATTCTGCTGCCGTATCAATGCTTTTTACATCGAACGAATTCTTGATGTGAAGCCGGAAATAATGGATCGCGTCATCCAGCTCACCTTGCATTTCGCGCATGAGCCCGTATTCATTGTAGATGGTGGCGTAGTTGATCCCCGATACGCCAACAGCCTTTTCGAGCAAGCGCTCCAGCTCCTCATATTTTCTCAGAGAAGAAAGCAGGTAACAGTAGTTGTAGTAAGTCGCAGTATAATCGGGACAAAACTTGAGGGAAAGCCGGTAATGTTCCTCCGCTCGTTGGAAATTCTTAAACTTCGTCTCGAACAACCAACCCAAGTGGTTGTGCGCCTTTCCGAAGTCCGGTGCCTCGGCCAAAATATCCTCCAGCATTTTCGCGGCGTCGCTCAGTCGGTTGTCGGAGATCAACTGATCGGCTTGCAGAAATTTTTCTTCAATGTCGAAGTTTGTTTCGTCCATAGGGATAGCTAGTGTTTAAAACGGAATCTCAAATACTTTATCGTCTCTCCTTTGCTTGCGAATTCCTGTTCGTAGCGGGTTTTGATATCAAAGCACTCTTCCCGAAGGTCGGAGGCGTAAAGATCGGTTGTAAACTTCAAATCGGTCACATCATTTCTTGTGTTTATTTCCCCGAGGGTGTACTCAAACAGAATCTGGTTGTCGGTTTTCAGTCTGACAAATCCGTCCGTCCGCAGTAACCGCTTATACATTTCGAGGAATCGCGGACTTGTCAAACGTCTTTTTACATCGCGCTTTCGCGGACGGGGATCCGGAAAGGTCAACCAGAATCCGGACACCTCGCGCGGAGCAAAAAAATTCTCAATGCCGAGGATCTGCGTACGAAGGAAAGCCGCATTCGCGAGGTTTTCCTCGACTGCGATCGTACTTCCCTTCCAAATGCGCTCCCCTTTGATGTCCACCCCGACGTGGTTACGCGCCGGAAACATCCGGGCGAGTCCAATCGTATATTCACCACGCCCACAGGCAAGTTCCACGGTGATCGGGTTTTCATTTCCGAAATAGGTTTCATTCCATTTTCCGCGAATCTGCTCGTACAGCGGCTTGCTGGGTTCGATCACATTCTGTCTTTCTTGAATGATCCTAAAACGCTCGAGTTTACGCTTCACTCAGGTTACAAAGTTAAAGTTCCGCAATTTCGGCAACCACAAACGTACTGCCACCGATAAAAATCAAGTCATCCGGCGAAGCCTTCTCCAGCGCGCGTTCTTTAGCTTCATTTACATCCAGGATTACTTCACCTTGTAACCCGAACTCGCGCGCTTTTTCGCATAGCATGCCGGCATCGAGCGCACGGGGTATCCTGCTTTGGCAGAAATAGTAGCTCGCCTGCCGCGGCAGCAAAGACAAGATCGGAGCCGCATCTTTGTCCTTTACCATGCCGAATACAAGGTGAAGGTTTGCGTGCGGCGTCTCCGTTATCTGTCGAACCACCGCTCGGATGCCATCTTCATTGTGTCCCGTATCGCAAATCATCAGGGGTCGTTCCCTAAGGCGCTGCCATCTGCCTTTGAGCGAGGTATTCGCAATAACCCGCTCAATACCCCTTCTGAATGCTTCCCGGTGGATTGAAAACCCGTGGCTGTTCAAAATATCCACCGCGCAGGCAACCCCCGCAAGATTTTTCTTCTGATACCCAGCCTTCAGGGCCGGATCAACTTCGCTGAGAAACGGTTCACCATCTTTAATCAGCGTCAGACGCCCGCCTGCCTCCACGCATTGGTAGTGGTCCGAAGCAAAACTTAGGGAACTCACCATCTCATTTGCCCGGCGTATAAATACATCGGCTATCTCCGACTGTCGTTCGCTAATGACCGCGGGTACCTGATGCTTTATGATCCCCGCCTTCTCCGAGGCGATCTTTTCAAGCGTGTCGCCCAAAATATCTTTGTGATCCCAGCCGATATTAGTAATCAGCGAAAGCTCTGGCTCGATCACGTTAGTGGAATCCAGCCGCCCGCCAAGACCGACCTCGATTACGGCGACATCCACGTGTTGCCGCGCGAAATAGTCAAATGCCATGACCACAGTGATCTCGAAGAAAGAGGGACGAATTTTATCAATGATCGGTCGCATGCGGTCCACGAACTCCGCGACATAACCTCGATCAGCTTCCTGGCCATCTACCCTGATGCGTTCGGTGAATTCCTTCAGGTGGGGCGACGTATACAAGCCGGTCTTATATCCGGCTTCAAACAGCGTGGATGCAAGGAGGTGGGCGCAACTGCCCTTGCCGTTCGTTCCGGCGACATGGATGGTTCTGAAAGTCTTGTGGGGATTTCCCAGGTATTCGCATAGGCGAAGCGTGTTGCCCAGGTCCCTCTTTAGCGCGGCTGCGCCGATCCTTTGGAACATGGGAAGGTTTTCGTAGAGATATTGCAGGGTGTCAGCGTACCGACGGTCCATGGGAAAACGGGAATCCGCGCAATTAGCAACAAATTTTCAAAAAGGCGAATGGTTTATGCGGGAATCTAAAGGCCGATTTCGCGCTGAGGCAGGTTGAATGTCCCTGCGCTCTCCCGGATTATCGAGAGGACCTCCCGGTAGGCCAGTATCTTGGCTTCGATGTGCGTAAGCTCTTCAGGGTCTGCAAAGTTTTTGCGTTCCGACAGTTCGCGCAGGTTCTCGTGAATGCTGATCAACACGTCCTGAACAAAGTCAATGTACCGCTGTTCCATTTGCGTGCTCTATTCAGCCCGGATGACAAAGGAGATGCGTCCCTTGGAGATCGGCGGAACGGCGGCACCGGATTTTTTGGTGAAGGTCAGTTTCTGAATGGCTTCCACGAACATGCGCTCGGCGGCGGCGCTGACCGTGCCACTCTCTTTTCTATAGCGAAGCAATTCCCCGTTCTCATCCACCTCGATCGTGAAAACAATACGACCAGAAGGTTCGTTATCGGGTATCTCTGGTCTGGGGATATGGTCCCACTGCCATCCGGCGAGTTCAAGAGTCGGGCCTCCCCCACCTCCGCCTTGCTTGCCATACAAGGCATCCGCATCCAGCGATCCTTCCCGGTCGCCCTTGTCACCCGTGGCGTTCTTGCTGTCGCCTTGCGATTGTGGCTCACCCGTCTTGCTGTCCGCTGATCCTTCCGAGTCCGATTTGGTATTGGGCTGGTAGACGGCCAGCGGATCTTCCGTCGGCTTTACTTCCTCCTTTTGTTCCGTAGGTTTTTCGCTATCCTTCGGCGTCGTCTTTATATCTTCCTTCTTTTCCTCAACCACCTCAGGGCTCTCCACCTTCGACGTGATTTCAGGGTCAACGGGCAGGGATTCCGGCACCGCGTCCTCTTCTGTAACTTCGGTCTGTTCCGGAGTCGATACGTCTTCCATCTCCTCGGCCACAGGTTCCTGGCTGACGGCCTCTTCAGACCCTACGGGCGTTGACGGCTGTACCGTTCCGGTACCCTGATCATCCACGCCAAAGTTCAGAACAATACCGTATTCCGGATTCGGTGGATTGGGCGCCCGCCAGGCGACGATAAAAATAAGGAGCAACAGCAGGATGGCATGCACCCCTGCCGAGATGGCCATGGCCCTGTAGCTACTTCTCTTCTCAAATGCATCGACCATATGCTATTTCGACGGTTTTGTTGCAATAACCACCTTGGCTTCTAGCGACGAGGCAATTCCCGCCACGTAAACCAGGTGTTCGGTGGGAACATCCTTGTCGATGTGCAAAACAACCGAACCCGTGCCCGGCGTCAGCCTGCTCTTCAATTCCGGTTCGAGCATCCCTCGGCTTACCTTTTTATCGTTAACGAAATATTGGAGGTCTCTGGTCACGGTTACCGAAACTTTTTGCACTTCAATATTGCTGGCCCGACTCGAAGGCAGATTTACGGGAAGCCCCGAGGGGGTTATAAACGAGGAAGTAAGCATGAAGAAGATGAGCAGCAGGAAGATCAGGTCCGTCATGGAAGCCATGCTGAAGGAAGGATCGACCTTGTTTTTTGAGCGGAGGTTCATACGCTTGGTTAAGAAAGGTTAATACCACTACCGGGTCTCCTGCAGCAGGTCAATGAAACCGATGGAGTTGTATTCCATGGCATGGATCACCTTTTGCACCCTGGTGACCAGGAAATTGTAGGCCAGATACGCGACAATGCCGACCACGAGCCCGGCCACCGTGGTGATCATGGCGGTATAGATTCCCTCCGACAAAAGCTTGGGGCTTACGGAACCCTCTTCATTTGCGATCGAAATAAACGCCTGTACCATGCCGATCACGGTTCCCAGGAAGCCCATCATCGGCGCGGCACCGGCGATGGTGGCGATTGCCGAAAGGTTCTTTTCGAGCTTTGACACTTCGAGCCGCCCGACATTTTCAATCGAAGCCTCTATGTTCTTGAGCGGGCTGCCGATTCGCGATACACCTTTCTCAATCATTCGCGCGACAGGCGTATCGTTCTGAGCGCAGAAATACTTGGCACCGTTGATGTCGCCTTTCAGGACGAGTTCTTTCACGCGGTTCATGAATTCCTGCGGATCCTTGTTGGCTTTGTTGATGATCAACAGCCTTTCGACGAAGAGGTAAATGGCAATCACGGAGAGAATGGCGATGGGAATCATCATCCAGCCACCGGCGACCGCCAGTTCCCATACGGAGATCGATTGATCGGCAAGGGCATTCGGATCCTCGGGCAGATCAGTTACAATTTGAGTCAGGATCATGTAAGGTTAAAAAATGGTAAAGTCAGAACAAGCAAAGTTTATAGCTGATGTCGCACCACAAAGCGTGCCGTTTCCGGGTACCCGGTATCCGGGCGGCCATGGATCCAACGGTTGGGCGGCGTCTTTAGTACTTGATGACCCAGGCTCCTTCTGTATATTCAGTCTTTAAGGCATCGGCCCTCGCCTGTGTCGAGGCATACGTATCGCCATCTTCCACGGCGAGCCGGTAAAACTTCACGTTATCGTGAGGTGGAATCAGCTTGGGGCTGACACCCTTGGGCGTCAGGGTTTTTGCGTAATCGATCAACAAATCTCCATCAATCGCGCTGGCAACGATGACATAGTACCTTCCGGTGCGTTCCGAAAGGGTATCGATCGTCCCTGTCGGGGGTATCGCCGCCAGGGCGGCAAGGGAATCAGCCCGCCGGCGCTCGGCCTCAAGGCGGCGGTTTTCTGCCACCTCGGCCTCGCGTTTAAGTCTGTCACTCTCCTCTTGTTCCTGCCGGGCGATTTCCAATTGGCGTTGCTGTTCCGGCCTGTACATACCGAAGTACCACCAGGCGGCCGCGCCGATCAGCAGGACCGCCGCGATGCCCAGAATCTTGGGCCATGGGGAAGACTCGTTCTCATCATCCATATAGTAGGAAGTATTTTCGTCACGAGGATGCTCTTCTCTTTCCATTGCTTTTGCTTTTTCAGTTTGTTCAGTGGATTGTGAAGTATATTGACTGTCGGGCGCAGTGGATTCGTCCCGCTGTAACGGTTGGTAATCAATTTCAGGAAGTCCGAAGGTATCATCTGAATTCTTCAGATCATCTGCCGACTCTTCGTCTTCATTCTTTTTCGTGGCCATGTCGATTGGTTTACACTTAATTAATCTATTACAAAATTAAACGAAAATCTGAGGCATACAAACATTGGCCTTAAGTCCTAGAACCGGATTGTCGCACCACCCAATACCTGAAATCCTCTCACCGGATAGGCCAGGTAGATAGGGTATTCGTTGTCGAGGATATTATTCGCCTGCGCGAAGACCGAGAAGGTTTCGGAGACGCCATACTCCATGCGGGCGTTGAGATCCAGCGCGGGGTCAAGGTCAATGACGGTTTCAGAGACAGGCGGCGCCGTGTACCCTTTTGCTTTCATGCCCCCCTGCGCGATCATGTTGATATCAAAAAGCAACTTGTCGCGGACATTGAAACTGATGTCAGCGGTCACTTTGTAGGCAGGCCGATGCCATACCGCTTCCCCCGAATCCCTGCTGTAGGCATACAGGTCGCCGCGGAGTAAAAACTTGGCCGCCTTTTGCTGGACAAATCCGAACGACGCAAAGAAGTTCGTGCGTGTTGCGACGTCCGTATCATACTCCGTTGTGAACTTTGACGGGTCATCGAAGGAGTTCACGTAAAAATACCAGTTTTCCAGTGCCGCAAAGGAGATTCCCCCGTTGACAGCGATTTTGTTTCCGACGCGCGTGTTGAGGCCGACCTGAAAATCATAGCGCTTGTTCGTATGGAAAAGGGGCACGTTGGCCTCAAGCCAGATGTTCTCCCCTGCCAGGCGATGGAGGGATACCTTCTCGATGCCGCCGGTCAGCAAGGCCACCACATCGACAGAAGGACTCAGGGGGTACCGGATGTTGATATCCGGGTAAACATGGAGATCCTTCGCGTCAAGGCTGTCGGTCTCATAGGCCACGGCGATGCCGGCGCTCATCTGTAAGTTCTCGGCCGGAAAGAAAACGTACGCGGCATTCGCCGACAGCAGGCTACGGGGCGTAGCCTCAACGGGCGCATCCTTTCGGTTAAGCAGGGAATATTCTGCGGTGGAGCGGAGAGAAGACGTTTCATTGATCGCATAGGCGCTGCCAAAATCGAGCGTGACTTCTGTTTCCCGCGCATCAAACCGATCGGCAAGGTGGCTAAAACCGAATCCAAGGTCATACGAAAGTGCCGTGTTCATGGTGTTGGTGACAGCCAGGGAAGCGCTGAAAGTATTGTACGACTGACGTATAGCGTCGCCCTCCGCAACGGCACCGACGGGGTATCCATAGAAATGGGCAAAGCGGTTTTGAAACCCCAACTCGCCGGATGCCGAAATGTGCCGGGTAAAAGTTTTCCCGAAGAGTGAGACGCCGGCATTACCGCTCGCCGAGTTTTCGGCGTCAACGGGTCCCTCGCCGGAGGCATGATAGAAAGCGCGCGCGCCGGCCAGTAAGTTCTTGTCCCGCCCCGTATTGATGAATCCTTCGAAATAAGGCGACGCGTAGTTGCCATAGCCCGCGCTCACCTGACCGTTGAAGACCCGCTCAGGCTCCGGCTCCCGGATCCGCAGGGGCCGAAGGGTGGGATTGATCAACGGTGTTTGAAAGCTGAACGGTTTGAAGTTGTATTCAACCGGCGCCTTTATGGGGGAAGTCGTCTGCTGTGGGGGCACCTTGTCATACTTTCGGTTGGCCTTGGGCAGCGTGATCTGGCGTTCCTTCACGATTTCGATCTCAACGGCCTCCAACTGCCCTTCCTCCCAGCCTTCCTGGGCAACGGCCGGTAGGCCGACAACCGTGGCCATCGCGATACTCAGGACGAATTTCACAATACGCGTGTACTTCTTCATGTCACTGTTGTTCGTTGTTGAGGCTGTCGGGGGCGGATTGAAGCGAATCGGGGATGGCCTCCCGTATCCTCTGTTGCTCTACCCGTTCCACGTCGGCGAGCCTGACCTTTGCCTGGTCTCGCACATGTTGAAGCGGAAAGTGCTCGATCAGGGACTGAAGGGTAGCCTTTGCCTGAAAGAAGTTTTCCTGCGCCACAAAAATGTCGGCAATCAGGAGAAACGAACGGCCCACCCATTCATCATAAGATGCAAAATCCTTATTAAGGCCGAGCAGCGTTTCGTAGCTCTGCTTGTAATCCTTCTCGAGGTATTGGACCTGGGCGAGAAGATATTTTGCTTCGGCGCCGTATTCATCCTGCGCCGCATTCAATGTATTGAGAAATTCGTCTTTGGCCGACTCGTAATCGCCCCGGGCCAGGGCAGTCTTGCCCAGGTACAAAGAAGCTTTGTTCTGCGCGCTGGCATTCACGGCCCCTTGCCGGATGATGATGTGCGCATAGATGTCAGCGGAGTCAAATTTGCCAAGCCTGTAATAGGACTCCATCAGTCCGTCCCAGGCGTTGTTCTGTTCGCGCTTGGTCGTGGCTACCTGTTCGAGTTGCTTGAAATTCCTGATCGCCTCTTCGTAGCGGTTTTCGCGGAACTGGAGTTCCGCAACCCGGCCAATCACGCGGTTTCCAAAAACGAACGATTGATTATCAGCCAACCCAACATATACCGGCAGGGCCCTGGCGAAGTCACCCATCCGGTAATAGGATTCAGCGATGTAATACCGCGCCTCGGCAAGCCTCGCGCTTTGCGGGTAAGAAGTAATGAATCCATTGAGGCTGGCCAGCGCCTTTTGGTATTGCTGATCGAAGAAAAAGTTCTTTCCCGTCTCGAACTCAATCGATTCAAGACCTTTGTTGTCGGGGTTCGCCGACTTGTATTGCGAGAGGTAGCCTTCAAATTCACCGGATCGCCCCGCTATTGTGAGCGCTTCCTGAAGGGGAAGGAGAATTTCACGAGTCGCAGCGTGGGTCGGATAGCGCCGGAGAATCGACAAATAGTCAGAGATTGACTTCTCATATTCCTTAAGATTATAATAAGCGGCTGCGCGCCGCATGTATGCGTAGGGCAAAAAGGGCGACTTGGCCTCCTCTCGAATCAACTGAGTGAAGCCCTCGATGGCAGGTGTGGCATTACCCTGTTCAATGTCAAACTGGGCACGTTGATAAAGCGCCTCATCCCGGTAGGTTGAATTGGGATAGCTTTGAATCAGGGATGTGAGCAGATTCCTCGACTCGGCATACTTTCGCTGTATCCCGCTGATGACGCCGGTCTGGAGCAGCACATAGTCGTTGTCGGGTGAACC
This sequence comes from uncultured Roseivirgaceae bacterium, assembly GCA_964551035.1. Lineage (GTDB taxonomy): Bacteria > Bacteroidota > Bacteroidia > Cytophagales > Cyclobacteriaceae > Chryseosolibacter. The sequence goes on along the minus strand of CAZKBK010000021.1, from coordinate 12,644 downwards.
GATGCTTCGGGCGCGGTTGTACGTATTCAACGCCTCCGGGTATTGTTTTGCGTCATAGTAACAATCGGCAAGGCGGATCAATCCATCCACGAAATTTGGCGTCGAGCGCGTCCCGCGATTTACAAACTCGCGGAAATTGACGAGGGCTTTGCCGTAGGCTTTGAGGTTGAAATGGGCGTACCCAAGCGCATAATGGGTCTTGAGCACAAGAGCGGGGTCGGTACGCGATCCGAGGGACAAGACCTTTTCATAATGACGGATGGCCTGGGGATATTTTCGGCCGATTGAGTATGCCTCTCCTGCCCAATAACTGGCGAGGCCGGTAAACACGGGATCTTCCGGATGGCGAAGGGATTTTTCAAAATTCACGACGGCATCGGCGTATTGATTCTTATTGAAGCGTTCCGCGCCGAGCAGATAAGTTGCCTTCTGGTAAGCCTGGTTGATGTGCCTGCTACGCGAAGGGAGGGCCTCAATATATTCGATCGCCTTGTGGTAGTTATCGCCGTTAATGTAGGCCTGGGCCAGTAGCTCCTTCACTTCAACCGCATGTGCACTCCCCGGATATCGGTTCAGAAATTCTTCGAAGACGTCGATCGCGCGCTCGGCATGTCCGGCGTCATAGAGGACCTTTCCAAACTGGAATCCGGCCTCTTCCGCAAGGTGATCGTCAGGTGTCTGAGCCGCCACGTCGAAGGCATTGATGGCAAGATTCTTTTCGCCTTGTTTCAGGTAGAGAATCCCGAGGTAATAGGACGCATAGTGCCGCGTGGAATCCTTTCCTGACGCCGCCTGTGTAAGGTAATCGATCGCCCGCGCGTCCTGGCCAATGGCATAGTTCGCATACCCAGCCCTAAACAACACGGGGGTCTCTCCTTTCCTGGAATTCCCATGTAGATACACCTCGTACGCCTCCGCAGCTTTTTGATAGTCGCGTTTGAAGTACTGCGCTTCAGCTACAAGCATCGAAATCTCCTCCTTGTTTTGAAGATCTTCTCGCTCACTGACCGCTTCTGCATAAGCAACGATCTCGTCATACCGTCCCTGACGGTAATAAATATTGGCCACCAGGTATGGGACGACGGCCGCGTAAGAATCGTTGCGTTCAGCTTTCCCCAGGTCGGTGAGCGCCTCATCGTACCGTTCCTGTGTGTACTCGATGAAACCCGCGTAATAGTTTGCGGCGGGAGAAAAGACACTCCCGAGCTTTTTCACAAAGTTGAATTGTTCGAGGGCTTCATCGAGTTTCTTGAGATTGAAGTAGCTGTACCCCCAGTTGAAGTGGGCGGTGTTCTGCTGGTCCTGCGTGAGCGCGGGGAAATTGACCTCCTTATAGTACCGTATTGCTTTGGTGTAATTCCCTTCGTCAAAAAAGAAATTTGCCAGTTCGAAATATGCCGTCGCTGCTCTGGGACTCGACGGATAGTGTGATATGAAGCCGGCAATCAGTTTTTCGCCATCGCCATGGCCAAGATGAAGGGCGCTGTAGCCGATGTAGTATTCCGCCTCACCCCGGCGCGCATCGGTTGGCGAAGATACCTCCAGAAACTCCGAGAAGACCTTGCGTGCCGCCCCATAATTCCCGTGTACCATCAGGTCAGCGCCTTTTGTGAACAATCGCTCGGCCTGTGATTGGGAAAGCTGATCCTGTCCTACAGTAGTAAAAAAAGGAACGAGGAGCGATAATAAAACTAGAAGAAAATGGCGTGCCGGCATGCGCAACTTTTGATAAGAACAACGTGCATGAAAAATTATTGCAAACGCGGGACCAAAAAAATAAGTTGAAAAAATGGGCCAATGCTTTGATTGCATGGACTCAAAGCTAGGAAAATTCCGTTGAAATATTTACTGAAGTTCAAGGCTTTGCGCCGAGTCGTCAGCCCATGCGCCAGATCAATGCGTCAGGCGATAGACGAGTTCTCTCAGGATTTGGCCTTCGGTCTGGGATCCGGCGTTGACACCCTTAAGCCGCAGGTCAGCCTCGCGGATGTACCTAATATTTTGCGCGACCTGTTTCGGAGCAAACTTGCGTAATGCAAGACTGTAGTCACGGGCGCTGTAAGGGCTGATTTTCAAGGCACTAACGAGCCCCTTCTCACTTGTATCCGGGGCCTGCCCCGCGGCCAGTACCTTGCTGAAAAAAGAAAACAGATAGGCGATTACCGGAATGAGCGGATTCTTGCGCGTATTGCTTTCGAAGTAGTTGACAATCCGGTTGGCCATGAAGGCATCGCGATGAAGGATGGCCTTTTGCAATTCAAAAATGTTGTACTCCTTACTTATCCCAACCTGGTTCATAACCTGCTCAGCGGTAATATTGCCTGTACCGGACAGCGAGAGCTTGTCGATCTCATTGGCCAGGCGATGAAGGTCATTGCCCACAAACCCGCACAGGGCCACCACCGCCTTTTCATCAACGCCTACCTTTTTTTCCTTCGTGTATTCATAGACAAAGTCGGGCAGTTGATTGTCATAGAGTTTCTTCGCCGTAATGGACGTCGTCAGCTTATCGATCTTTTTTCCCAATTCACGGCGCTTGTCCAGCGTTTTGTGTTTATGGCAGAAGACAAGCAGCGTCGAAGGGACGGGCCGGGCCACATAATCGAGCAGAAGTTTAGCCCCCGTTTCCTTGTTGAGATCGGGAATATCCTGGGCTTCCCTGACCACAACAACCTGGCGCTCGGCCATCATGGGAAACCTCCGTGCATGGGTAAGGATATTGGCAACAGGAGAATCCTTTCCATAGACAACTACCTGGTTAAATCCCTTCTCCGCCTCCGCCAGCACATGGTTTTCGATATATTCCGAGATCAGGTCGATGTAAAACGTTTCCTCGCCCTGCAGGAAGTATACCGGAGCATATTTACCGGCTTTAAGGTCGGCCATGATCTTTCTCACGTTCGCGTCCATATCACGTCACATGCTTTTTGGTACTCAATCCGATGGCACTGTAAATTCCCACAAGCGCACCGGCAAAATGCGATTCCCACGACACGCGCGGATCGCTGGGCAATATACCATATATGACGCTCCCGTACAGCAGCACCACGACGATAGAAATAATCATCGAGGTAAAGTCGCGTCGGAAAATGCCAAAAAAAATCAAGAAAAAGGCAAGCCCGTAGACAACGCCGCTCGCACCAATGTGATTGGAGTGCTGACGCCCGAACAACCACACCATGATATTCGTCCAGAAATATGCCCTGAAAAAGACAACGCCCGCGATTCGCTCATAGAAAAAGTAGAGGACGGTACCAAGAAATAGTAACGGGACCGTGTTGGAAATGAGGTGGTCGAGGCTGCCGTGAAGCAGGGGACCCGTAAAGATGCCGACCAGTCCGGTCAGCGTCCACGGCGCAATGCCGAAGTAGCTCAAGGGCCAGCCATAGAACAACTCGACGTAAAACGCGGCCCACATGAGGAATACCAGCCGAAAAGGCACCACAGAACTTCCAAACCAATCGGATCGAACCATACAGACGCGCATATTACAAATAAATAAGGCAAAGCAATACGGCTCCGGAGGCGCTTTTCTGACCGACCAATCGCCGCCAAAAATTCTCGCATATGAAGGGGTTTTTAGCCTCGCCGGAAGCGGATATTTTGTTACATTTCTAACCTGAAATTCATTTTTCCCGCACTTGAAATTAAATCCCGCATGTACGAAAAGGACCCCGTGAAGATCTTTGTGGTGGAAGACGACCCCGCTTATTCAAAGTTCCTGAAGTACGTTCTTGAACTGAACCCCGATTTTGAGGTTGAATTTTTCACGACCGGCAAGGCATGCCTGAACAACCTTCACAAAAACCCCGTCGTTGTCACGCTTGACTACTCATTGCCCGACATACCGGGCGAAAAAGTGCTGGCGCAAATCAAAGCCCACGATCCGAATATCAACGTCATTGTCGTTTCGGCGCAGGAAAAGATCGGCACCGCGGTTGAACTGCTCAAGCTCGGCGCATTCGATTATATCGCAAAAGACCATGAGACCAAAGACCGTGTTCTGACCGCCCTGAACCACGCGCGCAACAAAAGCATGCTCGTCAAGGAAATCGACTTTCTGAAGAGGGAAATCTCTGAGAAATATGAGTTCGGGAAGAGCATCATTGGCAACAGTCCGGCAATCAAGAAGATATTCGGCCTCCTTGAGAAAGCCTGCACAACCAACATTTCCGTTTCAATTTCAGGTGAGACAGGTACAGGTAAAGAACTGGTTGCCAAAGCAATACATTACAATTCCAAACGAAAGAATAAGCCGTTCGTCGCAGTGAACATCGCGGCCATTCCGCGCGACCTGATCGAGAGTGAGCTGTTCGGACACGAAAAAGGGGCGTTCACGGGGGCCATTTCCAGGCGTATCGGAAAGTTTGAAGAGGGAGAAGAAGGGACGGTATTCCTGGATGAGATCGGGGAAATGGATCTCAGCCTTCAGGCCAAATTACTGCGCGTGCTTCAGGAGCGGGAAGTTACGCGCATCGGGGGAAACCAGGTGATCAAACTCGACGTCAGGGTGATCGCCGCAACGCATCGCGACCTCGCGGAGGAAGTAAAAGCCGGCCGGTTTCGCGAGGATCTATACTACCGGCTGCTGGGCCTGCCCATCCATTTGCCACCCCTGCGCGAACGCGGCAACGATGTCATCCTTATCGCCAAGCATCTGCTGGATACCTTCACGCGGGAGAATCAGCTCACCCCATTCAAGATCAGCCAGGAAGCGCAGCAGAAACTCCTCTCCCATCCTTTTCCCGGCAACATCCGTGAGTTGAAGTCGGTCATTGAACTGGCTGCGGTTATGGCGAGCGGCGAAGAAATCACGCCACACGACATTACCTTCAATACCACGAGCCGGATCGAGTCCTTCCTGCACCAGGAGATGACCATGGAGCAATACATGTACAGGATCATACGACACTTCCTGAACAAATATGACAACAACGTGATGGAGGTATCACGAAGGCTGAATATCGGGAAGTCTTCGCTGTACAGGTACCTGAAGGAAATGGAGAAAGCGGGAATCTAGGACCATGACACTGGCGCAATACGTAAGAAAAGGATCCTTTTACAAGGCTGTAGTTGAGGATGGATCCGATTTGATCTTTGTCGTCGACTATGATGGAAACATTGCCTATCACAACGCGTCAGTGAAGGACACGCTGGGCTATCGTTCGCGGAGCCTGATCGGAAAGAACTTTTTTGACTACATCCATCCTTCTTCCCTGCCGGAGCTGAAAGTCAAATTCAAGCACAGCCAGAAGCGCGCATACACGGAGAAAGTCGAATTTCAATTCAGAAGCTCGAAGCGGACTTACCGCTTCCTGGAGTTCAACGCCATCAACCTCAAACATAAGGAAGGGATCGGCGGGCTCATTCTGGACTGTCGGGACATTACCGAGCGAAAAAGAAACGCAGAGGAATTGCTGAGGCTTCAAAAAGCAAAGGAGCAGTTTCTCGCCAACATCAGTCATGAGATCCGGACCCCGATCAACGGAATCGCAGGGATGGCAGACCTTTTGGGCCACACGACGGCCGCTGAGGAGCGCGAGACTTACTTGAACGCCATTCGCCATTCCGCCGAAAACCTCAAAGTAATCATCAACGACATCCTCGACCTGGCGGCCATCGAATCGGGGAAATTCCGCTTTGAAAGAATTGCCTTCAACCTGACAGACCTTGTCCCGTCCCTAATCGGCACGTTTACTTATCAAGCCCGGGAAAAAAAGCTAAAGCTGGATTACGCCATCGACGAGCGCCTCAACCTTATCCTGATGGGCGACCCCGTGCGGCTTAACCAGATCCTCGTCAATCTGATCAACAATGCCGTCAAGTTCACCCCGAAGGGAGCGATCGAAATCCGGTGTGACCTCTACAAAAAGCAACGCGGCAGCGTGCTGGTTCGGTTTTCCGTGCGGGATACGGGTATCGGCATCCCTGCCGAAAAACTAAAGTCCATCTTTGAAAGTTTTAGCCAGGCCGACGCCAGCTTCACAAGAAAATACGGTGGAAGCGGTCTCGGGCTCACCATCGTCAAGCAGCTTGTCGAACTTCAGGACGGTAGCATTCGCGTTGAAAGCAAAGAAGACCGGGGATCCCTGTTCACGGTGATTATTCCCTACGGCGTGGGCCGGTCCGCCAATTTTTCACAAACAAAAGCCCTTCCTCCTACCGACCGCAACTTCGGACGGGACCTCCATATCCTCCTGGTCGAAGACAACGATATCAACCGGTTATACGCGCGAAGCATTCTGAAGAACTGGGACTGTAAGGTAGACACGGCTGAAAACGGACTGGTTGCCGTCAAGAAAGTCAGTAATCATGCGTACGATCTTGTGCTGATGGATGTGCAAATGCCTGTGATGGACGGCTATGATGCTACGCGGGCCATCCGCGCCATGGCGGCACCCCGCAGCGTGACCCCCATCATCGCGCTCACGGCCAACGCGACACGCGCCGACATTGAAAAATGCCTCTCTGCGGGTATGAACGACTACCTGTCCAAGCCGTTCACCCCCGATGACTTGTTGAGGAAGATCGTGCGTGACCTGAAACTCCGCCCGGCCAAAACCGAAACCCGCACACCCTCGCCACCCGCGAGCGCAGCTCCCGGGACGTCCAATGCCTATGACCTCACCTATTTGAAGACGATCTCCGGCAATGACGAGGCATTCATCCGGGATATGATGCAGACCTTCGTCGATACGATGCCTGCCGTCATCCAACAAATGGCGCACGCAGCCCAATCCAACGACCTCGAGACGCTGGCCAGGCTGGCCCACCAGATCAAGCCATCATTCTCGCTCCTCGGCATCCAGGGCTTGCAGGCCACAATCCTTTTCATCGAGGAGAACGGAAAACAGAAAACGCGTCCTGCTGAAGTCCACGCAGCCACGAACGAGTTCGTCACCTCATGCAACTCCCTGATTAGCGATTTCTCAAAAGCATTGGACGCCTGATCACCTGCTGTTCAATACGGCGATCTTGCGGTAGAACACAATGTGGTCCGCATTCCTGATGCGGAGGAAGTACAGGCCATTCGAGAGTCCGCCCAACTCAATCTGTTGCGGCACCGACAGGTCCTGATTAACCCGCCCCTGAAGCACGCTTACACCGCGCTGATCAATCAGATCCCATTGATAGGATCCCTTTAGCGGGTTTTGCAGGTAGAAGTTAAGTTGGTGAGACGCCGGGTTAGGGTAAACAGCGAGATCCCGAATCTCCGCCGTGAGGGGGTCGTCGACAATGCTAACAGTAGAAATGCCGACTTTCACAGGGGCTTTCACAATCTCCGCCTGATAGATTTCCTGCGTGACCTGATCTTGGGCAAATGCAACCATGTACAAATTCTCCGGATCGCTGATGGGCACATCGATGGTGTAGTCAATGTTGATCGACTGTACGTCGGATGCTGCCCACGTGCGAGCGACTCTAAAGCCTTCAGGGTTCATCAATAGTTTGCGGACGACGTTCGAATCACCGGCGATCTCGCCTTCAACCAGGGCAGCCTGGAAGATCACGGGGTTAGACAGGCTGTTGGTGGAATCGATGTACACAAAATCCAGGGAAGCGCGAAGGACACCGCCCGGGGCGGTCGGGTCGAACACAATGTTGTCAATCACGAACGCGGGGTCCTCAAGCGCGCGCCGGTCAAGCTCAATGGCATCAATAAACGCATGATCTCCGTTGAAGTCCACTCCATAGTAGCGACCGCGTATACCGTCCATGATCGAATAAGGCGGCATCGGAACGTCATACCAGAACGCCCGTGCACCCGGATCCGTGGGATTGGACCGGTTGATTGAGTCAGCCCCCGGCACATCCATGTGGTATTGTATCTTGAAGAAATCGGGCTCGCGCGACTTTGAGTTCTTAAAGTACAACTGGTCAAGGTAATGGCTACCGGCACGAACATTGGCGCTGGCGATGTTGGTAAAGTGTTCCACGAGGACCTTGCGCTTCTTGTCGCCCACAAACACATTGTCAAACGCAAACCCGTAGTAAGGGCCAAGACCCGGACTGCCATCATTGCTTGCGAACGCGACGCGCAAACGGACCTGGCTTCTGCTCGCCGGAGGGATCATGTCAAGGTTGTAGCGCGAGTTCTTCCACTCCCCTTCCTGACCGGGATGCGTTTCAGCGGTGCCCGTCCATGCGTACTGCCCGATCGGTTGGTCACCAGGATTTGCAAAGACGCTGCTGGCATTGAACCAGTTAATTCCCCGCGCCTTGTCTCCTCCAATATTGTCACCCACCGTCGCCCAGTTGTTCCCGCCATCGATGGAGTACTGCAGCACAGCGCCGTCGTTGATGTCTGAATCGGAAATGTAGTCCAACGAAATCATGGGCCTGGTCAATTCGCTCAGGTCAAAACAGGGCCCATTTACCACGGAGAACTCGTTGGAGAAGTAGGAAGTTACCCCGTCGTCCGGATTAGCGAAATTCTTGCCCGTCCACCAGGCCATGCGGGGATTTGGTTCGGAGTTGATGTGTATCCCCGTTGGTATTCCCCAAATCCAACTCGTATCACTTAAGACGCCAGGGTTGCTCCTGCGCGCAATGGCCTCGGCTATCCACCCACCGTCGGACGACTCAAAGTCTTCAAAGTACGCCGAATCGGTGAGCGGCGTAACCGTCGGGTACGGAAGGATGAACACCGTCTTGCTGATCGTATCGGTGCAACCCGTATTGGTGAAAACCGTGAGTTGCACCTGGTAAGTGCCGTAGTTGTCGTACTTGTGAGCCGGGTCGTCAAAAGTGGTTTCGGTGTCGGTTCGGCCATCGTGGAAATCGGTGCCGATTAGTTGGCCTGCCGGCCCGGTCAGCGTATCGTTGTCGTCGAACACCCAAACATAATCCGTGATCACACTGATATTTCCGGGGTTCGAGAGATCCTCAAACTTGGTGAAGTCGTTGTTACAGATCGACGACCATTTGAAATCCGCTTTCGGCTCATCGCCAACGCTGATGGTATTTTCCAGGGCGGCAGTCGTACTGGAGCAACCCTGATCGGTAGTCACGCGCAATGTAACATCATACTGTTCGGCCTTTTCGTATTTATGGCGCGGATCCCGCGCATTTGAAATTACGCCGTCGTCAAAATCCCATTGCCAACCGATGATGGAGGTGGCAAATGGCGTGGGGTTTACAACGGATTCGTCGGTGAAAACTACATCGCTGGCGATGCAATTGTTAAAGGAGGAAAACTTTGCAACCGGACTGGCGAGGATCTTCACATAACGGATCGTCTCCGTAATGGCATCAAAAGCATTCCGATAGGTATACTTGATACCGTACAATCCAGACGCGAGGCCATCCGTATCAATGTAATACTGGCCGTCAATTATAGTGAGCGGCACCAGGGGCTCACCAGGACCAAGCGGCACGGCCGAGAATTGAGTCTCCGGCGCTTTACCCGTGATTACCGGCGGGTCGCCAAACAAGGGCACCAGACCGATGTCAGCGCAAAGCTCATAGAAACGAGATGGGTCAACCGTGGCTCCCTGGATAGTAAAATCAATTTCTGTAACCGGGTTGACGAAGATCAATTGCTCGTCGTAATTGGTACAACCGTTGTCATCGGTATAGGTATAACGAATGTAGTTGGGACCAAGTACCGCCGCATCCGGATCAAACGTGACCCGGTCAACCGTATTGATAAACGTACTCCCAATGTTGGACGAGTCGGGCGAAATGGTGAAGATTCCTCCCGCGTTGTTCCCTGTCAATTGTATGGCAATGTTGTTCTCTGCAATCTGAGAAATTTGAGGAGCCGGAAGCGGAGGTGGAATCGGCAGTCCCGTGAACACGACAACAGGTAGCGGATTGACCTGTAGCGTCATTACATCCGTTTCCTGGGGACATGGGCCGGCGCCGTCCGGGTCGATTGCGGTGATCGTTAGCGCCACTGAGCCGTCAATCTCTGAAGCATCGAATGAATAGTCAGCAGTCGGGTCACCTACGGCGGAGAATGTTCCCATGCCGCCACTCCAAACAACACCACCCGGAGCGTAGTTGATGGCCCCCTCCAATTGAATCGACAACAGGTCCTCACACACCGCCAGGTCTGAGCCTGCCGATATCTTAGCGCGTGGATTGACGGTGACCGTAATCGTAAATGGGTTTCCGGCGCAGCCGGTGCCGGCAGTCATTGGATTGACAGTGTATATCACCGTTTCCGCAGCATTTGTATTGTTGAGTAAGACGTCATCGATCACGCTTGCTGTTTTCACCAGGTTGCCTTCCCCTACTACGTCGGCATTTGGCGCCGCGCTCCAGTTAAAGGTTGCAGGGAGATTGTTTCCAGTGTTGTCAACGTTCAGTTGCAGATCGTAGTCAACATCGAGGTCGCTGCAGATCACCGTCGATGCGTTCAATCCGACCGGCTCGGGGTTAACCGTGATGGTGACCACGAACGGGTCGCCGACACAGCCGGCCGCGCTCGTCGGTGTAACCGTATATTGAACATTTTGCGGCGTGTTGGTAACGTTATTCAACACGTCTGTGATAATGCCGCCGGCTTGCGATGTCAAACTCTCGCCGGTGACATTTGGGTTATTTCCTGCCACCCAGGAGAACGTGCCGCCGACATTGTTTCCAAGAATGGCCACATTATTGATCAGGTTGTAATTCACGGCCACGTCGCTGCAAACGGACGCTGCATCCGCCACACCCACCGGCTCAGGCCGGATCGGAACGGTAATCGTGAAAGTACTTCCCAAACAAGTTCCAACCGAGCTTACCGGGGTAAGCGTGTAGACGGCGTTGAGAATCTCGTCCGTGAGATTGTTAAGGCTGCCGGACACCAAACCCGCGCCGCTCGCCGCCCCGCCGGTAAGTCCGGAAGGATAGCTCGCGGTCCATGTGAATGTCGCGGAAACGTTGAGCACATTATTTTGAGGATCGTAGGAGAAGGGCGTATCACTGCAGACCAGACCTTCCAACGTATTGTCAGCCACGGGTTCCGGTATCACCGTCAGCGTAATACTCAGCGCATTACCCGCACATCCTGACTCCGATATCGGTGACACATTGTAAACGACTGAGAGCGGTCCTCCCGTAACGTTGGTGTAAACGTCGTTGAGGATCGCATGGGCAGCCTTACCTGTGCCGATCGACGCGTTGCCCGATGCCGGCGTCAGCCCCGAAGCCACGCTGATGCTGTTGATCGTGTAGGTGGATGCCCCAATGCTCGAGCCGTTCGTAGAAAACGTTATTCCGGCCACATTGTCCGAACATACCGTGGCGTTTAGCGAAGCGTTCATGACCGGCTCCGGACGAACCGTAAGCGTCACGATACGCGCATTTCCCAAACAACCTGATGAACTTACCGGTGTAACGCTGTACTGGACCGTCTTGTTTGCATTGCTCGTATTGGTGAACACATCGTTGAAGATGGCATTGGCCAACAAGCCATTGCCCGTGGTGGCTGTGCCCGTCAAACCAGACGCCACCGTCGCACCCGTAATATTATAGGTCGCCGCCTCGATGCTGGTGCCGTTGGTGGCAAGCGTAATTCCGTTAAGGTCATCGCTGCAAACGGTCCGGTTTAACGCCGCGCTCACCACCGGCTCGGGATTAACCGTCAGCGTAATGTCAACAGTATTGCCGGAGCAGGTGCCATTCAACGGCGTTACATGATAGATCACCGTCAATGGCGAACTGGTCGTGTTCGTGAATACATCGTTGAGTATCGCATTGTCGCCCAGTCCGCTGCCCGTCGTAGCCGTTCCTGAAAGCCCGCCGGCAACGGTCGCTGTAATATTATAACTCGTAGCACCTACACTTGATCCATTGGTGGCAAGCAGGATACCCGCCGCATCATCGCTGCAAACCGTCGCATTCAGGGCAGGGCTTACCACCGGTTCGGGGGTGATGGTCAGTGTAATGTCGATGGCGTCCCCACCGCATCCGGGAGTCCCGCCGCTAACGGGCGTAATGTTGTAGACAACCGTGAGCGGACCAGCGGTCGTGTTGGTGAACACGTCGTCCTCGATGGCATCGGCTGGCTGTCCTGCGCCGATCGACGCGTTGCCCGATGCCGGCGTCAGCCCCGAAGCCACGCTGATGCTGTTGATCGTGTAGGTGGATGCCCCAATGCTCGAGCCGTTCGTACTCAATGTAATACCGGACGTCTGGTCGCTGCAGATTGCCTTACTCAGTCCCGAATTCATTACTGGCTCGGGCCGAACGACAAGATTTACGGCAAAGGGGGTACCCGCGCATCCGGATGAACTGTATGGTGTTACCGTGTAAATAACGGTGACATTAGTGTTGCCGGTGTTCCGCCATGCGTCCCCGACAAGTTCATTTGCGGATTTACCTGTGCCAGCGGAGGAACTACCCATAGTTTGGGTGAGCCCACTTGCATTGACAGCTATCGTATAGTACGCCGCTTCAATGGATGCGGGCGAGGTAGTAAAGAGAATAGAAGCGGGAGCGACCTCATCACTGCATACGGTGACGGTGTTCGTGATGCCAATCGGTCTTGGGTTCACAACGATCGTTGTCTGCTGTGTCGTCGGGTTGGTGCATCCGTTGGCCGATACCTGGAAGGTGTAAGTTACCGTGATCGGGGCATCCGTCGGGTTGCCCAGCGTCTCCACGATCTTCTGACCGTTGGTGAAGGTATCGTTTATCGCCACTGTACCGCC
>CAZKBK010000020.1:0-84771 GCA_964551035.1 uncultured Roseivirgaceae bacterium | reverse complement strand
GCTATTTTCAAACTCAACCCAAATCGCCGATTCTGGTCTACGAGCAAAGGTTACAAGTAAAATTCTAATTTTTACCGGACAACAATGGATTAGAAATCAAAAAGATCATCAAGAAAGCTTTCCCGTTTGCGTTTCCCCGGATGACGCCGGTAATCGTCATCCTCACGCTTGTGCGGTGCCGGTCCGGTGGCCTGGGGCGTTTCACCACTGCGCTCAATGATCTTGTCGAGTTCACCCCGATCGAGCCACACGCCGCGACAATTCGGGCAATAGTCAATTTCAATTCCCTGCCGCTCGGAAAGCACAAGGGTGGTGTTCTTGCATACGGGACAATTCATAACGTCCTGGTTTGTTTGGTGCCGGGATGTGGAAAAAAAGAATACCCTTCCACGATGGGCCCTAGGGTTTCAGATGAGAACCGTCACAGTAGGGAACATTCTTCGTCCGTTTACAGACGCACAGCCAGGCTTTGCGCGGTGCGATCACGGAAAAAGCTTTTGGCGTGATCCCCGTACCAACGTGGGAATTGTCACAAAATGGCTGGTTCGCGGAGCGTCCGCATCGACACCAGAGGTATGCCTTTCCCGGCTCGAGTTGGATCTCAATAGGCTGGGGTTTGTTCGGTTGGTTCATTTGCTATTAGATACGACGTCGTCCCGATGGTTACACCGGCAATTAATTCAAGTGCAGGCTGTTTGGAATGTGTCCGTTAAGGTGCCGTTCGGGGCGCCCGTCGCCGAATCCGCTGAGCGCCCGCTTTCGCGGTTCGGGTACAATGATAAAAGGCAGCCCCCAGCACGAGACCAGGTTTTGAAGCAGGGTTGGATTTGAGTCATCGATGGTTTTTGCGATACGGTGAGCAATAACAATGGCGCGTAGCGCTTCGTTTTTCACGCAGGTATTGATCTGCCGGTCGGCATAACCCGACTGCGGCCGGAATTCAAAGTCCACGTCCCCGAGTTCCCCAATCCGCGAGAGAATTTTGTGAAACTTTTCCGATGATTCCGCTTCAAGTTTCTTGCAAATGGATTCCGGTATTGCGTTGCCCGGAAAATCTTCTGCCCGAAAGGGGGAAAGGATGAGCAATTTTGAACCGGTGGCCAGCGCCATGTTTGCGGCGAGCTTTATGGCGGGAACGGAAGACGATGACGGGTGTATTACACAAAGGATCGATTTCATTTAATGCAGGAAAGGCATTCCACACCCCTTTCGCAAAATGTGTACCACAATCAATAGTGACGTTGTCGCCACCTGCGGGGATATGACGAAATGGCACGGGAACCTATTATCTTTGTGTGACGGGCATAAAACTATTGAGAGATGATTCATGTGAAGAGGGTCTATGATGCGCAGAGCGCCGAGGATGGTTTTAGGATACTTGTCGATCGCCTGTGGCCGCGCGGCCTTACAAAGGAGTCGGCAGGAGTCGATCTGTGGATGAAGGAGGTTGCGCCGTCCACAGACCTGAGAAAGTGGTTTCATGCCGACCCCTCAGCCTGGAAAGCATTTCGACAAAAGTACGCAAAGGAGGTTGCGCTCAAGCCCGACCTCATTGCCGCAATACGGAAGTTGATCACGGAGCATCGCGTCGTGACTTTTCTTTATGCTTCGCGGGATGTCGCACACAACCACGCGGAAATACTCAAGGAGTTGGTAACGCGGTAGCCGTGGTCCAGCCTATGATAATTCCGGGCGCTATGCTCATCGAAGTGATGACCTTTGAGGAGTTTATCCACAACGCAGGGGCGATACGTTTTAGGTAGTCCTGCAACCAAGGAAATTTCAACGTGAATACGGTCGGTTTCGTGGAGTTTGTAGCTCGCTCGGCGGGAAAAACGACCGCCTCGTCTATTTTTCGCGCGCGTGATCCGGCCTTCGCATGAAAATTTCCCCGATAAGGTCCGTAACAAAACGTAAGAATCTATGAATGTGAAAAAATGCATGCGCCTGACTGTCCTTTCAATTGCCCTTTTGGCAGGTGTTTTTGCCTCGTGCCACAATGATGATCCGTCGACGCCGATGGAAAAAGGGAGTGTTGAATTTGAAATAACCGATGCGCCGGTGGATGACGCCAGCGTGAAGGGCGTTTTTGTCACGATTGCAGACCTTAAGATAGCGGGGAACTCGGTGGATGGTTTCGTCAAGCAGACGGTTGACCTGAAAGCTTACCGCGAAGGGAACACGAAAAGCTTATTCGAAGGCAGCGATTTTGACGCCAAAGCCTATAACAACGTTACCCTTGTCCTGGATTATGAAAGGGATGCCGATGGAAATGCACCGGGATGTTATGTGCTCACTCAGGATGACGCGAAGTACGACCTGAGGCGTGACGTTTCCGCGTCGAACGAGATTTCGGTTAACGAGGAATGGGAGGTTGCGGCAGGCATGACCTCGCAAATGGTTATTGACTTTGACCTGCGAAAGTCGATTCGCTATGCTGACGACGAGGCGATACGGTATACGTTCGCCCCCGGGAACGAACTAAGTGGCGCCATTCGCGTAGTCGCCAGGGAATCAACGGGGATGGTTGAAGGCACCTATGAGGCGGGGGAAAACGATGCGGATAGGATCATTGTATATGCTTACCGCCAGGGAACATTCGATGCGGCGACCGAGACGGAGGGAGAAGTTGTTTTCCCCAATGCGGTGACAAGCGCGGAAGTAAAGGGCGGCATTTCGGGAAATACGTTTACCCTTGCGTTCCTGGAAGAGGGTGAATATGAGCTCTATTTTGCAGCGCACAACGAGAATGAATCGGGCCGCCTGATGTTTGAATCAATGCTGGAATCCGAGACCACGGTAGGCGGCGAGGTGATGGATGTAATTTCCGTAGATGCCGGCGTGACGTTAACAGTTAGCAGTGTGCTCGAGGTTCTTTAAGGAACGTATCAGCAGCCTTGCAAAAAGAAAGCGACCCGGAGTCGCTTTCTTTTTGCAAGGCTGGACATACAGCGTCTATTCTGTGTTTATTCCATTTTCCTGTTTTCAGTGTCGCCGAATGTTTTTACTTCTGGCAGGGAGGTCTTGCGCCGATACCACTTCCACGCGCCCGCTCCAATCGCGCCAATGCCGATAATGATGAGTTTAATGTTTTTAAGCAAGAGGGCGAGCAAACCCGTCTTTGCCAATACCTTTCCGGCCACAAGGCCGCCTATCGAGGACCGGAGAAATGCTTTCACGGATAACAGGACCGGTCATGGCACAGGTTTTTTCCTTCGGGAAAATCCGTGATCTCAACATTCTTCGAGGGGCATGAGCATGAATTCCGTTGGATCGACATCGCTGATCCAACCGCGCCGGAGTTGAATGCCGCCGCGCGTGAACATGGTCTGCACCACGAGTTTGTCACCGATGTGATGCAGCCCGAACACCTCCCCAAATACGAGGCGATTGGTGAAACGTGCTTTTTTATACTTAGGTATTATTCCCTCGATGGCGACGGCCCCGCCGACACCATCCAGGCCCTTACCAACAAGGTCGCCATTTTTCAGAAAGCGGACCTTCTGATCACCGTCCACTTGCACAAGGTGCCGTTTCTCGAGGAGTTGAGGGATCAATTGAAAGATGACGACTCCCCCCGAAAAACTTCGTACCTGCTGAACCGCATGCTTAAAGCAGTACTCCGGACGTTTGAGCCTCCGGCGAGCGAGCTCGCTGCCGAGATCGACCAATATGAGGAGAAAACATTTCTGAAAAGACACCGTCATTTTTCCCTTTCCGGCGTATACCACGTCAGACGAAAGATCGAGGTGAGCAGAATGACCCTGAACCTCACCAAAGACATTCTCGAAATCATTGACCATCCCGACCACCAGGATCCTGAAACCCGCGACACGCGCGACCTCTATGTGAGGTTGCGCACGCTTTACGAATCGATGGCGGAGAACACCAACCAGTTGCTGACGGTCCATTTTGCGATTGCCGCACAGCACACCAACCAGGTTATCCGGATACTTACCCTCTTCTCCGTCTTCTTCATGCCATTGACGTTCATCGTCGGGCTGTACGGGATGAACTTTCATCACATGCCGGAACTCGACTGGCGGTACGGTTACCCGGCGATAATCGCCCTGATGGGTGTCGTTACCTTGGTAATTTTTCTATGGTTCAAAAAAAGGGGATGGTTGTAATCCGTTCGATGCACGCCGTCAACTTCTGTTTCCCGCAAGGCACTTCTCAACGGCGCCGGGACGCGTGACCGTTCAAAAAATTACCTGCAACCTGGTTGCAAATGAAGCTCATCCCCCGTACTTTCGCCCCGATCGGTAAGAAAAATGACTGCGTTGCACCAAAGGCATTACCCAACACGCGCACCTCGCGTGGTCACCCTCTTAGGGCTGCTGGTTATCTACCTCCTTGGCAACGTACAGATTTCGTTGGTTCACCAGTTGACGCACGTGCATCATACCACGGCGCACACGGCTGCCGCCGAAGCCGACGCCTGCCATCGCGCCGTTTACCACGGCGAAGTCGACGACGGCTGTACGCACACGGAGCACATGGTCAACGACGAGCAGTGCACTTTGTGCGACATGATCTACAAGAGCGACCAGATCACATTGGAGGGTCCCGTTGCCGGACACCTTAGCGATTTCGAAGTTGTTTTCTCTGATTTTGCACCTCAACACATAGACCTCCCGTTGACCTGTACGGCTTCGCGGGCGCCGCCCATCGCCTGATGGCATCCCACTACCGTTTTATTCTTTTTCTGTTCTATCCGCATTTTTCTAATACTGACTTATGTCCTTGGGAAAAGCCATTTCGCTTTTACTTTGTTCGATTGCAAGTTTTCAGGTCGTGGCTCAGGAGTGCGCCGCTGTGTTCTCGGGCCGGGTTACGGACGTCGACGGAATTGGGCTTCCGGGCGCCGCCGTGGTTCTTACCCCCGGAGGAGCCGGCGTGGCCACCGACGTAGAAGGGAACTTTTATCTCGGCGACCTTTGCCCCGGGCGTTACCACGTGCATGTTCACTTTATCGGATATGAAGAAGTCGCGTTTGACATCCATGCCGGAGCCAGGCCCGTGACCCGGGTGGTCCGCATGAAGGCCGCCGCTATGGAAATCAATGAGGTGGTGATTCATCACCACGATGAAACGCTCACAGAACATGCCGCCAACTACGCCGTGCTGGACGGAAGCGAGCTTTTCCGGACGGCCGGAAAATCGCTGGGCGAGTCGCTCGGGGCGCTCCCCGGCGTGACGACGCTGAACACCGGTCCGGGGATTGCCAAGCCGGTCATCCATGGGCTGCACAGCAATCGCATCCTCATTCTCAACCATGGCATTCGACAGGAAGGGCAGCAATGGGGAATGGAGCATGCCCCGGAGATCGACCCCTTTATTGCCGCCAACCTCGTGGTGATCAAAGACGCGTCTGCTATAAAGTTTGGAGCCGGCGCGCTGGGCGGTGTGGTGGTTGTGAATCCGCCGGCATTGCCTGAAAGTGGTGGACTCGGAGGTTCGGTGCAGACGGTGTTGCAAAGCAATGGTCGCAGTGGCATCATCTCGGGCGCCATTGAAGGCGGCATTGGAAAGCGACATGGGTGGGGTTGGCGTCTGCAGGGGACGGGAAAAAGATCCGGAGATTTTCACACGCCCGATTACCACCTCACAAATACCGGCTTGAGCGAGCTCAACTTTTCCGCGGCGGCGGGTTACCATGCTGAGGTGAAGGGGTTTGATGTTTACTTCAGCCGATTTCAGACCACCCTCGGCGTGCTCAAGGGCACATCCGTTAACAACATGGATGATCTCGTTGCAGCCATGGAGCGTACCACCCCGCTGTATACCCGTGACTTTTCCTACACCATCGGCGCACCGCGACAGGAGGTTAAACATGACCTGCTGAAGATCAAAGGACATATCACCACGAACCGCGGAGACTGGCGGATGCAGTACGGATACCAGAATAATGCGCGGCAGGAATTTGACATTCGTGTCGGAGGACTTTCACACATTCCGTCCATCGACCTGTCCCTGAAAACGCACACCCTGGATGTCGAATGGGAAACGCTTCACTCTGAAAAGCGCACATTTTCGACCGGTGTCAACGCCATGTATCAGGATAACGACAATGTTCCGGGAACCCAGCGCATTCCCTTCATTCCTGATTTCAATACCGGTTCGGTGGGAGCGTTCGGCGTTGCCGGCCTGTATTTTGAAAACGTCGCCCTTGACTTTGGCGCGCGGGTGGACTACCGGTATTATGACGTGAAGGGTTTTGATTTTAAAAACAATTTTTACCGTACCGACTTGTCGTTCTTCAATGCGAGTGCAACGGTAGGAGCTACCTGGTTGCGAGGCGCCGGCGGAAAGATCAGTGTCAACATGAGCACCGCATGGCGGCCGCCACACGTATCGGAGCTGTTTAGCGTGGGGGTGCATCAAAGTGCCGCGTCGATCGAGTACGGTCTGCTCCTCGATCCTGAAACCAACGAGGTGATGCAAAACCACGACGACCTGCATGCCGAGCAGGCGTTTAAGCTTGTGGGCACGTATCAGAAAAGCTGGGATCGGTTCATGGTGGAGGTCACACCCTATGCAAACTATATCCTGGACTATATACACCTTCGTCCCCGTGGCGTGACACGAACCGTGCGGGGTGTGTATCCCTATTTCCGCTACCGGCAGGCAGATGCGTTTTTCGCGGGGGTGGACGCGATGGCGCGTTGGTCGCCCGGAGGCAACATTTCCGTGTTGCCAAAAGCCTCGCTGCTATACGCGGAAAACGTCACGAACCGGGACATATTACCGATGATCCCCCCGAATCAATATGCGGTTGCCCTGCAGTATGAACCAGCCTCATGGTTTGGATGGAGCGACATTCGCATTGCGGTTGACACCCGGTACGTGAGTAAGCAGGGCCGCGCGCCGGATGTGGTAACCGTTGCGGAGATTGCCGACGTCGAATTCTCACAAGCCACCTTTGATTTCATGCCGCCGCCGGATGGGTATTGGCTGCTGGGTGTCAGTATTGGGGCCTCTAAACGAATGGGCAACACGCGGCTCGACTTTCGTGTGGCGATAGAGAACGCGCTCAATCAACAGTACCGGGATTACACCAACCGCCTGAGGTACTATGCCGACGAGCCGGGCCGCAATTTTGTATTCTCTGTGAAATATATACGCTAACCGAATTCAGAAATTTCACGGTCCATCAGGACCAGAGTTTGAACAAAAAAAAGAAACGTTATGAATAATAAATTCAGAAATGCTTTAGGAGCAGTCATTTTGGGTGCCGTCGCAGTTGGCTGCGATGAATCAGACCCGGTAAAGGAGGACACCCCGGAAATGATCACCAGCGTTACCCTTACTTTTGTTCCTGTCGACGACGGTGACCCGGTGGTGGTGACCGCCAGTGACCCGGATGGCGAAGGAGTTCAAAGCTTGACCGTCGATGGACCGATCACGCTCACGGCGAATAAGGCGTATGTGCTTGCCCTGAGCCTGGTCAATGGGCTGGCAGACGAGACTGATCCTTCCCACGATGTCACCGGCGAAATCACGGCGGAAGCCGATGAACACATTTTTTTTTATCAATGGACTGAAGGCCTCTTCACCGATCCTGCTGGCGACGGCAACATCGACAAGCGAACGGATCCGGTTGCTTACAATGACGCAGACGCGAATGGCCTTCCGCTGGGCCTTATCACGTCCTGGACCACGGGCGCGCCCGCGTCGGGTCGCTTCCGGATCGTAATGAAACATCAGCCGGGGTTGAAGAGCGAAACATCTACGGCGACCATGGGCGAGTCGGATCTGGACCTTGAGTTCGAGCTGATGATCATTTAAGGAATGACACTGATCGCCGCGTTGGCGGATAGGCATCACGGTACACATCGGCGAAACTTCCGATCGTAGTTATTCGGGATCGGGCTGTGTTTCCGGATGGAAGTGGGTACCATACGAGATGCCATGCTCGCGAAGCATGTTGAGCAGTTCGAACAGCTTTCCAGGCTTCGGCGCGAACACGTAGGCATCGGTAACCTGCTGCATGTCCAGCGTCAAAGACGTGAGCATGGAGAGGAGTTTCTCTTCTTTGTCGAGTTCGTTCTTGAAAACCGTTATGATCGCTCTCATAGCATTTGATAGCGCAAAATAACCCATCATCTTATATGATAACAGTGGCACGGTTTTTTTCCACCCAAAGATTTTGCACGAAAAATGTTACATCAGGCGAGTCGAACTCAAAATGACGTTGAGTGAAGACGCCGAGATATCCCGTGACCCGTGAAAATTCCGTAATTATGCTCAGAAGTTTCTTTCGGACGCTGCGCCCGGTTTCGTCCGACAACGCACCGATTCAATTTATTACCGGCCGCAAGGCAATTCTTGACGTTCTGCGAAAAGCGAAGAACATGGATGGACTCGTTGGTATATACTCGAAAGTGCTTGGCGAGGGAATGTTCCTCGTGGGCGTGGAAGAAATTGTGAAGGGCGAAGCGGGTCTGTTTGCCGTTTTTACTCCGTATGATCAATGCGGACGACTCCTGATACGCAATTCAATAGACCTGGCTGAGATTGAAATGGTCTGTCATCTGGAACGCCCTTACGTAAATCCGGTATTGCACCCAAAGCGGACTTGCACATTGGCGTAGACCGTCGCCGATGCAGCGGTGATACCACAGCATATATCGACCGCGTTGTTTACACCCTGGAGGATTCGGTCATCTCGCCCTTCCTTTCTTTTTACAACGGTTTTCCGGTAAACGGCAAACCGCCCTGTGCACCGGGCGACCCGTTCATTGCTCAGGATTTGCCTTTCAATATGCCTTTCAACAAGACGACAAGTTTGTTGTACTCCGATTGCTTGGCAAGAAACCCCGCCCCGAGTCTCCGGTAGGTCTGGATGTCAAGGGAGGAGGAGGTGGTGGAGTAGATGATGACCTCAATTTCCTTAAGGCGGGTGTGCTTCTTGATTTCCAGGAGGCATTGAAACCCGTTCATTCTGGGCATGTTGATATCCAGAAAAACAATGTCAGGGAGTACGGTCAACTCGCGGGTGAGCAGGTTCAACCCTTCCTCGCCGTCCCGGGCCTCCAGGCAGGTAATGGCCGGATCGATTGTCCGAATGGCTTCGGAGAAGATCTCGCGATCATCCGAATCGTCATCGATGATAAGGGCAAGCATATAGGTTAGCAGAATAAATGTACGCAGAAACCTGTAGAATTATTACATCATCTGAGTGAATGCGCACGACAGACCCATCCGCGCGGGAGCAAGGCCGGGGAAAAGGGGTTTTACCCTCAGCAGCCTAAAACACGCATTTTTCCCACTTTCATTGTTAAATATTCAATAATTATTGAAAGTTCCGTAACTTCGTGTTACCTTTATCGTATCAAAAGAGAAAGAACGGATGAGACTCGCGGAAGCAAAACGACAATTCATTCAGGCCTGGGGGACGTTGGGATCAAAATGGGGAATCAATAGAACCATGGCCCAGTTACACGCATTGTTGATCGTGGCGCCGGAGCCCATGAGCGCCGAGGAAATGATGGCGGAGTTGAACATCTCGCGCGGCAACGTAAACATGAACGTACGCGAACTCATTGACTGGGGACTGGTCGAAAAGGTGCACAAACCCGGAGACCGGAAAGAGTACTTCTGGGCCGAAAAAGACCTGTGGAAGGTCACCACCCAGGTAGCCCGGGAACGAAAGAAAAGAGAACTGGAACCTATTATTAAAGTGTTGGAACAGGTCAGCCATGTGGAGGGTGACAAGAAAGACAAGAACATGAAGGCATTTACCGAAAGCATTGCCAGCATTACCCGCATTGCCAATCAGGCTGACAAAACCATCGACACCATGATCAAAGCAGAAGAGAACTGGTTTTTCGGCGGCATCCTAAAGCTGTTCAAGTAAAATTTTTTCTTCACATCATTCATAAAATATTGAAAGTTCTGAATATCTAGTATATGAAAACACTGAGGAATAAGATCGTGGTCTATGACAGCAACTGCAAGGTCTGCACCTCGCTTAGGGACATCATCCTGAAGCTCACCTCCATCCCCCGGGCGCAGATCAGTGCCTTCAAGGACCTGGATTCAAAACTTTCGCGGCATGTCGACGGTGACCGCTTCAGGAACGCCATGGCGCTCATCGACACGTCGGGTGGAGAAACGTTGTATGGCGCCGAAGGCGTGGCTTACGTGTTTTCCAGCCAGTATCGCATAGTCGATTTCATCCTGCGCTTTCGGGCGTGCCGCCTCGTCTTCGGATTTTTCTACAAGACGCTGGCGTACAACCGCTACATCATCGCAACACCCCGAAGCGCATTCGCGTGCGATTGCTTTCCCGACAAGGTGGTAGGGTACAGGTTGAGCTATATCGCGTTGACGACATCCATCGCAATTTTTTTGAGCGCGCTTTTCGGACTCGCCCTCGCGGGATTTTCTCCCGGTCTTTTGCCAGACGCCCCTGCGCTCCAGATGATATTGGTTACCGGTACCGGTTGGGTGCTACAAATCGCACTGGCGTTGATGGTGATGAAAGGCCAGGCCCTGGACTATATCGGCCACCTGGGCAGTATCATGGTCGCCGGCGTACTCATTCTGGTGCCCGGCATGTTGTTGTCCGCCACCGGCGCAACATCCATTTACATTCCGTTGTTGAGCGTGCTGCTGAGCAGCGGGTGGATGCTGTACCTGCATGTTCACCGGGTGCATGCCCTCCGGCTTTCGCAGGCATGGACGGTGAGTTGGTTCGCGCTCCTGCAGGCGACAGCCATCTTTTGGATCTGGTTCTTTCACCATAACGACAAATTATGAATCTTCTAAAAAGAATCCCGATTCGCTACAAGGGCGAACTGCACGACATTCGGTTGATTAACTTCTCGGTAGCCCTCGATGAAGTACGCCATCAGGTCCCTGCGGGAATTAAGGTGCGGGACTTCGGCGGCCGTGCGATGATCTCGATGGTGGATGTCACATTGAAGAACATGCGCGCGACCTTCGCGCCGTTCTTTCGTTTTACCTACCGGCACATCGCCTTCCGATTGCTCGTCGATGACTGCAGCCTGAATCATGGCCAGGGCAAAGGGATCTTCTTCCTCAGGTCCTTCACCGACAAGCCATGGGTTGTCGCCGGTGGCCGCATGATGACGGATTACAATCTCGGTACCGGTCGAATCTCGGCGCGTGGTCGGGAAGTTGTTATTTCGAATGGGAGCCAACAGGTCAGGTATCGCATCGGTGGGTTGTCAGCCGTACCTAATGGTGACCTGAAAAAAACCATTGGCGCTCTGGACAGGGCCTATTCGATGCTGGACAACAAGGTCCGCGTGACCCGTATCCAGCGGGAGAAGTGGCCGATAGCACAAGTGAATTGCGACGGATTTGAAAACACTTTTTTCCATACCGCCAGGTTCGAGGGTGCGTTTCGTGTTTTTGAGCCGATCTATTACGATTGGCTGCCGCCCAAAACGATAGGTGAATGAACGTGGTTGTTCTTGGTGCGCGTGGACAAATCGGGTCCATCATTTTTAACAGCTTTTGCGACGGTGCCGTGATTGGCACTACACGCCGGTCGATGCCGGGATACCTTCGGTTCGATCCGTTTTCTGATGACTGGTCACGACTTGGAAAAGCCGACGTGCTGGTCAACTGTATCGGACAGATCGACGCGACGCCTGCCGCAAGCTTTTATCGCATGCACGTGGAATTGACACAGTTGATCCTTAAGAACCGTGACACGATCGGAAATCCACGAATTATTCAGATCTCCGCTCTTGGCGCATCGGATGATCACGCTATTGAGTTCCTCAGGACGAAGGGCATCGCCGATCACCTCTTGCTAACCCACGGCGATACTTACGTTGTCCGGCCCTCGATCGTCTGCACTTCCGGCACGATGATCCTTAAAAAGTTGATGGTGCTGGAAAGGATGTCGCGATTTACAGCAGGTTGTCTTTTTGTTCCAAAAGGCTTCGCAGGTACGAGGATCCAACCTGTCATGCCGGAAGACGTTGCATGGGTTGTGAAATTCCTGTGCAAGCCTGGACATCACCAACGCGTGATCAACGTTGTCGGCCCGGAGCGCTTCGCCTTTCGGCAGCTGCTCGGGATGATGTTTGAAGCCAGGCACAGGAGCGTACGATGCGTTGAGGTGCCGAGGCGCGTCATGGACGTTGTCGTCAGGCAGGTCATTGCCCTAAAGCCGGCGCTTATCAACAAGCAACAGTATGCACTTCTCTTTGAAGACAACGTCGCCGACGTATCCGACACGGAGCGTTTTCTTGGCAGAGCGATGGCGCCCACACGGGACTTTTTTCCAGAAGCATTCAGCCATGCAGGTGATTAAACTTACGACCCACATCAATGCGCCCATTCAACGGTGTTTCGACCTTGCCCGAAGTATCGACCTACATCGGCAGTCCATGGCGCACACCGGCGAACAGGCGGTTGCCGGCGTGCAAGTGGGCTTGATTGGTTCTGGAGAGACCGTAACCTGGCGCGCCAAACATTTCGGAATCGTGCTGACACTGACTTCCCGCATTACCGCCATGGATAGTCCTTATCATTTCCGGGATGAGATGATTAACGGACCGTTCAAAAACCTGGAACATGATCACGTCTTCCACAAGAATGATGAGGGTACCGTTATGGAAGACATTTTTCGCTTTGCATCACCGGGTGGCGTATTCGGAGCCATAGCCGACAAGGTTGTACTCCGGGGGTACCTGGCGAAGGTGTTGGCGCGGCGAAACCGGGAGATTCGGACCTTTGCTGAAGGTGGCGGATGGAAACTAATTTTAAAATAGATATGGAACTTCCCTTATTGGATGGACTCATCGACCGGCGGATACTCATTAATTACAGGGTAGACCCCGCCGCCACCGACGCCTTGCTGCCCCCGGGCATTGAGCCTTTGATAATCAACGGCTATGCCAGCGCGGGCATCTGCCTCCTGCGTCTGCGCGATGTTGGAATAAAAAATACGCCGTCGCTGTGTCGGATTACTTCCGAGAACGCCGCGCATCGGTTTCTCGTGAAATGGCGGATGCACGGCCACGAGCGTCATGGTGTTTACATCCCGCGGCGCGATACGGATTCTCGATTAAACGTCGCCCTTGCGGGGAGGCTGTTCTCCTGGCCACACTACCTCGCATCATTCGAAGTTTCCGAACACGCGGGCCATTATGAAGTCAACGTGAGGGGTGAGGCGCAGCTTCACGTCAGGGCTCAAGTAACGACGTCGTTCCCGGGCGATTCAATGTTTCAGTCGCTGGCGCACGCATCCTCCTGTTTTTGTGACTGTTCGTTCGGGCTATCACCATCGCGAAAGCGAAGGGGACTTAAACTCATTGAATTGAAGACCGCGTCGTGGGATGTTAAACCCCTCTGCGTGCAGGTGCTGCGTTCCAGTTTTTTTTCCAATGAATCGTTCTTTCCCGCGGGAAGCATCGCATTCGACAACGCGCTACTGATGGAAGGCATACGGCACGAGTGGCGTAGCGTCCGGTGGGGCAGTTGAACGGAGGGTTGGCACGGAATTTTACAGACGCCCATCCATCCTGTTTTTCAAAGAATTAGCGCTCGGGAACATAATTCCTAGGAAAGCTTGAGTATCTTTTGGCCTCCGAAATTTAGGAACCGGTTTTATTTGAGCCGGAAGTTTTTCGGGAAAAACCTGACGGAATGGGTCAGCGCTGAGAATATGGGCCGAACGTTTAACCATGAAGGCTTCGTCTATGAGGGATGTTAATGAAGGTCACGCCAAGCGAGTCATTCTGGTTGATGATGACAGTGATGACCGCGAGCTGTTTGCCGAGGCCGTGTCGTTTGTAAACCCGCTGATCGCCGTCGAATTGAAGCGCGATGGCGAGGAGCTTATGAATTACCTCGCCGACGTGGATGCTGCTCCGGACGTCATCTTTCTTGACCTTAATATGCCAAGGAAAAATGGCAAGGAGTGTCTTTCCGAGATTAGGGCGCAACCCAGGTTTTTGGATACGCGGATTGTGATCTATACGACGTCACTCAATCCCCTCGACGTTGATGAAACGTTTAACCAGGGAGCGTTCCGCTTTGTCCGTAAGCCGAGTTCATTCGAGGGGCTGAAGGAGATGCTGGACAAACTCTTGTCGAACGACCTTTTTAACGCAACCGTTCGTACGCGAGAGAACTTTGTGGTGACGGGTAACTTGTAAAAAAGGCATTATGATCTCGACAAAGGATTATATCGTCGATTTTCAACTCGAGAGCCTCCCAGGTTACGCTGCATATTTGCTTGACAACAAGCTGGATGACTTTTCCCGTGCGCTATACGAATATTCCATTGAACTAAATGTTCCCCTGCTGAAGTTTTTTGGGAGCATGTCCGAAGAGGAAATCATTCGGTTATCGACCGATGGCGTGGTGCGCCTGCTTTCAGCGATGCGGTCACGCGGACTCGACCAATACATTCGAAACAACAATGCCAACTGGATTCGAAACCAGTTGCCTGTTATTGCCCGCGAGGACGTCATTGTCGAGGACATCTCGTTGATCAACTACGCCCGTAAGCGTGCTTTCAGGAAGTATCTGCCGGACTACGCGCCTAACAATGACGTTGTTTACCGGGTCATGGATGAGCTTGATCGCTTTTTCCTCGCCATGGAGACCGAATCGTTCAAGACCTACCTTGCCATTCAGCACGAAAGGTTGAATGCGTCGAACGAGCTGTTGAAGCGGCGGGAGTCAGAGCTGTTGGAGGCGCAGTCTCTTTCAAAGATCGGCAGTTTTGAATGGGACCTGACGGGCAACAGGCAATCGCGATACACGCCCGAAGTGTTCAAAATTTTTGAATTTGAAGAGACCAGTAACCTAGACGCTTTCCTTGGCGACGTGCATCCGGATGACCGGGTGAAACTCCAGGCAGCTATCGAAAAGGCGTTCACCGATGGTTCTTACGAATGCGAGTACCGCTACAGCCGGCGTGGCAAGAAAAAGATACTGTTCTCAAAAGGCAAGGTGATCTTCGATCAGGGCAGACCCGTGCGCATGATCGGAACCATTTCCGACATTACCGAGCGGGCTGAACTCATCAACCGTCTCAAGGAGAGCGAGGACCTGAGCAAGCAGGGGCAGGCGCTTACCTACACGGGAAGCTGGAAGTGGTTGGCCGAGCTGGACGCGATCGAATGGTCAGACGAGATGTACCGGATCTACGGCGTCGCGCCGCAATCTGAGACCATTACTTTTGAGCGATTTCTCTCTTTCGTCCACGAGGATGACCGCAGCCGAAGACTCCAGGAGATCAACGACGCCATGGCGACCGGAAGCGCCTCGGACTACATCATGAAGATCCGCACGCGTGACGGAACAGACAAGGTACTTCGGGGAAAGGGTGAAGTAATCAAAGACAAGTCGGGCAAGTCCGTTGGCATGCTTGGCACCTGCCAGGATATCACCAGGGAATTCCACCTGAACAATGAGCTAAAAAGGAAGAATGACGAATTGGAGCGGAAGAACCGCGAACTGGAATCGTTCAACTTTGTGGCCAGTCACGACCTGCAGGAGCCGCTGAGAAAAATACAGATCTACAGCAACCGGATCCTCAATGAGGGGAGTGATTCCATACCCGAAGGTTTGTTGAACTATCTGGCCAAGATCTGCCAGGCCTCCACCCGGATGCAAAAGATGATCGAGGACTTCCTCATTTTCTATCATTCGATCAGCGGCCCGGCGGTCGTGGAAAGGATGATGTTAAACGATGCGGTTGCCGACGCATGCGCCCTGCTTAAGGACTTCATCGAATCAAAAAACGCGCGGTTTGAAGTTGGGGAACTGTCCGACATAATGGGAAAACGCAGACACCTGACCGAGATGCTCCGGCACCTTATCAGCAATTCGCTCAAGTTCAGCATGAACGGCCGCGCTCCTCATATTCGTATTCGACCCATTTCGTTTGAGCGGGAAGACGGGAAAAGGTTTGTAGGGTTAGCGATCAGCGACAATGGCATCGGATTTGACCCCAAATATTCAACAAGGATCTTCGACTTGTTCCAGCGCCTTCACACCAGCGATGATTTTCCGGGAACAGGAATCGGCCTCTCGTTGTGTAAGAAAATTGTCGAGGATCATGGCGGCTGGATTTCGGCTACCTCGACGCCCGGGGTCGGATCAGAGTTCTCAATTTACCTTCCGGTGTAACGCCGCGCACGTGCCGGGTCCATTGTCTACGGAAAAGACATGGCGCACCGAACGGGTGACATCCGGCGGATAAGGACCTTTCTCGGGAATTCGCTACCTTGTGTACGCATGCGTTGCCTTTTTACTGCGAAGGTTTTATTTATATTGATGCTGTCGGGGAGTTTTTTAGCCCGGGGGCAACAGTCTGTTGTTGATAGTTTGCACCGCGAACTGGCCCTTCACGAAAATGATTCCCTGAGTATCCGCCTTTTGAGCAAATTGGCCAGTGAATTCTCACGCACCGACCTTTCCATGGCCAAGGCCTATGTTTACCGGGCGATTGCTACCGCGAAGCGCCTGGACACAGATTTCAACCTGTCGGCATGCTATTCCCAGATGACCACCCTGCATCAGCAATCAGGCCAACTCGACAGCGCCCGCTATTACCTGGAGGCGTTGCGCCGACTTTCCGTGAATTATCCCAATGAGAACGACATACTGGCAAATTACCACATCACCGGGGGTCTGTTTTTCAAGAACAAGGGCGAACTCGAAATTGCGCTTGACCACATGCTGAAAGCACTCGACTACCTCGTTACGCCGGCGGCGGAACTGACAAAAGCCGGGCAATACCTGAACATTGGAAATCTCTATCTCAACCAGGGAAATCTTCGCAATGCGGCGGCGTATCACCTCAACGCGCTGCGCGCATTTGAAAAGCTGGGTAACAAGCGGGGCCAATCTTTTTGTCTCCAAAGCCTCGGCAATGATTTTCTCAAGTTGAAACGCTATGAGGAATCGCGACAATATTACGAGCAATCGCTCGCGCTAAAAACCGAGTTGAACGACATGCGTGGTGTTGTTTCGACCTGGATCGGGCTTGGCAACGTATCTTCGGGATCGGAAAGCTTTGTGGAAGCGGTGGAACATTATTCAAGAGCGTTGGCCAAAGCCCGCGAGTTGAATCTGACACGCGAATCGATGCTGACGTTGTTTGACCTGGCGATGGCGCAGAAGGGCCTCGATGATGTGGCAAGCGCGCGAAGCAACCTTACAAAAGCGCTCGACCTCGCCCGTCAACACGGAGACAGCCTGCTCTGTTCAAAGATTGAGGTTGAACTGACTTCACTTCGAAAAGAATCAAGTACCCACGGCGTTGAAGAGCTACTTCAGAGAAAATTGGCGTTGGCTTTAAGGCAGGGAGACCGGGCCGCGAGAGCGGACGCCTATTTGCAACTGTCCGAATGGAATTTTGAAAATAAGAAATATGAAAAGGCGTTTGAGATGCTAAAGCTTTTTCACCGGGTCAACGACAGTGTGCGTGGTGAGGAAGTGATATTGCAACTCAAGCGTTTTGAGGAATTGTACAACGATGATAAAAAGGAACAGCAGATCGCGCTGCTGAAGAAGGAACAGGAACTGCAGGAGGCTGTCATTGCCCGGCAAAAGGCCAATCAGCGGATTATCTTGATTGTGGTCGGTTCCGTTCTTGTGATAGCGGTTATACTCATCAATCAATATAGGATCATCAACCGGTCAAAACGCCTGATTGAGATTGAGAAAGTGCGAAACAGCATCGCTCGCGACCTTCATGACGATGTTGGATCGGCATTGTCGAGCATCCACATTATGAGCCAGGTGGCCATGACCAAAAGCGATGATTCGATCTTTCACCTGCAGCGCATATCCGAGAACGCTTCGCGGATGATGGAGCGGATGAGCGATATCGTCTGGTCCATCAATCCCGGCCATGATTCGCTGGAACAATTACTGGTGAGAATGAAGGAGTTTGCGGCAGAAATGCTGGAGTCAAAGAATATCCGCTACACCTTCGTGGAGCGTGACGACCTCAGCGACATTAAACTCGACCTTGACACGCGCAAAAATCTCTTTCTTATTTATAAGGAGTCGATAAACAATGCCGCGAAATACAGCGAAGGCACCGAAGTGACCATCACGTTGGGTAGGAACGGCGGTGCGCTCTCTCTAAGTGTTCGCGATAATGGAAAAGGGTTCGTGACTGGAGATATCCGGAATGGAAATGGATTATCCAACATGAAGGAAAGAGCCAGGGTGATGAAAGGCAGGCTGGTGCATACCACGGCTCCGGGCAAGGGTACGGAAGTGCTCGCCGAGTTGCCGGTCACATAAACGCGGTATTTGTGCCCACAGGATTTTTGCAAAAATTTGACGAAAATTTGATTCATGGCAACCAGGGTGTGCATTTTTGAGGATAATCAGTCTCTTCGCGAGAGTCTTTCTTCGCTCATCTCGCTGAATGATCAATTGCAGTTGACGGGTTGCTTCGCAAACGCCCTGACCTTAAAAGAAGACATCGACCGCCACAAACCGGACATTGTACTCATGGATATCGACATGCCCGGAATCACGGGCATTGAGGCTGTAAAGTTGATCCGCGCGTTCAACCGCGACCTGCCGGTATTGATGCTCACGGTCTTCGACGACAACAACAATGTATTTGACGCAAT
This sequence comes from uncultured Roseivirgaceae bacterium, assembly GCA_964551035.1. Lineage (GTDB taxonomy): Bacteria > Bacteroidota > Bacteroidia > Cytophagales > Cyclobacteriaceae > Chryseosolibacter. Next base: position 66,172 of record CAZKBK010000020.1, on the reverse strand, counting down.
TCGCGCCGGCGCCTCGGGGTACCTGCTGAAAAAGAATATTTCTTCCAGACTTTTTTCCGCCATCGGGGAAGCGCTTTCCGGTGGTGCGCCCATGTCGCCGGGTATTGCCCGAATGGTGATCGCGTCCATGCAGACCCCTGCCAGGGACCCGTACGACCTGACCGCGCGCGAGAAAGAAGTGCTCGTCCAGCTCAGCAAGGGAAACAGCTATAAGATGATCGCTTCCGTGCTGGAGATCAGCCTTGATACCGTACGCACGCACATCAAAAATGTCTACGAAAAGCTTCACGTTCGTTCCCAGACGGAAGCGGTGTCTAAGGCGATCAACGAGCGAATCGTTTGATCCCGGATTTCTGTCTTGACTAAGCTTCCTCTGAAGCAATTCTCAACGGTCTATCACATCATCATGTGAATTTCGGATTCCGCCTTCTTCTCATCTTTGGTCTATGAGAATCGCCGGAATATGCTTACTGATGTTGCCCTGCTTTGCCGCAACCGCGCAACAGGATCCGCTATACGCGCAATACCTGCTGAATCCAGCGTCGGTTAATCCTGCCTGGGTGGGATTGAACAACGACGTTGGTGTGATGGTGGGATACCGCACGCAATGGACCAGCTTTGAAGGACAGCCACAAACGTTCAATGTAGCTGCCAATGCTTCCTTGTTGAACAATACCGCCGGCGCCGGAATCGTGATGGTGAATGACCGCATTGGCAATATCAGCAACATGGAAACAAACGCGCAATTTGCCTACCGGCTCGACCTCGATGCGATGGTCCTTAGTTTTGGCATGCAGGCGGGGTTCCAGACGTTTGATACCGACTATGCGGCGCTGAAGGTTCTGGATCCGGGCGACGACGCGTTTGTCGGCGGTGCGCGGGGAAGTCGTATGAACATCGGCGCCGGCGCTGTTCTGAGAAATGAAAACTTTGCGATCGGTATTTCCGTGCCCCGGCTCATGCCTTCGACTTTTGGTGAAGGGGCTCAAAGCTTTGAGTTGTACAATCAGCATTTTTACCTGACGGCGGCCTACGTGCATTACGTTAATGAGCACCTGCGCTTCAGGCCTTCACTGCTTTTGCGCGGGGTCAAAGGAGCGCCGGCATCCATGGATGTTGCGGCAAGTTTTCATATCAACAACCGCCATACCTTCGGGATCTTTACGCGAAATTTTGGCAGCTACGGACTCATGTTGCAGACGCTGATGAAGGAGCAACTTCAATTCGGCTACGTCTTTGAAATGCCTACGGCACGTTCCGTGGGCGCTGCCTTTCCTACACACGAGATTGTCCTGGGCATCCGTTTCAACGCGTTTGCCTTTCACGAGAAATCCTACGGCAACTTCTAAATCATGGTGAAACACATTTCAAGCTTGGGCTTTTGTCTTTTGGCCGCATTGTACTGCGATGCGCAGATCACCAGCACGTTCGACACCGATGACGACGGCTGGACGTTCACCGCCGCGGTGACACACTCGGCAACGGGCGGAAATACAGGTGGGTATATTTCGTCGACCTACAGTGCTGCAGGTTCAAGCACGACGCAATACTGGCGTGCGCCGTCAAAATTCTTCGGCAATTTGGTCGTTCGGTCGCTGGGTGAAAATCTCACATTCTCGATGCAGCAATCGCATGCGGGCACGACGAATGTGTTCACCGGGGATGTACGTATCGAGAATGGAGGAAATGCAATCGTTTTTGAACTGGCCGACAAGCCTGCGGTCACGCCGGAGTGGACAACCTACACGATCAGACTCGACGAGACAGCAGGTTGGACCTGGAACAGCGGCAATGCAGCAACGCGTGAGCAGATTATCTATATCATGACTAACGTCACCGCGCTGGAGTTCAGGGCCTCGTATGTCACGAATGCCAGCTACACCTCGGGCCTGGACGATGTCTCGATCGGTCAAACGGCTTCGTACCCCGCACCGTCGATTACATCCTTTGCCCCAGAGGCGGCGACGCCGGGGTCCAACGTGGTCATTTCGGGCGCAGGCTTCGATCCTCTGCCGGACAACAACGTTGTGTATTTCGGGCCCGTTGCGGCGGAAGTTACCAGCGCTGCGGCGAGCGCGCTGACCGTGGTTGTCCCTGCGGGAGCTGTATATGGCGGCATCACGGTATTAAATAAGACGCGGGGGCTGATGACGCGGGCGACAACCCCATTTGTTCCGCTTTTTGAAGGAGGCGGACGCATCATACCCAATTCGTTTGACCGCAAATCGGATCTGAGCACATCGGTGAACATTGACGGATTCTCCGTAAGCGATATCGATGGGGATGGTTGGGGCGACATTCTTATCGGCGATGAGACGAATCAGACCTTCAAGGTATACCGAAACAAAGGAACCGGCGGAGATCTGACTTCAGCTTCGTTTGAGGGAGAGATCAGTTTTGCTACCGGCGGCAGCGGCGCCAATGGTGCAGGTCTGAGAACAGCCGACCTGGACGGCGATGGAAAGCTTGATGTTGTCACTTCCGCGAACCGCTCTTCTACCGTCGGAGCCTTTGTCACTTTCCGGAACACGAGTACGCCGGGAACGATTTCCTTTGAGGCGCCTGAACGGTGGAGCGGCCTGAGGGATGAAAGCCCACCGTTGAACATTGCCGATGTCGACGGCGACGGAAGACCTGACCTGATGGGCTGCGAGGGTTCAATCAGTTCTTCGGCCTGGCACTATTTCTGGATCACTCAGAACATCAGCAGCCCCGGTGACATCGAGTTTGCCGCTTCACGCAATTTTGATTTCGACATGTTCGCCGGCGTGAGCGGAGCCAGCATTGGAGACCTGAACAACGACGGGAAGCCGGAGATCCTCGTTAAAGCCACCCATAGCGGAACAATTGAGGCGCTCGGAAATATTTCAAGCCCGGGAACGCCCGCCTTTGAATATCTCTTTTCAATACCTTCCTCTATCCAGGGCGGTGTTCAGATCGCTGATTTGAACCTGGATGGACACAACGACATCATGTGGAAATCCAACAGTGGCATCGACGTAAGGGTCAGGATCAACGCCGATACCGATGGGGTGTTGACCGCTGACGATTTTCAGGAGGAATTGATTTTTAATTCCGCGCTCGGGAACTACGGGGGTGTGGCCTTGGCCGATATCAACGGCGACGGAAAGGTCGATCTTGTAGTTGCCGACAACGGTAACATAGGAATTTATGAGAATGTGTTCACGGGCGGAACGTTTGATCTCAATGCATTTGTGACCGCCTACCTGCATCAGGGTGCCGGAACTTCCACCTATCCCACGTCGGTGATCTCGGCGGATCTCAACGGAGACGGTAAGCCGGACATGGTGACCGGCGTGACCAACACGAACCCGAATCGTATTGCCCTCTATGAAAACAGGAATGCGCACGCGCCGATGATTTCCGTTGCTACGGTGTCACCACTGTCTGGCCCCGTGGGAAGCGCTGTAACCATTACGGGAAACTTCTTTTCGCCGACGCTGGCCGACAATCGGGTGTATTTCGGCGCCGTGGAGGCAATGGTAACGGCGGCAACCACGACCGAATTGACGGTGACCGTGCCTGCCGGGGCGACCTATGCACCGGTGAGCGTGCGGGTCGGTGAACTCACGTCGCGTTATCACCTTCCCTTCAATGTGACGTTCTCGTCGGGGGTGGCTTTTGACAACACGCATTTTGCTCCGCCGGTTGCCTTTACGCTTACCGACGCAAACTACGACATCGACGTGGCAGACCTTGACCGTGATGGCAAGCCGGATCTGATTGCCGAGGCAAGTGGTGGGACCTACGCATTCCGGAATGCTCATGTGAGCGGTGTGGTTACGGATGCGTCGCTGGTCCCCGATGATACGCTGCCGGCGACGTTTGCAAATCCGCGCCTGGGTGACATCGACGGTGACGGCTTTGTGGACGTCGTCGCCGTGAATGGCGTGATGCGCAGGAACATGAGCGCGGCCGGAGAAATATCGTTTGCCGGTAATACCAGTTTTGGGACAGGCGCCGGTAATCTCGCCTTCGCGGATTTTAACCTCGACGGTATGATGGATGTCGCGCTTACGAACGGAAGCGCGCAACTGGTCCTGAAGGAGAATCTGTCGATGCCAGGAGATTTCGTCACCGGTCAGTTCCCCACGCTCGGCGCAAACGTTGCTTTTGCCAAGCCATCTTCGGGTGGTGGCATTGTAGCCGGAGACTTTGATGGTGACGGGTTTGCCGATGTGGTGACGACCAATCCGGGGAGCGACAACATCAGCTTTTTCAGAAATCTCGGTATCCTCAAGATCTCGACCGGTCAGTTCGACACCCGGGTCGATATCACGGTGGGTGAGAATCCGGGCAGAATCTATTCGGGCGACCTGGATGTGGACGGAAAGATCGACCTCGTGCTGTATCACGGCACAGGGGCCAGCGCCTCCGAGTTGACTGTTCTTCACAATCAAAGCACGCCGGGAAACGTCGTGTTCATCGCTTTCACCCTTGCGCTGACCAGTGCCGCGACCGTTGCGCACATCGACGACCTCGACGGTGATGGAAGGCCGGAAATTCTTGTGGTGAGCGAAACGGGCGACCGCTTCTCGATCTTTAAAAATAGTTCATCACCAGGAAGTCTGGATGCATCGTCGTTCGCCGCACCCTTCAACACTGGCATTACAAACCCGCGTTGTGTTCATACGTTGGATATCAACCTCGATGGGAAGCCTGAAGTTATTATCACCTCGGCGCCGAATTTGCTGCTCGTATACGAAAATGTCGTCGGCAATCCGGTGATTGACATCACGACACAGCCCGCGGCGGTGACAGATGTTTGTGAGGAGGAGGATACGAGCCTTTCCCTTGTGGCAAGCGGCGGAGAGCCCCTGACTTACCGGTGGCAGAAATACGATGGTGCGGGCTTTGTTGACCTGAACGATGGTGGCGCATTCGCGGGAACGTCGACAGCGACGCTGAACATCCTGGGTGCGACGGCAACTGTGGGTGGCGACTATCGGTGCCGGTTGTCAAGTGCGACGGCCCTTCCGGTAATCAGTGACACGGTGGCTGTTGTGGTAAACCTCCGACCCGCCGCTCCTGTGGTCACCGGGGAAAGCGCCTGCGAAGGGTCGGCATTCACGCTCGTCGCTACCGGCGCGGCCGATGGGCAGTTCAGGTGGTATGATGTGCCGGTGGAAGGTTCGGCGCTGGCAGGGGAAACCAGCGGTTCTTTGACGATCCCGTCACTCGTGTCCACCACGACCTACTATGCGTCGATCCATGATGGCATGTGCGAGAGTGCGCGCAGCGCGGTGGTGGCGGAGGTGTTGCCTTTACCCACGGCGCCGTTGGTGACGAACGGGTTCGTTTGCGGTAGTGGTACCGTGGAATTGACCGCGACCGGCGCGTCGGACGGACAATATCGTTGGTATGATGTGGCGACGGCCGGGACGGCGCTCGTTGGATTTGTCAACGGCGTGTTCACAACCCCTGATCTATCCGCTACAACTTTGTACTACGCTGCCATCAACGACGGCGTGTGCGAAAGCCCGCGTGTCGAAGTCGTTGCCGATGTCTACGCATTGCCAGCGCCGCCCGCCGTGGAAGGCATCACCGTGTGTGCCAACGCGGGTGCGACCCTCGTGGCCTCGGGCGCCGCGGATGGAGACTATCGGTGGTACACGTCCCCTTCCGGAGGAGCGCAGATCGCGGATGAGACACACGCTGCATTTACGACACCGGCTCTTGCCGAAACCACGAGCTTTTTTGTTTCCGTCGTGGTTGGATATTGCGAAAGTGAACGGACCGAAGCGGTTGCGACCGTAATCGATTGCTCCAATCGTGCTGCGCCTGTCATCACACCTCCGGCGTTAACAACCCACGTCGGCGGTGTGGTGACCCTGGACCTCCTCTCCATCATCACGGATGAGGATGGTGACCTTGATCCCACAAGCCTGTCGATCACCGACGCGCCATCAAGTGGTGCCATAGCGGTGATCGATGAAACGCATAACCTGATGGTGGACTATTCCGGCGTCAGCTTTTCCGGCATGGATCACCTTACGCTCAGCGTTTGCGACGCGCTCGCCTTTTGCACCAACGAGACGGTCACCATCAGCGTGGCGGGCGATGTCGTTGTTTACAATGCTGTGTCTCCCAATGGCGACGGACTTAACGATGTATTTGTGCTACAGTTCATTGACGCTTTCGATGGCACAAGAGAAAACAGTGTTCGTATTTTTGACCGCTGGGGCGACCGCGTATACAGCGCCGAAAACTATGACAATTCCACCGTGGTTTTCAAGGGACTGAATGACAACGGAACGTCGTTACCCAGCGGGGTCTATTTTTACAAGATCGAGTTTGCATCGGGAATGCCGGGGAGATCGGGCTACCTGCTACTAAAGCGTTGAGGTTTCTGGCTTCCGTGTTTCGGCTTCCATGGTTTTCCGGCTTCAATGCGACCCGTGGCGGTCCGTATGAATGAACCGAGTCCGAAGGCCTGATTCGGCGCAACTTTTCGGTGGTAACATTCGGCGCGCTACCGGCCATTGATTACTTTTGGTTTCAATGTGATCGGCCAGGATGCTCATTCAATACGTTTCTGAACTTGCAGGCACCTTCTTTTTTGCGATTTCAGGTGTGCTCGCCACCGAACACAAGGATCGGAACTGGTTTGGGGTAGCCTTTACGGGTTTTGTGACGGCCATCGGCGGGGGAAGTCTGAGAGATATGCTGCTTGGGAGTTACCCGATGGTCTGGATCGGTGATGTGAATTTTCTGTACGCCACCGTTGCCGGCGTGGTTGCCTCATTTTTGTTGTTCAACCTGTTCGCCAGGCTGAGGCGAATGATGCTTCTCTTTGACATGCTCGGCATTTCGCTTTTTACGATTGTCGGTGTGGAGAAGGCGTTAAGCCTTGGGGTGCAGCCTGAGATCGCGGCGATCATGGGCGTGTTCACGGCCGTAATGGGTGGTGTCATGCGTGACACCCTGACCAATAAAACGCCCATCATTTTTAACAAGGAGATCTATGCCACCGCTTGCCTTGCGGGCGCCGTTCTTTATTTGCTGTTGGATCACTATGCGGTGCCACGAAATGTCAATCTACTCGTGTCATCCGGGTTCATCATCGGCATTCGCGCCCTGGCGATCATCTTCAAACTCGAATTGCCCCGGCTGAAGGGGACACACCACGAGTAGTGGCGCTTCTTATTAATCGGACCGCGTAAATTCGTTGGGAGGGGGTGCGATCGGACTCAATTGAAGCGGCAATAACAACTGATGAAAGTCATCGCGCGAAGCGGTTGATTGTACGGTCATTATGATTGAAATCATAAGGCGCGTGGAATTTCGTGTACGAGGCCACTGGCTGTTCGGCTAACGAATGTTCTGTACTGAGAAAAGTTTCAAAAGATTAGGGCGTTCCTGAACTAAGTCTGCGAACAACGGATTATCTTACTGTCCATTGAGGGCTTGAATTTTCAGCCTTTATCGACGAGCCAGTTAACCCCTAGAGCGCATGACAAAGATTATCGGCACCGGAAGTTATATTCCTGAGACTAACGTTGAGAACAACGCGTTCCTTGCAAATACTTTTTTTGAAAATGGTATTGCAATTGCGAGAGAGAATGAACTTATCATCGAAAAATTCAGTGCGATCACAGGCATTCGCCAGAGGCGTTACGCCGGTGACCATCAGCTTGCCTCGGATCTTGGATTGCTCGCGGCGGAAGAGGCCATTCAGGATGCCGAGGTCGACAGGGAGACCCTGGATTACATCATTGTGGCGCACAATTTCGGAGACGTGTTGCCTGATACCAACCGCGTGAATATCGTGCCGTCGCTTGCATCAAAAATCAAAGCCCTGCTTCGCATTAAGAATCCCGACTGTGTCGCCTATGATCTTCCGTTTGGGTGCCCGGGGTGGGTCGAGGGTATGATCCAGGCCAACTATTACATTAAATCCGGAGATGCGCGTCGTTGTCTGGTCATTGGCACCGAGACTCTTTCACGGGTGATCGACCCGCACGATCGCGACTCGATGATCTTTGCCGATGGCGCGGGCGCTGTTGTACTCGATGCATCGGATGACGCGTCGTCGGGGATCCTTTCTCATAAGACGCAGACCCATGCACTCCAATATTCGAATCTCATCTCCATGGACAAGTCGGTCTGTACCGCCAACGGTGACGCGAATCGCTACCTGAAAATGCAGGGCCGGAAGGTTTATGAGTTTGCTTTGAACCATGTTCCGGCTGTGATCAAGACCGCACTGGATAAGGCGAAGCTTCATATTACGGAGATCAGGAAAGTGTTGATCCATCAGGCGAACGAGAAAATGGATGACGCCATTGTCGAGCGGCTTTTCAGTCTCTACGGCACCTCCCCTTCTTCCAAAGACGTTGTGCCGATGACGATCGGGTTTCTGGGCAACAGTTCCGTGGCTACGGTTCCAACACTGCTTGACCTGATTTTGAAAGGAGAACTGCAGAATCACGAAATTAACAAAGGTGATAAGATCGTGATGGCATCCGTGGGCGCCGGCATGAATATCAACGCCGTGGTATACGGTTTTTAAGATTCAGATATTCCAACATTCAATATTCAGCATTCCGGGACACCATCCGCAACGTCACCTGATTAATGAATCCTGAATAACCAATAGGAGACACTGGCAACCCACCCCGGCTCACTCCACGAGCGTCATAACCGAAAAGAAGTGCAACACACTGCCGGCAAGCACCCATAAATGCCATATGCCATGAGCAAATGGGATTCTCTTGCTCATATAGAAATAGGTGCCAAGCGTGTAGGCGAGTCCGCCGGCCAGCAGGGAAACAAATCCCCAGGGTGAGAGGTATTCGTAAACTGGCTTGATCACGAAGACCACCATCCAGCCCATCATTACATAGAATGTCAACGAGATCCACTCGAATTTGCCGGCAGAGAAAGACTTAACCACAATCCCCGCAATGGCGAATGTCCAGATCACGCCAAGGATGGTCCAGCGCGTCCAGCCTTGAAGTATGCTCAGGCAGTACGGTGTGTACGTCCCGGCAATCAGCAGGAAGATGGCCATGTGGTCGAGCTTTCGGAAAAAGTCCTTCACTTTGGGATGCCCGAAGCTGTGGTAGAGCGTAGATGCCAGGTAAAGCACAACCAGGCTGACCCCATAGACGACATACCCCGGTGAATCGTGGATATCCGTTAACATGACCAGCGTAACCAGCCCTGCCACGGCGGCGATGGCCCCTATGCCATGGCTGATGGCGTTGAACACCTCTTCACCGGGACGAGGGATCGGGATGGGATCGGGATTTTTCGACATGGGCGAAAAGGTAGGAAGATTTAACCGCTTGGGGTATGACTAAAGTCATGTATGGCTCCCTTACGCTCATTCAGGCGTCCGGACTGGCCAAACATGTAAATTTCTATTCGCATTTGCCCCTAGATTTTACAGTCGCCTGATACCCTTTGTGCTCGAACTTTAACCCTTCTTCAGTCATTTGATTAAGGAAAGCGGTTAATGAGCACTCGTCCTGGCGATGGATGCGTTGTGATCTCCTAGAGTCTGAATCTTACTGGCAGATTAAACCGCACGGTGACGGCTTTCTCTTCCTCGGTCCTCCCTGGATTCCACTTCGGCATGGATCGGATGACGCGTACCGCCTCCTCGTCGCAAGCCTTTTCGAGGCCTCGAAGCACTTTAACGTCGGTGATGGAACCATCTCTACGGATTAGAAAATTCACGTAGACCGTTCCCTCGATTCTCCGCTTCTTCGCGCGGTCTGGATACGTCAGGCTGTCTTGGATGAACTTTTCCAATGCTTGCCTTCCGCCCGGAAACTCTGGTACGTGCGGCACAAACATATAGATTTTGTCATCGGGTATCGTATCTGTGAATTGTATGTCGTCGGAAGGTCTATCTGAAACAGCCAGGGTTCCGCTGTCAGCGCGTCCGAAGCTTAGCACCACAGGTCTTGCAACGGGAACCAAAAACTGGGCAATTGGTTCCCTTTCGCGCAAAACGTTCTTCTCAGATATTACAACTGTCAAGGAAGCCCTCACAAATTCATGGTGAGATGGCCCATCCGCATCGCCCTCCAACGTTCGGTCGCCTTCTGGCTGTACCGTGTGACCCCTCAATTGGGAATAGCATGCGGTTGACAGGGCAAGGACGGAGACCAGGGCGAAGTAATATTTTCGTTTGGAATTTGGCATACGTATAAATGACATGTTTTGATTTGTTTAATATGGGACGATGATTCCATGTGCGGAGTAACTACCAATTTAAGAGTTTTGTAGCCGCCTGACAAGTTTCTATTCGTATTGGCTCCGGATTGCCGGAGGCAAAAACAAATTGTCCTTCGCCGTAACATTTTTCGTTGCCAGCCGTCAAATATTCTTGTAGTTTTAATACTTACTCACAGGAATTTCCGCAAACCGGCAACTTATGCTTAGGAACTATTTCAAGATCGCCTTCCGCAGCCTCGTCCGCACGAGGGTTTATTCAATGATCAATATCTCCGGCCTGGCGCTGGGGGTGGCATGCTGCCTGTTGCTGGCATTGTATGTCCAGGATGAACTCGCATACGACAACCACCACGAACGGTTGAACGACCTTTACCGTATCGACACGCAGCTTGAGGGTGTGGTAGGGTTGGATAAACTTTCTGCCGTGTCGCCGCCGATTCCCATGACGTTCAGGGAAGAGATATCGGAGGTTGAGTCCGCTGCGCGACTTGTGCCCACCTTCGCCAACGAAAGCCTCATTCAATACGAGGGCAACAAATTTTATGAACCCAAGGCCTACGTGGCAGACTCGACCCTCTTCGATGTGCTCACGTATGAATTTGTCGAAGGCAATCCCGCGACGGCGCTGACTGATCCCAACACCGTGGTGATCTCGGAGTATATTGCCCGGAAACTCTTTGCTGATTTTCCGGCTCTGGGCAAGAATATTCTGATCAGCCACGGAGGTAATCCGGTCAACTACACGATCACGGGCGTTTATAAGCAGAACAAAAGTTTTCTCGATGTCAACCTCTTCACGTCTATCATGAGCGAAGGCGCGGGGGCATACGTCCGCAACGATCCAGACGCATCCACCGAATGGGCAGGGCAAAACTTTGTCAGTGGTTTCCTGAAGCTCACGCCAGGGCATTCCAAAGAGGCGGTCGAGAAGCAGATGAATGACATCCTCATTAAGTACGGTACCGAAGACATGAAGGCGCTGGGTATTACCAAGACGTTGTTTCTCGAACCCGTCAAGGACATCTACCTGAAGTCGCAGGTGGACAAGTTTCAGCGGATCACCTATATCTATGTCATCGTCTCGATTGCCGCCTTTATCCTGTTGCTCGCGTGTATCAATTTTATGAACCTGTCGACCGCCAAGGCGACGAAACGCGCGTCAGAGATCGGTATCCGGAAGGTGATGGGCGCCGTTCGAAGCAGCCTTATTCGTCAGATCATGGGAGAAGCAATGATCATCGTGGCAATTGCTATTTTGATCAGCGTGGCCCTCGTGTATGCGGCTCTACCGGTTTTCAATGAACTTTCGTCAAAGGAAATTTCACTCGATCAGGGCAACGTGCTTTTCGTGGTTGCGGCCCTTGTCATTTTGACGGTGATTACGGGACTGCTTGCGGGGAGTTATCCCGCTTTCTACATGTCGTCGTTCCAGCCCGCACAGGTGTTGAAGGGAAAGTTTGCGTTAAGCAATTCGTCGGGGCGGTTGCGCCAGGGGCTGGTGGTGTTCCAGTTCGTGGTGTCCATCGTGCTCGTGTGCGGAATGCTGGTGATCTCCCGGCAGATCTCGTTCATGAAGGAAAAGGATCTCGGTTTCAATCCCGAGGCGAAGATCGTTGTCCCGCTTCGCACAGCGGAAGCAAAGCAGCAGTATGCCGCTCTGAAGACGGAACTCGGGCAAATGAGTTCCGTAATTGCGGTTTCCGCTGCGGATTACGTGCCCGGGATGAACATCTTCAACGACATGGCCTTTTACAGGGAGGGCGGCAGCATGGATAACGCCATACTTATTCGCCGCAACGTCGTTGACGCGGGATACATTGAACTCCTCGATATCAACTTGATTGCCGGCCGTGCTTTCACAGACAACCGGGAGGCGGAAGCCTCAGGCAGGCTTATTCTCAATCGGGCTTCCGCGGAAAAGTTTGGCGTGACGCCGGAAGAACTGGTAGGCGAAAAGCTGTACTTTGACTGGCAGGGCGAGAATTATTCCTTTGACGTGATTGGCATGATGGAGGATTTCAATCAAACATCCCTTAAAGACCCCGTTATCCCGGTAGTTTTTGAGATCCCTGAAAGCGCCAACGACTACGCGTTCATGGTGGTTAGCGTCAATCCTTCGGCATTTTCTGAAACGTTAGTTTCCCTTGAGCGCATCTGGAAGGAGCAAGTTGCCGATGCGCCGTTCGAGTACTCGTTCATGGATGACGACATACAACGGCAGTATACCGAAGACCAGCGCGTGTCACGCATTATCAGCTACTTCGCTGCCATTGCCATGATCATTTGCAGCCTTGGCCTCTACGGCCTCTCCTCCTACATGGCGGAACGAAGGCTTAAGGAGATTGGCGTGCGAAAGGTGATGGGCGCCAGTGTTCCCCAGATTGTGGGCATGATGTCGAAGGAATTTGTGAAGCTCGTGGTGGTTGCGTTCGTGGTGGCAACTCCGCTGGCCTGGTATGCAATGAACGAATGGCTTCAGGGTTTCGAGTATAAGATTACGCTGAATCCCATTGTCTTTTTCCTTGCCGGATTTGCAGCCCTCAGCATTGCACTGATCACAATCAGCTATGAGTCCTTCAAAGCAGCCAGCGCCGATCCGGCGGCTACGTTGAGAAGCGAGTAGCCCTTCGGCAGGCTCAGGGACCACCCTTCGGCAGGCTCAGGGACCGCCCTTCGACAGGCTCGGGCGGGAAATAAAAAAGACCATAAAAACGATAACCTGATCATTTACGCCGTCGGCGATCCTCAATAAATTGCGGTAGCGCGAAATGAAAGATGGGCCGATTTTGGCGCGTCGGTTGAATCGCGGTACGAGGATTTAATGTCGATTTGGGAGAACTTTTTTTTTCCGGTTGCGTCCAGTGAGCGTAAGGTGGGGTGAAGTGAAAGAATGCCCGCATGGAGCTATGGTTGAGGTGACGCACAAAGATATTAGCGACCTTGAAGACATCAAGGTCCTTGTTGACCGCTTTTATGAACGGGCGGCGCGGGACGAGCGGCTGGGCCAAATATTTCTTCCGGTTGCTCACGCCGACAGTGGCACGGAAGCGCGCTACGTTTATTGGTGCGAGCTCCTGTTGGACGAAAAGTCCATCGACGTCCACACCTGTCCGGAGCATATCCGGATGATGTTTAGCCGGCAACATTTCGCGCGGTGGTTGACTTTATTCCTTGAAACGATAGACTTGCTCTACGTCGGTGAGCGGACAGAGCGGGCAAAGGTCACCGTGATCCGGAAATCGGAAGAGTTTCAATCATGCGTTGAGCTTTCCGGGTTCTGACGTTGCCTGTGTAAGGGAGAAAGCAGAAACCAGGTGCGCGCAGACCTGAACGTGCCTGCTACTTCCCGGTGGGGGCTTCTTCGCGGCGTCCCGTTCGGTACACGCCGAACATGCCCAACCACGCGACGCGCGACCACCGGAAGGTGAGGGGCAGGATGGCGACCACGCCAACAATCATCCAGATCACGTACGTCCAGGTGCCGGGGTCGATGGTGTAGCGCAGTACCAGGTACACGGCGACAAACACGGCGACCTGGATGGCATAGCTCACGTACATCGCTCCGAAGTAGAACGAGGGCTCCTGGATGAAGTCGAATCCGCACTCCGGGCAGCAATCGTGCATGTCCATGAATTTCCAGCTGAAGGGCCCATGGCTGAACATGTTGCCCTTGTGGCAATGCGGACATTTCTGGCTCAGGATGCTGTACAATTTCGAATTCTTGCTGCTCATCGTTACGGTGTTTTTTACAAGACTAACACATTAGCGACTTGCACCGGCGAGACGGTTTACGGTTTATGCAGGACGAATTATCGATTCCTTGAACTGATCCGGGGTAAGTGCGGTGTGCTTCTTGAAGAACCGGACAAAGTATGAATTGTCGGTAAACCCCAGGTGGTTGGTCACCTCTTTTACGCTCAGGTCGGTGTAGGCAAACAGCCGCTTGGCTTCCAGTATTATTCTTTCGTGGATCAGTTCGCCCAATGTTTTTCCGACGTTTTCCTTGCAAATGGTATTGAGATACGACGGGGTGATGTGCATCAGGTCGGCGTAGTCACTGGGATGCTTCAGCTTCTTGAAGTTTTCTTCGATCAGTTGCTCGACTTTTCGGATCTTGTACACGGCTTTGTCCATCCTGATTTGGTGATTAACCTTGTAGTTCCGGGCAAGCTTCCGCAAAAGGATCTCAAGGTAGGATCGCAGCAGGCGCGGGTCGGTCTTGTCGTCCTTGCTGAATTCCAGGTACATTTCTTCGAGCATCACGTCCATAAGCTTGTCTTTTTTGAACGGAATGCGAGGGTTTGCATTCAGGGAGTGGAAAAAAGGGAAATCGATGAGCGCGTCCTCATGCAGGTGCATTTGATAGAACTCCGGCCGGAAGAAGATGAAGATCCCGTCGGTATCGCTGCTCAGGTTCCACGAGTGCACCTGGCCAGGCGTCATGACAAACGCGACATCCGGAACGACGTCGTAGCTTTGAAAATCGATGGTGTGCGTACCGCTTCCGGCTGTGATCAGGAGGATCATGTAGAAATCGTGCTTGTGCGGCTGGTTGACGAAGGCGTGTTTGGTTAAATGGTTTTTAAAGGTTTCGATATAAAAAGACACGTTGCCGGCCCGGCTACTGAAAGTATCCAGCATGTAAACCGGGGTGGGCCCGGATGGCCGGGTCTTTGGGTTTGCTTTTGACGACATTTCGTGTGACAGAATGAATGATGTAAAGTTGCGCGTGGGTACAAATTACAAAAAAAGGACATGTGCCTCTTTTATTCTTAAACAAATACGGGATATATTGGCGGTACAAAGCATTACCCCATGAATATCAGCAAGGCGGACAGTGTCGCCTTTATCGTGACCCGGAATGTGCAGGCGGCATCGGTGTTCAACGCCTATGGTGTCGACTTTTTTTCGAAGGGAAGCAGGACCCTGGAAGACGCCTGTCTGGAAGATCACGCACCCATGGCTGACCTGATAGACGACCTATGGTCCCTGCCCATGTCCGACGCTCCGGACTTTGTCAAGATGCAGCCCGCGGAACTGATTGCCTACATTTTGCGAACGCACCACAAGTTCGCCGAACGAAAAGTTGTCTTTATCAAGAACACGATCGACAAACTGCAGAGTTTCTATCCGGAAGACCGCCATGGTCTTGCGTCGCTGAGGAAAGCGTTCGAAGAATTGTCTGTGTACCTGACCGTCCACATGAAGCACGAGGAGTTTCTCATCTTTCCGGCCATCCGCAGCATCGCCCGGTCGCGGCACAGCGACGCAGCCCTCTACGAACGCATCGAGAATCCCCTTTCGGGTTTGAAAGGCGACCACGATCACGAGGTATCGATGCTCGCGCGAATGCGGAGTCTCACCCATGGTTATGCAGCCTTTTCCAATTCGGATTACGCCCTGAAACTTCTGCACAATGCGATGCGCGACCTCGATGAGGATCTGAAATTCCACATGCACCTTGAGAACAACATCCTTTTTCCCAAAGCACTCAGCTTCGCCGTTGCTGTTAACCGGAATTTGAACTAGTACCGCGCAGGGCCGTCGGGCTTTTTTGGGAAGGCACCCGGCACGCATCCACTTAGTCCCGGACGATGCGCAGGTATTTGGTCCACGGGCCGACTTCCGTTTTGTATTGCTTTGCCATTACGCGGCAGATTTGGCCGATATGATTGAGGTCATGGACTACCCAGGTGGCAAGAAGTTGCGACAGGGTAACCGGTCCGAAGTCGGGATGGGTGCCCCTTCTTTCCAGATCCGCGTCGGTAAGTTTTTTCGACAGGAGGAGGTCGATATTTTTGTTCCTCATCACCTTAAACTCCATCAGCAGCAACGTCAGGGTCTTTCCGCTGCTTTGTTCAAACTGGGCGAAACGATCGAATGGTTCTAATTTTTTTTCGCCGGTGCCCGAAAGTATGATCTCCATCCTCGGTATCCAGTCCGTTTGTTCACCGTGGATGAGGTGCCCCACGACATCAAATGCGCTCCAGGTATCCGGACCTTCGTTTCTGGAGGTCCACTCCTCCGAAATACCCAGTAACATGGAATTGAGCACATCGGGTGTGCGTTGTAGTATGGCAACAGCCTCCGGTAGGTTGAATTTCATCGTATGGGTTTTGTAAATGATTCGCCGGCAAATTTACATGAGAATTCATTTGATGCGACGGCATTTTATTGTTGAAATAAGCGCCTGAAACAGGAATTAAGATTCGCGCCTACCGGAAGGCGTTTGACCATGATTTTTCAGACCGGACCGACCGCATCCGAACGCTTTTGACTATTTTCGAACAGCGGGAGGATGATATGAACGGCGAATGCCTATCCAAAAACGGAAAATTCCTTGTGGCATGAAAATCGACTCACCGAAGCCGTACATAAGCTTTACGGATGATACGCAACTATTTTAAGATCGCACTCCGATCACTCCAGAAGAATCGGGTGTTCACGCTCATCAATACCCTCGGACTGGTTCTCGGCATCTCTTTCAGTACCATGCTCTACACCTACGTCAGGCATGAACTCTCCTACGACAGCTTTCACGAATATTCCGATAGAACGTACCGTGTCCTTACCATCGATGAATCGAATCCTGCCGACCCCCGGACCTATGG
This sequence comes from uncultured Roseivirgaceae bacterium, assembly GCA_964551035.1. Classification (GTDB taxonomy): domain Bacteria; phylum Bacteroidota; class Bacteroidia; order Cytophagales; family Cyclobacteriaceae; genus Chryseosolibacter. Next base: position 49,352 of record CAZKBK010000020.1, on the reverse strand, counting down.
CGTCACGGTGCCGGCCATCGGTCCACGCCTCGTAGACGACTTCCCTGAGGTGGAAACCATGGTGAGGCTTCACCGCTTTACCGGTCAGGTGATCGTGCATATCGACGACGAGAACTACAATGAGCGGAAATATTTTGTTACCGACGATACCAATTTCTTTGACGTTTTCAATTTTGAATTCATTGACGGAGACCGGTTGACCGCGCTCAATGAACCTAACTCTGTAGTACTCACGGAGACGACCGCGAAGAAGTATTTTGGCGACCCCAGCGCGGTCAACAAGACCATCACCGTTGCGGGCATCGGAACGCTCAAGGTAACGGGCGTCATCAAAGACCATCCGGCAAATTCGCACCTTCAGTTCGATCTGCTGCTGACCAATCCTTACCCGAAATCCGGGTGGGGCGACTACGTGACGAGTTGGAGTGATTTCAACGCCCATACGTACATTGTTCTGACACCGGGGGCCGCGATCGCAAGCGTTGATGAAAAGATGCCTGCGTTCATGAAAACGAACAACACATCGGGGATTCCTTTTGCTACGACCTTTCAACCCCTCGAGGACATTTACCTGCACTCGGAAGAGATCCTTAGCGGCGCGGAAGCCGCGCATGGGCAGCCTGCGCACGTGATCGTTTTTTCAACGATGGCCATCTTCCTGCTCGTGCTTGCGGCGATCAACTATGTCAATCTTACGACATCTACGGCAGCGGCGCGCGCGCGAGAAATAGGGATCAGAAAAGTTGCCGGTGCCGTCAGGGGCCAGTTGTTTTTTCAGTTTCTCGTTGAAACGTTGCTGATCACACTCGTGTCCATGGCACTGGCGCTGGCGGTCATGGACCTGGCCTTTCCCTATTTCAATTCCATCACGGGTAAGGACTTTGACCTGAACCCCGGAACGTTGAAGGATTTCCTCCCGTCCCTGCTGTTGATCAGTTTGATAATCGGCGTAATGGCCGGCGCTTATCCGGCTTTTTACCTCGCCAGATTGCGTCCCATTTCAACCTTGAAAGGACGGGCCATCGTTGGTGCTGGTAAACCGAACCTTCGCACGGTACTTGTGGTGTTTCAATTTATGATCACCATCACGATGATTGTCTCGACCCTCGTCATCGGAAACCAGATGAAGTTTATCCAGACCAAAGACATCGGGTTCAACAAGGAACGTCTGATGATCATCGATATCAACAACGGCGACGTACGCCGCCAGTTTGAGACAATGAAAACGGAGTTTTCCAAATTGGCGGGTGTAAAACACGTTGCGGTGTCATCGCGCGTGCCAGGCGAATGGAAGAACATTGCCGAGGTTTATGTGCGGGCCAACGGCAATGGCGCTGCGAGGCCGGACTCGCTCCAAACGTACTTTATGGGATTCGATGAGGACATGCTCGAAACCTACGAACTCGACCTGGCCGCGGGTACCTTTTTCACGGGCAATGAATCCGATTCTTCCCATGTGATCATCAATGCTGCTGCCGCCACGGCGCTCAATTTGAAAGACCCGATTGGAAGCACCATAAGGATAAATACCGGCGAGGGCGAATGGGTAACGCAAGTAATGGGCGTGGTCGAAGATTTCCATTTTCAGTCCCTCCATCAAAAGATTTCTCCGATGATCATCGGCTTTCACAACAATCCCATCCAATCGATCGACTACTTCACGTTAAAAGTGTCTGGCGACCTGAACACCGTCATCGAAGGCGCAACCCGCGTACACGAGACCTTCGACCATTCTACACCGATCGAGTATCATTTTCTGACCGAGCAATTGAATACGTTCTACGAGTCGGAACAAAAAGCGGCCATGATTTTCAAGATGGCAGGCGTGCTGAGCATTGTCGTGGCCTGCCTGGGCCTGTTGGGACTGGTGAACTACCATATTGAGCGCCGTACGAAGGAATTGGGAATACGCAAAGTGCTGGGCGCGGGGCCATGGAGCTTGTTCATGCTGGTCTCGTCTTCCTACACCCGGCAAGTTGCGCTGGCATTCGTGCTGGCCTGCCCGGTGGCGTGGTTGGTCATGAAGGAATGGCTGGGCCGGTTTGAATATCGTACGCTGCTAGGCCCTGATGTTTTTATCCTCGCGGGATTGATCGTCTTTGCGCTCGCATTGGCAACCGTGAGTTATCAATCGCTGCGCGCGACGCGGTTCAATCCCGTGGATTCGTTGCGGGATGATTGATCCTTCGGCAATTCCGCAGACCGCGGCAACACTATCTTTCGGCGTTGATATCGAACCGGAGCAGGATCGGCTACCGACCGTTTTCACGCCATGAGGCACAATTTCTTTCGGACAGCCCCTGGAAGAACATTTGAATCCTGGCGAAAATGGGGGTTAATGAGGGAAATCGATTTGTTGACCGAAGGGATGCGGGAAAAAAACTTGCGAAGGAACTTGAAGGCCGATACAAGGATAAACACGCTTTGGTTTTGGGCATTCCGCGCGGCGGGATACCGATTGCCTATGAGGTTGCCAGGGCGCTGAATGCGGACCTGTCGGTTGTGATCACCAAAAAGCTTCCACACCCTTCGCAGGAAGAGCTGGCTATCGGCGCTGCCGCCGAAGACGGATCATTTTTTCTGAGCGCCTACGCAAGGCAGTTCGCTGAGGATGAGATCCACCGGATCCTGCAGACGCAGGCGACGGAAATCCAGAGCAGAATCCAGCGATTTCGCAAGGGCAGGCCGCTGCCCGACATGCGGGGACGCATCGTCTTGATCGTTGACGACGGCATAGCAACCGGCGCCACCATTGTACCTGCCATCAAACTTTGCAAGTCGCGCGGTGCCGCAAAAGTGGTCGTAGCCGCGCCGGTATCCGGCCAGCGGTACGTTTCGGAAATCAACGCATTGGCTGATGACGTCGTCATCGTCGATCAGCCTGAAGAGTTTTACGCCGTCGGACAAGCCTATGAAGATTTCCACCACCTCTCCGACAAAGAGGTAACGGATGTGCTTGAGGACTTTCGAAGAATGTCAGCCACCCCATTTTTACGGTAGTATGATCGCAGCCATTGACGTAGACAAGCGTTACCGAAAGCTTGAGGACGCGCGGGACCTGGATGCCCTGCTTGAAGATATCGGTGAAGCGAAGTTGGTGCTTCTCGGTGAAGCTTCCCATGGCACCCATGAGTACTACACGTGGCGCACGGCGATCAGCAAGAGGCTTATTCAAGAAAAAGGATTCAGGTTCATTGGTGTCGAAGGCGACTGGCCGGATTGTTACCAAATAAACCGGTTCGTGAAAGGATACGCTGACGCCACGGGCCAGACCGCTTTGGAGGTACTGAAAGCATTCAGGCGCTGGCCGACGTGGATGTGGGCGAATTGGGAGATTGCCGCGCTGATGGATTGGATGCGTGAGTACAACAGGAATTTGCATGCCGGTCGAAGAGTAGGATTCTATGGGCTGGATGTTTACAGCTTATGGGAATCCATGGAGGTGATCATTAATTATCTGCGGAAGGAGGACCCGAAAGCTGCGGCCCTTGCGATCGACGCCTTTCGTTGTTTCGAGCCGTATGAGGAGGGGCAGGAGTATGCGCGCGCCATGCTCCGGCTGTCGGCCGATTGTTCAGGGGAGGTGATCCGACTGCTGGAGGAAGTGAGGAAACGATCCCGGCATTATGACCACGATCCGGAAGCCGCGTTGAATACGGAAATGAACGCGCAGATCATTGCCAATGCGGAGGCGTATTACCGCTCGATGATCTCCTTCAGGGATGAGTCGTGGAACGTGAGGGATTCACACATGGTGGCGACACTGGAATCATTGATGAAACATCACGGAAAGCGCGCGAAGGGCATCGTATGGGAACACAATACGCACGTCGGCGATGCGCGCTATACCGACATGAAGGATGTGGGCATGTGGAACGTGGGTCAATTGCTTCGCGAGAAGCATAAACGTAAATCCGACGTGTACATCGTTGGTTTTTCTTCGTATGAAGGATCGGTGATCGCGGGAGGCATTTGGGGAGGCCGGATGAAAAAGATGGAAGTGCCTCCGGCGATTGAGGGCAGCGTTGAACACATCCTCCACGAGGATTCTGCCGAGGACAAACTCATCCTATATAATAAAGAGTATTACGACCGGCGCTTTGAGCGATATCTCGGTCACCGCGCCATTGGTGTGGTGTATCACCCGGAGCGGGAAAGGGGAAATTATGTGCGGACGCTTTTACCTTTCCGGTATGATGCGCTCCTCTACCTGGATAAGTCACGGGCATTGCATCCGCTTCACCTGGAGCCCGACGGAGCGCAGATGCCCGAGACGTACCCGTTTGGATTTTAGATTTAGTCCTGTAAAAATTTCGCGCGCATGGATGCCAAGTCTACCGAAGTTGAAATTCCCGTTGGTGGCAAGCGTCTGGCGGGCACGCTCACGCCGCTGGACCATGCCGATGGCATCATCGTATTTGCACACGGAAGCGGTAGCAGCCGGCACAGTTCGCGAAACCGCCATGTGGCTACCGTGTTGCATGCATCGGGGTTCGCGACCTTGCTCTTTGACCTTTTAACCCTGGAAGAGGACAATGACTACGCCAATCGGTTTGATATCCCATTGATAACAGAACGGCTGGTGAAGGTTACGGAGTGGGTGAAAACTGTGCCATCGTTGGCCGGATTTGAAGCGGGGTATTTTGGCGCAAGCACCGGCGCCGCAGCGGCCCTTGCCGCCGCTGCCACTCCCGACAATACGGTGAAGGCTGTGGTGTCGCGGGGCGGCAGGCCGGACCTGGCCGCGGCCGTCCTTCCGAACGTGCATGCGCCAACGCTCTTGATGGTGGGTTCCCTTGACGACGGCGTGATCCAATTAAACAAGAAAGCCTTTGATCTGCTTTCCGGTAAAAAGGAGTTGCGCATCGTTGAAGGCGCAACCCACCTGTTCGAAGAACCGGGAAAGCTTGAGGAGGTCTCCACGCATGCCGCGGCGTGGTTCTCGAAGTATGTCAGCAAGGTGCCGGTTTGAGCCTTGATTGTGGTGCGGCTGCCGTGCAAGTAATCTTCAGGGGATTTCCCTTCGTCTGGAAGCGGGTAGTTGCGGAGCTTGCAAACCGTAACGTATCGGGCTTCGTGACGCAACGCATGCGAAGATGCACGACCAATGCGGAAAGGACGGTAATCAGTCCGATGGCAACTACCGGCGCGATCAGCCCGTAACGGTCGGCGATCAGCCCGGTAAGGATGGCGCCTATCGCGTAGCCCAGGTCTCGCCACAACCGGAATACGCCGATGCTCTTCGGACGCTGTTCCGGATGTGTATGGTCTGATACCGCTGCCAGAAAAGTTGGATAGACAATGGCGGTTCCAAGGCCAAGCAACGAGGACAAGGCGATGAATACGTTGAAGGAAGTCGCCCAGACCATCGCCAAAAGTGAAATGCCCTGAAGCAACATGCCCCAAAACAAAAGGTTTCGTTTGCAGAACTTGTCGGCCAGCGACCCCGTAAACAGTTGTCCAATTCCCCAAACTGCTGGATAAGTGGAGACGATGATCGCGGTTTCGCTGAGATTGAACCCTTTGGCGACCAGCAGCAGGGGAAATAGTCCCCACACCATGCCGTCGTTGAGGTTGTTCACCAACCCGGCCTGCGTCACTGAACCCAGGTCCCTGTGTTTCCAGGTTGTCTCCCGGAAAACGTTCCTGAGTTTGGGTACCGTGCTGACACCGGATTCAAGCAACACATGACGCTGGGTGTCTTTTACAAACAGGATACTTGATAACAACCCGACGAATGCGATACCGATCCCGACGTAAAAAGGATAGGGTCTTAGCCCATGTTCATGGGCAATCCAGCCGGTCAGGAAGGCAATTGCGGCTAACGCGAGGTATCCGGCGAACTCATTGAGACCCATTGCAAAGCCCCGGTCCTTTTCACCCACCAGGTCGATTTTCATCACCACGGTGCTCGACCATGCGAGCCCCTGGTTGATGCCTAGCAAAACGTTTGCTGCGATGATCGTGTTCCAGCTCGTCGCTTCCATGAGCATGAAGGGCACGGGGAGCGCAAACATCCACCCCAGCACTAAAAGCTTTTTTCGTCCGAATGCGTTGGCGAGCATACCGGTATAGTAGTTGGTGATCGCCTTGGTAATCCCAAAAACAGCAATGAAGGAAAGGATCGCGGTTCGGGCCGCAAGGCCGAAGTCCGCCTCCGCAATTTGAGGAATGATGGTCCGCTCCAGACCCACCATTCCGCCAACGAAAGCGTTGATCATGACTAGCAATGAAAACTGCTGCCAATTTTCCTTTAGGCCGAGGCGTGTCCGGGAATCAGCCATAACATTTTCTTAGGCAATCGCGCAATGGTTTCCCCCGGCTTCAAGGTCACCCAATTGGTATCCTTCGTAAGTCCCCTTCTTGTTTAAACCGGCGATGGAAAGATAATTCGGAGGCGTGGGTGGAATCCTGGATAACACATGTTTGACAAAACGCTCCTCGCTCATGTTCGCCACGTCGATAGGTGCACTGACTTTGCCCAGGGGCTCGGCAACCAGCTTTCCATCAAAGCGAACGGTGCCCGACGTATGGGCCGGGAGCACCAGGGCTGATGGATTGAGGGAGAGGAGGTGCTTTATAGAATGGAAAAGTGTCTTGGTCCTTTCGACCGCTTCCTTTTCGTCGGCCTTAAGGTCAGGCCTGCCAACGCTATCGATGAATAACGTGTCCCCCGTAAAGAGCGCGAGATCTGCGATCATGAAAGTTGTGCTTTCCCAGGTATGGCCCGGTGTATGGATCACGCGCAACTTGGTGTCTCCGAATCCGACGGAATCGCCGTCTGAAACTTCAAAGAATTCAAACGCCACTTCGGCGCGATCGATCAACGCGTGTGTCGCACCGCTGGCGCTTGCAAGGTCACGGGTCCTGGAAACATAATCTGCATGGATGTGTGTATCGAAAACATATTTGATGGCCCACCCGTTGCTCCGGGCGATTTCAATGTAGACTTCAGGGTCGAGCGCGGCATCGATCACAACGGCATCGCCTAGCGAACCTATCACATAGGAGAGCACGCCCTTTGCCGGCCTTCTGACCTGAATGATTTTGACGCCGTTCGGCAATAGTGCTTCAGCGGTGTTCCATGCGTAGTTCCACGCCTTCATGCCTCCTTCAAGGGAATAGGCTTCGATGCCCTTTCTTTGAAGTAGCCTCGAAGCCAGTAAGCTCGTACGTCCGGCTGCGCATACCGTTACCATTGTCGAATGCGCCGGAATTTCAATGCTATCGAGCGCCGTTTCGTCCCCTTCATTCAATTGGCGATACGCATCCACATGGATGCTCTCTGCGATACGCCATTCGTCTCTTTCGTCCGATGGCCTGACGTCTACGATAAAGACCGGTTCTTTGTTGTTGAGCTTCTTTTGAAGCCCTTCGACGCTAATCAATTTTGCTTCCATATTGGGTGATCCTCTAGTTTACTTCAACAGGCAATCCCCTCAACGCCCAGTCGGGATAGCCTTCCTCAAGGCGTCTGGCTTTATAGCCGGATTTGTTCAACAGCGCCACGGCGTCATCTGCGTAAACACAGAAAGGGCCGCGGCAATAGGCAACGATTTCCGTTCGCCTGGGCAGTTCTTTCATTCTCCGCGAAAGCTGATTATGGGGAATGGAAATTGAATTTGCGATATGACCTTTCCTGAATTCAGTCTCCGGCCTGACGTCCAGGACCGTTACTTTCCCAAGATCAATTTTGTCGACCAACTCACTGATGGACACCGGTTCCAGATTGAATTCCGATCTGCGAAAGTCCCGGACCAGCCTTTCCACGGATGCCAGGCGCGCGACGCCAAGTGTTCTCAGCTCTTTCCAAACTTTGAAAACGTTCGCATCTGCCAGGTGGTAATGAATAAAGTTTCCATAGCGTGTAATATCCACGAGTTGGGATGTTTTAAGCACCTGTAAATGTTGAGAAGCGTTGGCCACGGAAAGATTGGTCTGAATGGAGATTTCCTCCACAGAGAAATCGCCTTGCGCAAGCAACTCGATAATTTCCAGCCGATGCGGATTGGCCAGCGCCTTCGTTATTTTTGCCAGCTCCCCATAGACTTTGTCCTTAAATGTTCTTTTGTTCATCCTGGTGATTTTTTGAACTAACATCAAGTAAAGGGATTGGGTTCAACTATTCAATAGAAATATTGAATAGTTAGGAAAAGGTGCTCATCCAGCCTATTTTGGAGCTTTCAGCCGTAAAATGGAAATACAGGAAATCAATGCCGTCATCCGGATCGCCAGCGTTACCGTTCTGGCTTTGACCGAGCTCTGCGCGAACCCCACGAGCGCCAGCGAGCCTCCGCGCCCTCCGTGCCCCAGCACCACATCGGCCAGCACGCCTGATGCTCCCTTCCGCGGACTATCGGCCCTGCATTTTAAAAACCTCCTCCGCGGTAAGAAAAATCCCGCCGCATCGCCAACCTCATAGAATCCACGAGATGTGAATCCGGAAGTTGAGTTTAGAATTATGATCGGAGAGTGACGAGCTGTGAACGATGTGTATGGAGTTTAATGCTTTTGGTTTTTTGGAGGCGGCAGCTCGCAACGCACGCGGGCATACAATTAGTGGTGTTGCTTCAATACCGTAATGTTATGGCCGTCAGCAGAAAGACATCGAAGAAAAGTGCCAGGTCGAAAAGGAAACCGGCAAAGAAGCAATCAGGGAAACCCGCCAGAAAATGGTCGGCGAAGGTCAATGAAAGGAGCGATGCGTTGGATCTGGAATCGAAGACATTCAAGTCCAAAGATCCTGTCCGCGTAGCCAGGTCGTTGAAAAGGTCCTCCGACCGCAGCAAGCGGAGAAAAGGGACGCCATTGCAATCGGCCATGTCCATGCTCAACTTTTACATCAACCGGGCAGGAAAAAAACTGCCGGCAAAGGACAAGAAGGTCCTTGAGGAGGCAAAGGATGAACTACGGGCGCTGTACGGCAGGGAGCGGAAGGATGAGTAGGGGTGTGGAGCTGAGCCCGGTCGCCGGCTAGCCAGCCTGCCTGCCGAAAGCGAAGCGTAGGCATGGTTGCCGGTTGCCGGTTGGCTTGCTTCTCGAAGGAGGAGAACGTCGCGCGTTCGGAAGAACCCTTTGTGTCAAAGAGATTCCGCCGCATTGTCGGGCTGGCGAATCTGGAACCTGCCCTTTATCAAGATCCTAATGCTTATGGCCACTTGTCGAAGGATACGCAACCTCTCCGGTCTCGCGGTTATAGATTACCGCGGGCGTGTAGAACGAGATGCTGTTATCCGTGGTGGCGGTGAAGGGTGCGATGTTCCAGATGGTAGCTCCCGATATGGCATTGATTGCGGCAAGGCCATTGGCGCCGCCCTCGACCAACAAGCTATGTAAAACGGCAGGGGGGTTATCCGCAGATTGTGCCGGAGCCGTATTGTTCCACAACTCGTGTCCGTTTGAAGCATCGAGGGCGATCACGCCCTTTCCGAACCCCGCGACGTAAACTTTTCCATTGGCAACGAGGGGGGATGACCAGTCTGCAGTTCCGGATTCAATGGTGTAGGTCCAGATCGTTTCTCCAGTCAGGGCATCAAAACAAAATACCTGGGTCTCTCCCTGAATGTAGACTTTTCCGTTATCCACCGTTGGAGACTCTTCACCCGTCATGCCTATTTCATGTGTCCAGACCGTTGTCGTGTCATTCACATTGATGGCGCGGAACGTGCCTCCGTTATTTCCGAAATACAGGATGCCATCGGCAAGTGCCGGATTCGACCGAACGGCGTTGCTCACGGGATACTTCCAGACCAGGTTTCCGTCCAGGTCAAGGCAGTAGAGATGTTCGTCGTAGTATTCGAACACTTTTCCTCCGGCAACGGTAGGCGCCTGCATCACGTAATTGATAATACCAAACGTGTAGGTCCAATTCACTGCCCCGGTGAGCCGGGAAATCGACATCAGCTTGCCATTTCCCGCAATGAAAAGATCATCTCCATCCATGGTTACGGGGCCGTCATGTAAACTCAGACCCATGGACGTATTCCAGACCGGGTTGCCCGTGGCGATGTCTCTGGCATAAACCTCATCGTCGGTGATCATATAGGCGATATCACCCGAGATCGCGGGTGGAGAGGAGGCGTCGATGCGCCATAACTGTTTGCCATGTCCATTGAAGGCGTAGGTGTAATTATAGTCCGAAAAGAAGGGCTCGCCGGTGACAAATATCACCGTAGAATCAGGATTGGGGTAGTTTTCTTCATAGACCATGAGTTTTTGCCCGCACGTGGCATTTCCGAATTTCAACGTAACGTTGTCAACCTGGGCGGTTTGCGGCGTGCCCGCGCCGACAAAGCGCAGCTCCTGAAGTCCTGTTGCCGTAAATTCTCCTTCAGCAACAAAATGGTATCCATTGAGGTCTTCCGTTTTAAAAGTGTAGGTACCCTTGGCCGACACATTTACCATTACAGAGAAATAGTTTTCAGTATTGAGCGCCGTTCCTCTTTCCAATCGGCCATGATAATGAATGCTGTCGCAGCTTTTGATGGAGAGTTGGGCAGGTGTTTTGGTAATCTCCTTATCTTCAATGGGATCATTGGAGTCGCAGGCGGACCATATGCACAATGACAGGAAAAATGCGATCGGGAGATTTTTCATCTTAATGTCCATGGCTCAGCGTGGCGGTTTTTTTGGTTCAGGTAAGACGCTAAAATACGTTGCACGAGTCGAAAACTGTGTTGAATTACTCCAATGCCATACAGACGTACCGTTATGTGGAGAAGATTAACGGAATTTCGATGTGGGGTTCCCGGGTTTTGACCGCGTCATTTAAAATCTACCTTCCTGACCATGATCTTCCCGGCACGTTCGGAAGACATCCTCGGGGTTAAGAAAATCGCCGTAGCGTCTGGGTCACAGAATCCGCGAGGTCGCCGGTTGCCGCCGGTTTTTGTGGGACTGCTTTGAAGGCTGGGCTTTGGGGATGCTGTGAGCGTGGGGATTAGTTTAGAGTTTTGAAGTTTGGAGTTGGAGTTCCGGGCCTCGGCAAGCTCGGCCACGCAAGGGCTACAGGGAGGGAATGCGGCGGCATCCGGGGCAGCTCGTTGCAACGATATGTATTCGCTTCCAGAGGGATGTTCAATTTTGAGTTTTCTCCCGCCCCGGATGCCGCCGCACAAATAACCGACCCTCGCCGGTGGCCGAGCTTGTCGAGGCCGGCGCCTGGTGAGGAGTTATGAGTTTATAGTTCGGAGTTCAGAGTTCAGAGTTCCGCACGCATCTAGATCGAAGCACGAGCCCGCCTATGCTATCTCCTTCGTCAACGCTACGCGATCAAAGAAAGCTTCGGCGGGCGATGCGAGCCATGCGAGCCTCCGCGTCCCCCGCGCCCGAACAAAACATCCTGCCAGCACGCCTGATGCTCCCTTCCGCGACCTATCGGCTCTGCATTTTAAAAACCTCCTCCGCGGTAAAAAACACCTCGCCGCATCGTCTACTTCACAGAACCCACGAGATGTGAATCCGGAAGTTGAGTTTAGCATTATGGGCGGAGCGTGACGAGCTTGTCGAGGCCGGCGCCTGGTGAGGAGTTATGAGTTTATAGTTCGGAGTTCAGAGTTCAGAGTTCCGCACGCATCTAGATCGAAGCACGAGCCCGCCTATGCTATCTCCTTCGTCAACGCTACGCGATCAAAGAAAGCTTCGGCGGGCGATGCGAGCCATGCGAGCCTCCGCGTCCCCCGCGCCCGAACAAAACATCCTGCCAGCACGCCTGATGCTCCCTTCCGCGACCTATCGGCTCTGCATTTTAAAAACCTCCTCCGCGGTAAAAAACACCTCGCCGCATCGTCTACTTCACAGAACCCACGAGATGTGAATCCGGAAGTTGAGTTTAGCATTATGGGCGGAGCGTGACAAGTTATGGAGTTCACTCATACCGCAGCGCCTTCACGGGATCGGCCTTTGCGGCCGCCACCGTGCGAAGGCTCATCGTAAGCAAGGCAATCGTAACCGAAGCAAGGCCAGACACGATAAAGACCCATACCGTTATATCGATTTTGTACGCAAACTTTTGAAGCCACAGGTCCATTGCATAATAAGCGACCGGCGCCGAAATAATAAAGGCTATGAGCACAAGGCCCAGAAAATCTTTGGATAGCAAGAACAATATCCCATTGACGGAAGCGCCAAGAACCTTGCGAATTCCAATTTCCTTTGTGCGCTGCAAGACTGTAAAAGAAGCCAGGCCAAATAATCCCAGGCAGGATATCAGGATGGCAATTGCGGTGGCAAAACCGGCGACGCTGGCCATGCGTTGTTCGGCCTCATAAAATTGCCGGATTCGCTCGTCGACGAAGTAGTATTCGAATGCTTCATCGGGAAAGACCTTTTGGTAGGAACGCTCGATTTTCGCCATGGCCCCCTGAAGGCCGGAAACTTTGTTGTTTGGTGTAGCAAGCTTTACTCCAAAATTCCGGCCTGGGCGATATGAGATCGCGGTGGGCTTAATTTCGTTATGCAGGGGTTGCCCATGAAAGTCATTGACAACCCCCACAATGGTCGCGTCGTCGAGGGTTTTTCCGATCACGTCCCGCGGGTGCTTAAAGCCCAGCAGCTTCATAAAGGTCTCATTGATCAAATACTCATGCACTGAATCGACGGGTAGCACATTCCGTCCGGCAAGGAGGTGGATCCCGTACACGCTGAGATAAGAAGTATCGGCACGTTTGAGGTGTACATTGTACTCAATCGTCTCTTTGCCGTGATCAAAATTCATGATGCCGGTGGCGTACCCCGGCGTAAGAGGAGGATTCCCATGCAGGGTCACGGCTTGCACTTCCGTATACGTCTGCAACTCATTCTTAAGAGATGTAAGGCGGTCCGGATTCGCTGGGTAAGGCGTCCCCACGAATACAACGGCGTTAGCGCTGAAGCCCAAATCTTTATCCAACATGAATTCCAACTGGCCAACGATCACCATAGTCGCAACGATAAATACCTGGGCCGAAGAAAATTGAAAGATCGTGAGCCCTTTCCGGATGAATGCTGATCGCGTAGTGGCCGCAGTTGAAGATGCGAGATTTTTCAGTGCCAGCGCAGGTTGATGGGAAGATAAGACGAACGCCGGGTATAGACCCGCAAAAAGTGTCACCACCAGAACGCATGATACCAGGAATATCAGCACGGTGGGGTCCAGGACATCAAAGGATAATCCTGCCGGGATGTAATAGGTGAAGTACCGGAATGCCAGTCCGGCCCACACAATGGATAGGGCGGCGGCAACCAGGCACAGGATGAAGCTTTCGCTAATAAATCTGAAAATCAAACGACGTCTGGAACTTCCCATCACTTTTCGAATTCCGACTTCTTTCGCACGTCGGGACGCCTGGGCGGTTTCCAAATTGACGAAATTGATCACGGCAACGGTCAACAGAAATCCAGCCACAACAAGGAGCATTTGCAATGTGGACTTTTCGACTACCGAGCGGCTGTGATTGAATACCCTCAATCCGGTATTGAAGTGCAAGTCACTTAGCGGCTGAAGTTTTGGCGTTAGTATCCATTGTGCCCCTTGATTATGGGTTTTGTAGCCCTCCGTCAATGCCGGGAACTGTGCTTCTATTTGTTCCCTCGACGTTCCGCCGGAAACTTTGATGAAAAGCTGACAGATACTGTTCGTGTTCTGCCAGCTGTTCAAACGAATCGGTTTTTGTAGCCATGACTTTTCGATTGTGTTAAAAGAAATGAAGTCGGTGAAATCGAGGTCCGTCCTTTCGTCGACGTCTTCCACGATTCCTGAAACGGTCACGGCCAGCGAATCCATGTAGCGGATCTCTTTGCCAATCATGGACAACGGATCGATATCGCCGAAATATGCTTTCCCGCGGCTTTTCGTGATGACAACCTGAAACGGTTCGCCCAACGACTCTTTTGGACTACCTGCTAACCATTCATAATAATTGAACACCTCAAAATATTCCGGATCAGCTATCGCGATCTTGTTGTAGTTGCCGAATTTCTTTGCCGGCATGCCGTCGCGGGGTACCTCAACTTGCGATGGAATCGTATGAAAGTTTGTCAGCGACTCGATGCCTGTAAACGTTTCGCGCATGACAACGGGAAAGGCCGTAGGGACTCCTGAACTGGAACCGCTCATGACACCAGAAAAGGATGAGTAGACACGGAAGATACGGTTCTTCTCCGGCTGAAACCGGTCAAAGCTCATTTCGTAACCGACAATGATGAAAACGATGAGGCATGCGCTGATGCCGATAGAGAGTCCGAGGATGTTGATTGCCGCCAACGTTTTGTGTCTTCGGATGTTCCGTATCGCAAAAGCAAGGTCTTTTTTGATCATGTGAGACGCGGTTTGAAAGGATTGATCGAGAAAATGCGCGTGAACGACGCATCTACGAAGATAGGTGCGCCGACGATCTTTTGCAAATCGTGAATTTGTCAAATCCCACCAACGGGCGCGCCTCCGCGTCCATTGCGCCCCACGCCAGGTCCACCACCACACCCGACGCTCCCTTCCGCAAACTATCAGCACTGCATACCAAAAACTCCTCCGCGGTAAAAAAATCCCGCTGCATCGTGCACCTCGCAGAATCCAAGAGCTCCGAAGGCCACCCCATTTCTCAACCATGGCTTCCCACCGATTGAAGGCATCTGTTTGACTATGAGAAGACTTTTGGATTTCAAAGAACAAACCAGGCCACAACCAACGTGATCCCGACGAGAATGGCGAAGCGGAACAAGCCCCGGTGCATCGCGATCCAGAGCGTGAAGCTGAAATTATGGGCAACGTCTTTGAAACCGCCGTAGGCGCCACGGTCTTCGCCTACCGGCTGCCACAGGTTGTTCTTTCTGTCCGGATCGGCAGGCTCATCCGTTTGTTGGCCATGGTAGCCGGTCCGTGACAGCACCCAATCGGCATACCACGACGCGATCTTGTTGCCGACGATTGCTTTATAGCTGGGGAAGCCCACGAGGATCTCGCGCCGGTTGTGCCTGGCGGCAAAGTGTACGGCCCTGGCGGCAACCTCCGGGCTATACACTTTTCCCATCGGCTTCGCCTTGTTGGGAAGTTTGCTGAGCACCCAACCGAATTGTGTGGTGTCCATCGCCGGCAGCTGAACCATGCAGGTTTTGATGTTGCTTTTGTCGTGTAGGAGCTCCGTTCGCAGGGAGTCGTAGAAACCCTGAATGCCGTGCTTGGCGCCGCAATAGGCCGACTGAAGCGGAATGCCGCGGTACGCCAGCGCAGATCCGATGAAGACGATGGAACCGCGGTTTCGCGCGAGCATTTTTTTAAGTACGAAGTTGGTGCAGTAGACGGTCCCTAAATAGGTGACTTCCGTCACGCGTTTGAATTCATCGGAGGTGATTTCTTTAAAGGGCGCAAACACGCTATTCATGGCGTTGTTGATCAGCACGTCGATCGGGCCCACGTCTTTTTCGATACGCTCGAGGTGTGCCTCCAGCGCGCGGTGGTCGGCAAGGTCACATTGAATGGTAATTGGCGTTCCGCCATAGACCTCAACTTCCCGGGCCGTGGCTTTCAATTGAAGTTCATCCCTGGCGATTACAACCACTTTGGCATGCTCCCTGGCAAATTCCCAGGCAACGACCCTGCCCACACCACCCGAGGCGCCGGTGATGACCACGACCTTGTCTTTGAAGAATTTGAGATCATGCCTGAAAAGAATTTTCCAGCCGCCGCCGTAGCTGCCTTTCGACGTTCGCTTCACGGCAGGCAACACGATCAACAGCAGTCCGCACACGAGGCTGCTCCAGATCACCTCGCCCGATTCATTTCCGAATACAAAAATGGAAGCACACAGCCAGAATCCGGCGATGATGTTGAGATACCGGACGGCGCGGTTGAATTCCCACAGAGAAATGACGGCAACGGTGATGACCAGCGGCCCGGTGATGTGGTAGCTGTTGGAGACCGCCGTTCCGGTGTCCAGGTATGCCGGCGCCACCATCAGCCAGAGCCCTGCCAGTATGCTAAGAAGCGCCGCCCACATCACTGCTGAGTTTGTCCAAAAGAATGGTCTTGCCCCAAAATGCATCCGACACCGACAGTCCTTGTGCTCGGACGCGCCGGAGGTATTGTAGGCTGGCAAGCATTTCATCCAAAGCGGGGCTAATGATCACTACCGAAATAGCCGCCGTCACGAGACATAAGGTGCACCACGCGCCAACCAGCACGGGCTGGGAGATGACCAGGAAGACGCTGACCAAGCCCAGGGGACCCACGGCGAAGCCAAAGAGAATTACAATCCACGGCTTTGTTCTCCAGCGGTCTGCCTTGCCAATGGCGCCGGTGACAACGTCGAGCAGATATCCGAACGCACCTAGAACAGCATCGGGTACGGGCAGCGCCCTCGACAGTTGCGACGTCAATACTTTTTCACTCCCGCCGCCGAAAAACGGATCCCAGACGGTGGCAATCAGGTTGAGTTGAAAAAGTCCCAGGTAAGCGGCAATCTCGAACCCGATAAATGCGATTGCGATGATGGGCCAGCGCTGTGGCCAGGCGGAAGGATTGTAATCCCAACCGGGTGGAATGTTTTCGGGTTTTTCAGCCATCACAATGTTACAGGCAAAAGGTCGTGCCCGGGTTTCGGGTGGACAATGGCTGCCTGGACATACAGTTGTCGCAACGGGATGGTTATTGTTCAGCGACGTTAAGCGACGTCGTGATCGCCAGTCACGCCTGCAAGTGTGGCGGAGCGGCTTTTAGCAGCGGAAGCATTTTCCCCCTCGTATTGGCGCTGCATGAGGGATTGGGCGGCATGTCTGAGCCTGCCTGCCGGCAGGCGGGGCAATACGGCGACCTGCGCACGTGTTTTTATTAAAGAGGCCTGCGGCGTAAAGTCGCAAACCGCCCTGAAAGTGTCGTGATCGGCCGCCACGGGAATTCAATGTTCTTCCCACCTTTGTTACATGCATTGGGCGAGCCAACGCAGGGAAGTGGAGCAGCAACCACTCAAAAAACGGGCGCAGCCGAAAAGCCTCATGAGTAGGAAGCAAACAAAAAATATGGTCTTATGTCCAACAGTGTTTCACTTCACAGGATACTTAAAGCATCTCCGGAAAAAGTTTTCCGCGCTTTTACCGACGCCCTCGCTATTGCGGCATGGTTGCCGCCTTATGGGTTTCTTTGTACGGTCCACGAGATGAAGGCGGAGAAAGGCGGTACCTTCAGGATGTCGTTCACCAATTTCTCGACGGGAAACAGCCATTCATTCGGCGGCTCGTACGTGGAAGTAAAACCCAACGAGGTATTGAAGTACACGGATAAATTTGACGACCCCAACCTGCCGGGAGAGATGACCACTTCAGTGTCACTCCGCAAAACCATTGCCGGCACGGAACTGAAGATCACACAGGATGGGATCCCCGACGCAATCCCTGCCGAGATGTGCTATTTGGGCTGGCAGGAGTCGCTTGACAAACTGATGAGGTTGGTGGAGCCGGAGATACCGGATGCTTGAGGGAATTGACGCGTCAACGATGCAAGAGGAAAAGCTCTACGGGTCCCGTGGAGCTTTTTTGTTACGATCAAGGGCCCTCATATTTTTTTCACCGGGCCGCGCACCGGAATCTTGATCAATCAGAACTTGCCGTCGAACCTCAACAATACAGCAACAAACCTATTTTGGGAAAATGACAACTCCAGTTTGGACAAAGATATTTATATATTCTCGAAAATCTAGACATTTCCATGCGAAACTGCCGGCTCTCGCACAATCTCATAGATTGTCGTCAAAGAAGAGGTAACCTAAAGCACAAATACGAAAATGGCCTAACCATAAAACCAGAATATTTGTTATTTGCAGTGGAGGGAATACACCTCACATCCATGATTGATCGTCAACACCGGAATTATGAAGACAACTTTATTTGCACTTTTGGCCTTCGTTATCTCAACATCACTATTTGCACAGGAGTGTACGGAGGATAGCAAAGCGCAAAAGGCCAGGGCAGCAATGAGCTCAGACAACGATGGACTGATGTGCGGAAATGCCGCGCAGTTTTATGCTTATTTGTGCGCGTGCAAAACCGAACCACGAACAGTCGAACAGGCGCAGGCGCTAAAGGCCACCCTGCAACAGATCAAAGCCACGTACAACAATTATGGGGCCTATTGCAAAGGGATTGGTAAGATTACGGATGTGATTCCGGACTGTAAAGTAGGTCGGGCGGAGAATGGTTCCGGGGATGTCGCCGGCACAGGCAAAATAACCGAGTTGAAAGTCATCGGTAATACTACCCTGTCAATTCTAAATGCGCTCGCAGCGAGCAGCAATAATGCCAAGCTGATTAGTACGGTAAACGAACTCAATCAAAATCATGCGGATTTTGACCAGATTCGCAATGCGATCAATAGCAATGGCTTGGGTGACCGATCTAATGCTGAATCGATGAACCTGATGGAATCCGTATCGGATATCTTAGCAATAGGCACAAGTATTTTTGACAACAGAACGGCCGCAGAAAAGCATGTTAACGAACTTGAGAGAGCCGTTAACAGATCCCCTATGGATGAGGAGGCGGCCCTTAAGCTTGGATACTATCATAGAGATGGCAAATATGTTGAGCAGAGTAATGTCATGGCGCTGATGTATTTCAGGCTGTGCATTGATGCATACCCGTCATTAAACTATGATATGGCAATCATTTATCTCGAGAGCACAGGAAGTTATACTAGCTCGATTGGGATTTATAATGACACCGCACTTAGTTTTTTAAGAAAAGCGCTACGGCACGGTGATATGAGAGCAGCATTTATCCTCGCCCAACTGTATGAGCGTGGTGACGTTCTGGTGAGAGATTTGGATAAAGCCTGTTACCTTCATCATCTCATCACTAAAACGGCTGACATTGTCCCTGAAAGATCAGCTTCCTTTCTGAATCAAAATTCGCGCAACTGTTCATCCATATCAGATCTCGCATTGCTGGAAATAAGAAATGGATCGCTGAACGAGAATTTGCATGCTGGAGACATTGAAATTTGTCAGGAACTGATAGAGAAAGGAGCCGGTGTAACGAACATCGATGCAGAGAGCAATACCGCCCTGCACCTTTTCTTAAAGATGTACAACCCTTTGTTGAATCGTCCATTCCTTGACGCACTCATCGATGCAGGCGCCAGTTTTAATGATGTGAACGAAAAAGGAGAAACCCCATTTCACCTGTTTGCCGAGTACAACAGTGAAGCAGATCCTGAGGTTTGGGAATTTTTATTGAACGAAGGAGCGAACCCTAATACCGCTGCACTGAATTCATCCACGCCTTTTCACCGCTTTTCGGAGAGCGAAGGTTATAGCCAGCGGGAAGTCTGGAAGCTGTTGCTCGAGCACGGCGGCAACCCAAAAATAAATAACCGTTCGGGGAGCGATGTGCTCACCTTGTATTTATATGAATGCATCTATGAGGGCGAAGACCCTGACCAGGCGATTATTCAACTGCTTAACGGCGCCGGGTTAGATCTGAATGACCCAAAATACCTTTACGATTTACTCAGTTTTATTGGGGACACAGTAACGCTGAAAAGATTAATTGAACTCGGCCTGAGTACCGATTTCAATCAAGTGATTCCTTCCCGACAATATACGCCGTTTCACAGATTTGCAGAAAACGCTGAGGCAGATCTGGAACTGTGGCGATACCTGCTCGAGAATGGCGCCGATCCCAACAACCTCCAAGGTGTTATTCCATCTACGCCATTTCACTTTTTTGCAGGCAACTTTTGGAAAAATGAACAGATCGTGTTTTGGAAATTAATGCTGGACTATGGAGCCGACCCTGCAGTAAAGGATGATGGGGGAAGAAATGTGCTTCACGTTTATCTCGATTATGTTTCCGTCCATAAGGCGGGGAAACCCAATATGGAAATCGTTAAACTGTTGGAAAATGAAGGGGTCAACATGAATTTATCGAAATATCAAGTACAGCACGCAACCGATACAATGACCCTAAATAAGTTGATTGCCGATGGAGTAACTTCACTTACTTTCGATCAGACACCTCTTCCAACATATCTAAGCGAGCCAGCCATATCCCTGGAAAAGATGAAAGAACTGAGAGACATCCTTTTGGTGCTGTACCGGCATCATGTAATAGCGGAAGAGGGCATGTATCACCGTTTGGTTAATTCCTGGGAACTGAAAAGAGATGATGCGTCCAGAAAGAACATCCTTTGGCTTATAGATGAGTTGTTGAAGCATGGCATTCAGTTTACGGACACGGATTGGCTGATGTTTCACACAGAGATGGATGTCAACCTGAAGAACGTTTTTGCAAAATATGGATACGACAGAAAAAACATGGAGGCACCGAAAGCTGAGGGAATTAACGCATCTCTGGGACATGCTTTTTTGGAACCCATAAGAAAAAATGACTTTGCTGCTGTTAAAAAACTGGTTGAGGAGGGGGCGGATATCAATGCAGTAAATGGATATCAACATACTGCATTGACCTTCGCAGTAATAAACGGAAACCAAAATATCGTTAATTACTTGCTCTCTGAAGGTGCTGATCCTAACAAAGGTGATGTCCTGGCCAATGGCATTGGATACGGCAGGATGGAAAACTTTGATATAGACATCCTTAAAGCCATAGTTAAGACCCTGATCGATAATGGAGCCGATCCCTATTTAAAAAGTTCGCGTGGCTTCACCCCTTTAGAAATTGCCGTCTTTGCCAACGCGGATTTCCTGGTAGACGCACTGTTGTCAGCGGGTGTCAATCCTGCCTCAGGAGACGTAATAGCAAACTCGGTAAATGAACTGGCCGGGGAAAGTGATCCGGGGAAGCTGGAAAAAGCGAAGAAAATTAAGGCCCTCCTTATTGAATACGGAGCAGACCCTGCTCAATGGGATTAACTGCAGGATGTAATTTACTCCCATTGTTCGCATGTGCGAATTCCGCCCAGCGCACATGGTTCGGATGATCAGTTTTGGGGTCCTTCGGTAGATCGCGCTGCGTTCATCGATACGCGCCTGTTTTAACCCCTTCCCCTCAAAGTCGTTTTTTTACAATTTCCGCCCATTCCGCCCGTCTACTTTTGTCCTACCCTTTGGAGAAAAACAGAAAACCACATAACACACAACAAAATGACAACCGTAAACGTAAATGAAATCGAGCTGAATGAATTCGTTGGAAAGACCGATCCCAGGCAACATTGCAGGGCGACGTTTCCGCTGATTGGCGCGCATGGATCAAAACAACTGGCCACGGTGTACTTCGAGTTGGCCCCCGGTGACAACCTGGGAAGGCATACCGATAGCGCGGAGGAATTGCTCATCGTCCTGGACGGAAACGTCGCGGTGGAAGTGGGCGGCGAACAACAGGAAGCAATGCGCGGCGCCCTGGTGCTGGTGCCGGAAATGGTACCGCACGACATCAGGAATGTGGGAACCACAACCGCACGGGTATTGGGCGTCTTTGGTGGCGCCAACAACATCGTAGCCACCTTTGATCAGGCCATGTTGCCCACGGAATCCCACGTCGTGGACACGTCGCTGCTGGGGTAAAAAACCTGGTTGGGCAGGTGGGACGATCTTTCAACGCAGCCAGATCGACTTCGGAGCAAAATGCCGAAGATTTTGCAGAGAACAGATGCCGGTTAGATTTTCAGAATACAGACCCTCGCGGGAATTGAGCGCGTACGTCCAGGCGTACTACACCGGCGACCTCAATCTGCATACCGAACGGGACTTTACGCAGTTGGTGGTACCCAATGGCTGTGTCGAATTGATCATCCACCTGACCCACGACCATTGTGAGCTTGTGAAGACCGGCGCGTGGCGACGATCTCCCGAGTTTACGTTGATCGGGCTGCAAACGGAGGCCTACAGCGTTCGCTTTCAAAGCCTCGTTCAAATTTTCGGAATCCGATTCAACCCCGAAGGACTCTACAAGATCTTTGGCGTCCCGCCTGCCCTTTTTACCGCCACGTTTCAGGACGGCAAGGACGTGCTGGGAAACGCGTTCCATGACTATTGCGCGCGACTGCGGGAGGCCCGTGACCTGGAGCAACGAATTCAGTTGACCGAAGGATTCCTCAGTGACCGCCTGATGAACGTACGTCCCGACTATGACTATGTTGGCCATGCGTCGCAGACGATCCGCAAGCATCGCGGGTTGATTACCCTTGACGAACTCACCGACCACGTACCGATCAGCCCGCGACAACTGCAGCGCGCGTTCAAAAGCAAGTTCGGGATCACCGCGAAAGAATACATGCGCCTGTCGAGGTTGAACGCCGTCCAAAGATACCTGCAGATTTCGACGGACGTCAGCCTCACGGACCTGTCCTACCAGAACGGATTTTCAGACCAGTCCCATTTTATCCGCGAGTACAAAAGGATGACCAACACCAATCCCCGGAACTTCCTGAAAAAGAGAGAACGGTTTATCGCGCTTCCGACGGCGCTTGAGTGATTTGGTTGTTCCGGGGGATGCTTCCCGCTTCGTGGATTCTGCGAGGTACACGATGCGGTGGGGTTTTTTTTACCGCGGAGGAGGTTTTTGGTATGCGGTGCTGACGGTGAGCGGACCGGAGCATCGGGCGTGCTGGCCGAGGTGGTGGTGGGGCGCAGAGGCCGCGGAGGCTCGCTGGCGCTCGTGGGGTTCGCGCAGAGCGCGCTACGTCGGCGGAGGATTTGGTTGGCAGGTTCAGGCCAGTTCCCAACGGGTCACGCTCAGCTCAACGTTCGGGTTCGCTCCGCGTGGATTCTGTGGGGTGCACGATGCGGTGGGACTTTTTTACCGCGGAGGAAGTTTTTGGTATGCAGTGCTGACGGTGAGTGGACAGGAGCATCGCGTGTGCTGGCCGAGGTGGTGGTGGGGCGCAGAGGCCGCGGAGGCTCGCTGGCGCTCGTGGGGTTCGCGCAGAGCGAGGATTTGGTTGGCAGGTTCAGGCCGGTTCGTTCGGCTTCGCTCGGCGTGGATTCTGTGGGGTGCACGATGCGGTGGGATTTTTTTACCGCGGAGGAGGTGTTTGGTATGCAGTACTGACGGTAAGTGGACAGGAGCATCGGGCGTGCTGGCCGAGGTGGTGGTGGGGCGCAGAGGCCGCGGAGGCTCGCTGGCGCTCGTGGGGTTCGCGCAGAGCGCACTAAGTCCGCAGAGGATTTCTTTGATCGGGTAGGTTTGACGAAGGAGATAGCATACTTGTGCTTCGATCTAGATGCGTGCGGAACTCTGAACTCCAAACTCCAAACTCATAACTCCTCACCAGACGCCGGCCTCGACAAGCTCGGCCACCGGCGAGGGTTGGTTATTTGTGCGGCAGCATCCGGGGCGGGGAGAAAACTCAAAATTGAACATTCCCTTTAGAAGCGAATACATACTGTTGCAACGAGCTGCCCCGGATGCCGCCGCACTTCCTCCGTGCAGCCCTTGGGTGGCCGAGGCCCGGAACTCCAAACTCCGAACTCCGAACTCCAAACTCCAAACTAAATCCCCACGCTCACAGCATCTCCAATGCCCGATCTTCAAAGGCAGTCAGCAACCGGCGACCGGAAACCATGCCTACGCTTCGCTTCGGCAGGCAGGATGGCAAACTGGCGACCGGGTCCAGTTCCCCAGCGCGCTTCCGGAAAAAGTAACTATTCCAATTTTGACAATCCGGCCAGCGCTGCAAAAATTTCCTGACTATAATTGGATTTCAGGAGGGTAACGATATGCGGTATGAGAAACTCGTAAAATCGCTAAATTACGCGATCAATTCATACCTGTTGTGGCCAAAGAACGCGATCTCGCCGATCAAATTTTCAGTCCTCGGGATTTTTCGAGGACGCTGAGCTATCGTGAGTTTCTTTCATCGCTTTCATTAGCCCTTTTGCTCCTGGCCCTTTGCGCAGTCGTTGATTATTATGACAATGAAGATTGGATTGCAAACAATGAGTCGGCAATTAAATGGACGTTGATTTGTGTTCTTCTTCCTGTTAATCACATTTTCTATAAAGTGGAGCATAAGCGGTCGAACAACTTCATCGGTCGAAATTTTCATGACTATATTTTTATTTTCCTTTTTGTCGTGTTGCATAAATTGAGGCTTTTCCTTTATGGATTGGGTCTGTCCATAGGGATCGAAGGAGTTGGAGGTGCGATCGTATTGCTCCTCGTATTCATCATTATGGTGATGCTTTTTGAATTGGCTGTCGCAATATTAAAGCGCGGTTTAAATTTCTTGCGATGGCAAATTCTTTAAAGGTAAAGATGGCGATCGCCGGCGTCGCCGTCTTGGTTTTGGTTCTTATACCGCTTCTTCAAACAAAGTTCTTTGCTCCCGTTACCATCAAAAGATGGGGAAAGGTGTCATGGGATGACTTCCAGGGAATACCCCAACCCTTTAGCTCCTATGAAGCGGGTATCAGTAGCTCGATTTATTTGGAGTATGATTCCTCTAAAGGGCGATATGTCGCCTACGCCGGGCAGAATAACGTTCAGTCCTGGGCAAGACGGAGCCAGCAAGAACAGGACTATCTGCTTAACCACGAACAATATCATTTCAATATTACTCAGCTGCATGCCCAAAAACTCAATGATTACATTGAGAAAAATCCGGAAGGCTCATTGCGTTTGTTTCATTTGCGACGTGGTTCGATCAATATTGACCTGGGACGAATGCAACGGCGGTATGACGAAGAAACGGATCATAGTTTGAAATACGACAGACAAAGGAGGTGGGAGTATGAAATTGACTCCCTCATGACTTTGAGCAAGGGATGGGTCACGGACTATTTTTCTGGTGGGCGGGTATATTTTCCCGACACTCCCGACACAACGAAGGGCTTCACGGATGATCATGCGGGTTACAGGGGCTATTATTTGAAAAAGTACGGAATGCAATTCGCTTTGTTTTCCTTTCATACGGGCGAGTTGGATGTAGATGCACTGAGCGATGCCGCTTACTCCTATGATGCAGAAAATGGTCGGGTCACGAGGTATTTCGCCATAGACTCCGCGCTTTATGATTTTGAGGGGCTGTCAATATCGAATGACACCAGTGGCTACACCTACTATTCGAAATGGGTATATGCAAATCCTTATTTATACAAGGTAGATTCGTGGTATCCAAACGATACTGGCGATACTACAGGTTATGCAAAAAATGCATTGTCCTTCATCAATTCATTTCAAGTTGTAAACACAGACGAATATTGGATCACCAAACTTGAGGCGTCGGATTCCCCCATCGTCGTTTCAACGGTTTCAAAGAGAGATAGAAAGACGGAGAAGATTGGCAGTCAGTACTGCGTACAGATCGGCTCTCCCAGGCCACTCGGGTTCTACCGGGGACCGTTTTTCAGAGATGACGGATCCCTTTTCGTAGCGTACGACTATCTGGTTCATCCGCATGCTTTGCATGACCATGACGTCATGCTACTGAACACCGATTGGTATTGGCATACACCAACACCTGAAGGACAGATCTACTTTGTTCCGGCGAAGAATATTCCGGGAACGGGATGTAGCCTCAAGTTCGGTTATATACTTCTGGAGGACTCCGCTAAGGACTGTTATGAGTTCTACCATGAAAGTTTGGACATAACTCCGGCAATCAATACGTCCGGCAATGACGCCCTTTAAGAAATTTGCGGATGATTGTCCCGGGTAACGCTTTCCGCTTCGTGGATTCTGTGGGGTGCACGATGCGGTGGGATTTTTTTTTACCGCGGAGGAAGTTTTTGGTATGCAGTGCTGACGGTAAGTGGACAGGAGCATCGGGCGTGCTGGCCGAGGTGGTGGTGGGGCGCCGAGGCCGCGGAGGCTCGCTGGCGCTCGTGGGGTTCGCGCAGAGCGCGCTACGTCCGCAGAGGATTTGGTTGGCAGGTTCAGGCCCGTTCCCAACGGGTCACGTTCGGCTTCGCTCCGCGTGGATTCTGTGGGATGCACGATGCGGTGGGATTTTTTTTACCGCGGAGGAGGTGTTTGGTATGCAGTGCTGACGGTAAGTGGACAGGAGCATCGGGCGTGCTGACCGAGGTGGTGTTGGGGCGCAGAGGCCGCGGAGGCTCGCTGGCGCTCGTGGGGTTCGCGCAGAGCGCGCTAAGTCCGCAGAGGATTTCTTTGATCGGGTAGCTTTGACGAAGGAGATAGCATAGGCGGGCTTGTGCTTCGATCTAGATGCGTGCGGAACTCTGAACTCTGAACTAAAAACTCATAACTCGTCACCAGGCGCCGGCCTCGACAAGCTTGGCCACCGGCGAGGGTTGGTTATTTGTGCGGCGGCATCCGGGCGGGGAGAAAACTCAAAATTGAACATTCCCTTTAGAAGCGAATACATACTGTTGCAACGAGCTGCCCCGGATGCCGCCGCACTTCCTCCGTGCAGCCCTTGGGTGGCCGAGGCCCGGAACTCCAAACTCCGAACTCCGAACTCCAAACTCCAAACTAAATCCCCACGCTCACAGCATCTCCAATGCCCGATCTTCAAAGGCAGTCTCACCCAACCGTCGCCCGGCAACGGGTCACGGTAAATAACGGCCTTAGTCTCCGCATTTTCAGCTATTGTCTGCAAATTGTGCGGAGAAGTCAGTTTGGAGGAAAAGCTTCGATTAACTACAATTCAAGGGTAAACCATGGAACACCCGCCCACCCCTATTCCCCAGCTTCTCGGCGAGCTCTATCGCAAGGAGTCGCGCCGGATTTTTGCTACGCTGATCCGCTTGCTGGGGGCCTTCGACCTTGCCGAAGATGCGTTGCACGACGCCTTCAAGACCGCGCTCGAACAATGGACCGAAAGTGGCGTTCCCGCCAACCCGCGGGCGTGGCTTGTTTCCACCGGCAGGTTTAAGGCCATCGATCGCCTCCGGCGGCAGTCAAAATTTGACCCGTTGCAGGGAGCACAGGTCCGGCAGATGGAAGCCGACAATGCCGACCCTTCGGGGCAGATTGACAAAGAAATCCAGGACGATGTGCTCCGGCTGATCTTCACCTGCTGCCATCCTGCGCTGGCCCTCGACACGCGTACAGCCATGACGTTGCGCGAGGTTTGCAGTCTGACCACCGAAGAGATTGCCCGCGCATTCCTTGCGCCACCATCCACCATCGCACAGCGGATCGTCCGCGGCAAGGCCAAGATCCGCGAGGCCAGGATCCCCTTCGAAGTTCCCCAACAACATGAGCTGCCGGACCGGCTCGGAGCCGTACTCCATACTATATACCTTGTCTTCAACGAGGGCTACTGCGCCTCGTCCGGTGAATCGGTAACACGGGTCGACCTTTCAAGCGAGGCGATCCGCCTTGGGCGCGTCTTGCACGACGTGCTGCCCGATCCGGAAGTTACCGGATTGCTTGCCCTCATGTTGCTACACGAATCCCGCCGGGCGGCCCGCGCCACGCCAGAGGGAGATCTCATTCTTTTGGAAGACCAGGACCGCTCGCGCTGGGATCGCGAAATGATCGACGAGGGACTGTCACTGGTGAAACGGGCGTTTTCACCCCAGGCGCCAGGCCCATACACGCTGCAGGCCGCCATCGCCGCGCTGCATGCCGGGGCCAGGCGCCCCGAAGCCACGGACTGGGCGCAGATCGCGCGACTCTACTCGCAGTTGCTGCGCATACACCCCTCTCCCGTTGTTGAATTGAACCGCGCTGTCGCCATGGCCATGCACGATGGACCGGAGGCTGGATTGCAGCAGATCGATGCTATACTCGCGCGCGGGGAATTGAAAGATTATCACCTCGCGCACTCGGCACGGGCGGAACTGTGTCGGAAAATTGGCCGGACACAGGAAGCGCGCGCATCCTGGGAGCGCGCCCTCGCCCTGGCCCAACAAGCGCCGGAACGGCGATTTATCGAGCGGAAGCTCAGGGAATTGGGAGACCATCCCGGTAGCTGAGCAAAAAAAAATTTAAGATTGTTTGTCGATTCCGGTCCCCCTTGTTCGACTACCGGGTAGACAATCAATTTTGAAAACCTAAAAACAACGGACATGAGAAAATTAATAATGTGGAACGTTATCACCCTGGACGGCTATTTCGAGGGTGAAAAAAACTGGGACTTATCCTTTCACGACAAGGTTTGGGGCCCTGAACTTCAAAAACTCAGCCTCGAGCAGCTCCATTCGGCCGACTATCTCGTGTTCGGCAGGGTGACCTATGAGGGGATGTCGGCATACTGGAAGAACGCGGAAGGTGAAAGTAACGAAACGGCCAGGTTGATGAACAGCATTCCCAAGCTCGTCTTCTCCAAAACGTTAAAAGACGTGGCCTGGAACAATACAACGCTGATCAACGGCAACGCGTCGGAAGAGATGGCCCGGCTGAAGGCGGAAGGTGGAAAAGACCTGTACCTGTTTGGAAGCGCGGACCTTGCCAGGACGTTCATCAACGACGACCTTTTTGATGAATACCGCCTTGCCATTGCACCCGTCATCCTGGGCAATGGGCGACCGCTGTTCAAGCAGGGAACGCCTCCCAGGACTTTGTCGCTGGTTTCCACGCAACCGCTTTCGCCCGGCGGTGTTGTTCTGAAGTTCGAAAAAACATCCTGAAACCATCCACCATGACAGAAAATAAACGAACGGTTGAGAAATACATCGAGGGATTCCGCAGGAGTGACCATCAGATGATCCTCGATTGCCTTACGGATGACGTGGTCTGGAAAATGCCCGGCGTGTATCTACACCGTGGAAAAGTGGAATTCGATCAGGAAATCGAAAATGACAATTTTGTGGGCAGCCCCACCATCCAGATCAAAAGGTTCGTCGAAGAGAACGATATTGTCATTGCCGAAGGAGCGGTTCAGGGCAGGATGAAGAACGGGAACGCGCTCGACGCGGTGTTTTGCGACGTCTTTGAGATGTCGGGTGGAAAGATCAGGTGCCTCACCTCGTACCTGATGACGCTGAACACCTCGATGCGATTCGAGTGAAGGAGAAGCTGCCTCGCGTGCAAAGCGCGAAGGATCACGCGAAAGCACCGCACGGGGGTGTGATGCTAAAATGCGGCGCCGCGACAATGGATAAACACGAACTAAACACAAAAGAAACATTATGAAATACATTTGCCTCGGATACATCAACGAGAAGGAGTGGGCATCCGCTACCGAAGAAGAGCAACAGTCCATGATGGACGAATGCTTTACCTACGACGACGAACTGAAGCGAAACGGTCACTTTGTCGGTGGCGAAGGGTTGCAGGGTTCTGAAAACGCCACCACGTTGCGATGGCGCAATGGCAAAGTCTCCGTCACCGACGGTCCCTTCGCCGAGACGAAAGAACAAATTGGCGGCATCATGATGCTGGAAGCCACTGACCTTAACCATGCCATCCGCCTGTTGTCAAACCACCCGTCCATGCGGATCCTGCGCGAGCGGGGCTGTTGGGAGATCCGTCCCGCGCTGGACCTTACCGCGCTGATCGATGCGAGTGAGCGGAGGAGGGAAGGGTAGGGAAGAAACGGGCGGTGATCATTTGGGCGTTGCCCCGCCTCGCGCCTGGCCGTCGGCACAACCACCGTCGGGGCCCGCGCTCTTCGCTCCAACGGTCCGCCCACATGCCATTTCGGTTTCCGCTGCGATCGCTAACGCGGGGGACGCTTGCGGATGGCCATGCCGCCGGCGCGTAACGCGGGCCATGACTTCGGCCGTTTCCCGCCATTGTGTTGGCCGGATGTTTTTTGTAAATTCAGACCAGCACAACCAAAACCCGCAATGTCGAAAGTTGTTACGATCCTTAGGATGCCTGTTATCGGACGGGTATTTTTGCTGTTCGCGTTGTGCATTCTGGTTGTCCCGGCCTCTGCTCAGGACGAGCTCGATGAAACGCAGGTGGTGGGGTTTGGATGCTTCTACGCAGGCCGCGAGACCAAGGCAGTGGAAAAGTTTGGAAAGCTGCTGAGATGGAACCGGTATGGGCGGATAAGGCGCATGCTCCACTCGGAAAATACCGCGGAGCGTTTCATGGCGGTGCTTTGCCTCGAACGCCTGGCCGACAGCGGCCGTGTTACAATAACCTCGGGAGAAGAAATCCTTATCGATCGGATCAAGGCCTCGACGGCGCTGTTGAATATATGCTCAGGCTGTTTTGTATACCCTGCTACGTTGAGCGATGCGTTTGATTCGGACATCCTTTGGAGGAAGAAGGATTGGTTAGCGCGGTATGTGAAGGATTGAAGGATGAGTCTAATCCAATGCTATGCGCTCGATTTTCTTGCAAACTCTCCTGTTCTTTGCCGTTAAGACGACTACTCCTCCAACAGCCTGGAGCCGTAACGGCAAAGCCCATCCCGGGTACTGCTTTCGCACTACCGAGGATGGGCTCCTGCAATGAAGATAGGAAAATTTCCTGAAAGTTGTCGACCGCGACCCCGCATCAGCGATTGCGCGGAATTTGTGAGCCGTCCTGCGCAATGACGCTACGGCTCACGACATCCTATCCGTGATTGCTGCCGCGGGCACGCCAGAACCTACCCCTTCTTCTCCGAACAATTGAACATCCAGTTGATCCCGAATTTGTCGGTGCAGCTGCCGAAGTAGTCGCCCCAGAACATGTCCTGGAGTTCCATGGTTACGTTGCCGCCGGCGGAGAGTGCCTTGAAGAGCCGTTCTGTTTCCTTGCGCGTGTCGGGTTGCAGGTTGATGTTGACGTTGTTGCCTTTGTTGAGTTTGAAGCCCATGCTCTCCGGCGCGTCGGTGCCCATGAGGTTGTGTCCGCCGAGGATCGTCAGCTCCACGTGCATGACCAGTTTCTTATCCGCCTCCGACAGGGGAGGCATGCCGTCCTGTGGCGGGACGTCGCCCATGCGCGAGATTCCGTTTCCGTTGAATTCTCCTCCGAATACTGACTTGTAGAAGTTGAACGCCGCTTCCGTGTCGCGTTCAAAATTGAGGTAGGTGCTTACGCTTGCCATGGTTGTTGAATTTTTGGTGTTGAACTTTTAATTTTCGTGAGGCTAAATTAGGAACAATGCCGTGATTTGGCGGGGTGTGACAACGGCTTCCAGCGGGGTCGATTGCGGCAAAAGGATCGGTTCCAAACCGGCCGGTGGTGCCTCTCCCTGGGGAAATATACCATTGGGTCCGGACGTTCGTGTTGGTCCGGCGCATGAGCGATTGAGCGGCATGTTTGAGCCCGCCGCTGCTGAAGCGCTGGCCGGCGAGTAGCGAAAGCGCGACCCGTACCCGATGGGTGGGTGGCGCGGTGGCCGGGGGAGGGGCATGCCCTGATTAGTCACTATTCCATTCTTTTGCCAACAAGCTCGTCGGCTATTCGACCAGCGCCATTTTTCAATGGCATCTATCTGAACAATCGCCATCCACGCTCATCTTTCAGCGCCGGGAGTTCTCCCGATGTCGACCGCTTGCTGCAATCCGTCCTGGCGTAATCGTCGGGTTTGCGGCCGTTTTGCGCTCCCGTGTAATTCTAATGAAACTTCATCCTTTGAATTCTTACCGCATTCAATATCGCAAGGAGCGCCACCCCCACATCCGCGAATACCGCCTCCCACATCGAGGCTAAACCCCAGGCGCCAAGTGCCA
Source organism: uncultured Roseivirgaceae bacterium (assembly GCA_964551035.1). Classification (GTDB taxonomy): domain Bacteria; phylum Bacteroidota; class Bacteroidia; order Cytophagales; family Cyclobacteriaceae; genus Chryseosolibacter. The sequence continues at coordinate 17,901 of CAZKBK010000020.1, read as the reverse complement.
TGACAACAATCTTGACGCCAAACGCCAGGGCAATATTTTGCCATACGATCCCATTCGTTGCTTTACCGATCTTAATTGCCGTGACAACCTTTGAGGGCTGATCCGTCTGGATGACGACATCAGCAGTTTCTATCGCGGCGTCGCTGCCCAGCCCTCCCATCGCGATCCCGACGTCACTGATCGCCAGCACGGGGGCATCATTGATCCCATCGCCCACAAAGGCCAGCGCCTCCTTCTTTAAACGTTTAAGATCCTCAACCTTCTCCACTTTATCCTCCGGAAGCAAATCGCCGTAGGCGGAATCGATGTTCAATGCTTTCGCCACCTTGTCAACAACGGCCTGCCTGTCGCCACTAAGCACGACGGTCTTAATATTGAGCGCGTGCATCCGGTCAACGGCATCTTTCGCATCTTCCTTGATTTCGTCTGCTATGGTGATGTACCCGGCCAGTTTTCTGTTGACGGCGACCATGACCGCCGTATCGACAGTTTCATATAGCTCCCGATCGACCGCAACACTGAACTTCTCCAAAAGTTTCAAGTTGCCCGCAAGGATCTCCTTTCCGTTAATGACACCCTTCAGGCCGTGTCCTTTGATTTCTTCAATTCCGTCCATGTGAAGATCGCCTGGTATTCCGGCGTGATCAACTACCGCCTTTGCGATCGGGTGCGTGGATTGCGACTCAATGGCGGCGGCGAACGGAAGCCATTCGTTCTCCGGCAGCCCGGTGCTGACAACGTTTTGCACCTTGAACACACCTTTGGTAAGGGTTCCGGTCTTATCCATCACAACGGTGTCAACACGGGTCATTCTATCCAGGTAGCTGGACCCTTTGAAAAGTATTCCGTTCCTGGAACCGGCACCGATGCCACCAAAATACCCTAAAGGTATCGCGACAACGAGCGCACATGGACAGGAGATTACCAGGAATATCAACGCGCGGTAAAGCCATTGATCGAAATCGTAAACGTCGACGAAAAAGTATGGAAGGAAAGTGAGGCCGATCGCAAGGAAGACCACGATCGGCGTGTACACGCCCGCAAAGCGCCTGATGAAAAGCTCCGTCTTCGCCTTTCTTCCCTGCGCGTTCTGGACAAGCGTTAAGATGCGGGCCAGTGAACTGTCATTGAACAGCGTTGTCACGCTCAGGTCGACTACGTTCGTCTCGTTGATCATACCGGCCAAAACCGTTTCGCCTTTTTCAATCGAGGATGGCCTGCTCTCTCCGGTGAGCGCCGCGGTATTAAAGGCGCTGCCCTCGCTTAACATCGTTCCATCCAAGGGAACGCGTTCCCCGACTTTTACCTGGATGGTTTCATTCACTCTCACCTCATTCGGGTCAACGGAAACAAAATTCCCGTTTCGAAGCACGGAGGCGGTATCGGGCCTTACATCGAGCAACGCTTTGATGCTCCGCTTCGCCGTGTTGACGGCGGCACCCTGAAATAGTTCCCCCACCGCATAGAAGAGCATCACGGCAGCACCCTCGGGATATTCACCGATATAGAACGCGCCGATCGTGGCGATACTCATCAAGAGAAATTCCGTAAACACCTTCCCGCGGAAAGCCAGCTTAATGCCTTTCAGGAGCACCGGTAAACCCACCGGAAAATAAGCCGCTGCGTACCAAAGAAATCGAGTCGTTCCGGAGAACCACTGCGGCTGAACCCACGTATCGAAAATCAGACCGGTACCCAGGAGCACAAAACTCGCAAGGGCAGCAATCCACTCGGTGTTGATCCAGGCTGAATTATTGTCCGTATGATCATTCACCGCTGCTTTCTCGACTACCTGCTCTACACTATGATCGGCCGCCGTCGGATAGTTCTTATTTGTGTTTTCACTTTCTTCCATAGCATATCTCAGTGAATAAAGAATAAGACACTGCCGGCAGCCGCCCGTGCCAGTCCGGGGATGATGCCGGCGGTATGCGCCAATGAAAGCCCATGAAGTGGTGTGTGTTCAACTTCCCGGGGCCGTCCCTGAATATGAGCGCGTTCCAGGTGCCACATGCAGCCTGCAAGACTTTCTTGTCCAGCCGTGGTGGGCAGGCGGTAAGTACGTCATTGTAAGTGCGGTCGAATGCTTCCGGCATTCCCCAAATATGTTTTATGGTACTGCTGTCCCTTCTGCCTGTAACACGTCAAAGGTACGCCAAAGCGAACGCAATTCAGTTGCATTGTTCATGCGGTACACTTGTCACAAACTCCTTTCACGACCACATTTGCTTCCTGGGGCGAAAAGCCATCGGGGAGACCAATGGCCGGTACCTTCACCTTTGGAAGGCATTGCGTTTCATTGCAGATCTTGCAATAGAAATGAACGTGGATATCCTGCGGATAATCACATTCACAAGTATCACCGCACATCGCGTACTTCACAGCCCCGGTTCCGTCGTCAATGCTGTGAATAATCTTATGCTCTTCGAACGTTTTCAAGCTGCGAAACAGCGTCACACGGTCCGTCGACTCGAGGCCGTTTTCCAAATCTTTCAGGCTTACCGCGTGGCTATTCTTTGCAATGAAATCAAGCACCAACAGCCGCATGGCCGTGGGCTTGATCTTCCTTTTCTCAAGCTGTTGCTCCAGGTTCTTCATAGGGTCAAAGATCTATTTTTAAGGCCATTTCTCTTCAAGCTCATGCTTCAACACGTTAGTAGGTCGATGTGTAGCCGCATTGTTTTTTTTTCCCTCAATGAATAGCGAAGGCATGTGCCGCTGCGGAAAAGGGAATGGAATAATTTGATTGTTCATGTTGAATCACAGTCGATCCTACGGGTACTTGAACGCCCTGGCCATTGCACTCCGCTCCGTTTTAGGTATGCCAACCTTTTCTGCAATTGACTCCCAATTTGAAACCTCGGACTGGACAATACTAATGATTTCCGTTGCTTTTTCATCAGAAACTCTAAAGTACGCGGCTTGCCGCCAGTATGGTTGTTCCTTAGTGTGCGCTGACAGCATTTCCAGAGCTCCTGTAGAGGTGGGTTCACAACGGCTGGCTCGGGTAACGGCCGATTTGCAGGCTGCGGATCACAAATCTCGGATAACTGAATGTAAAGGGAGTTCCATAAAGGAGTGACATCAACACAGTGCCTTTGTTGAGGGATCCCGCTGGGATTTTTTATGGGCTGATAAACCGATAACGGTTAATTGTTTCGCGGCTTATGTTTACTGCCGCTCTCGAATTGGCTCACCTGGTGAGGGAGTCAAAGGACATCAAAGTGATGCAAAGGTAAGGAATTCCAAACAGACGCGGTTGAGTCATTACAACAACTTCAATTGTGATGGGTTCGACTCCAAATCAAGATGTTCGAGTTTAATGATGATGTCTTTTTCCCTATACTCAACCGAAATTGTATTGTACTCACCGGTCTTCAAAAGGTATTTGAATCTGTTCCCTTTAGATGCGTAGTTGTTTATATATGTTAAGCGAATTTCATTGACCTCCGTTAATGACTTAAAATCTTTCACGTCCCCTTTTTGAAAGAACTTAATTGTTGGCCTAAGTTTGACATCGTCGATCTCCTCCTTTTCCGAAAATAGCCTCGTTTTCTTGTTAACTAGCTGGAAAAGCGAGTTTTCTTTCGTTGCTACCAATATGACTCCATTCTCAAATCCTCCGCGTTTCTCTCTTTTTTTCCTCGCGATGGTCTTAATGTCTTCGAACTCCAATCCATATGCTTTGCACGCACCCATAATTACCTCAAGTAAATCGGCCATCTCCTCAACTACGGCATCGTTGTTTCTGCTCCAATATAACTCCAGCGCTTCTTCAATGGCCTTTTCCTTTAGTAACATCATTAGTTCATTGGAGCTAACTTTTGTAACTAATGCCTGTTCCGCATGACTTTCTATGAGGACTGGTATTTTGTCCCTTACTAATTTGTGGAATTCTTGTGCCGCATAAGTAGCTTCAAAAGGATCCACACATCGAACATGTACACCCATTGAATGAAGGACATAATATGGGTGCGATAATATGCTACCTTCGATGTCAACTACATAATTTTTCTTCTTTGTAAATGCCGCTATTTCCTCAATAAATTTCCTGTCTCTGTATAACTCTGGCTTCAACTTAATTAGCAATTTCACTTTAGATGAACTCGGAGGTTCATTCTTCAGTTTGGCAACATCTTCCTTAGATGTGATGACTATTCTCCTGTCTGAAAAAATAACATTGGTGTAATCTGTCCCTTTGGCGGGTAACTCATCTTCTTGATATATCCAAGGTAAAATCTCAGGGTATAACTTCTTATCATTGATAAAAAACATAATGTTAATAGACTTACCAACAGCCTCTGCCAAGTCTTGGGAATATTTTGCGATTATCCTCAGTTGATGATCTGTTAAAGAGGGCCGCCAATCATAGGCTGTGCCTGCGTCCTTGGAGTACCAATTTCCCTTCGAATCAAAATCGATGTATTGATACTTACATCTAATTTTACGATTGATTTTTTTTTCGGACAATTTTACTTCAAATGAATCATGTGGATGGAAATATAATCCTTCCACAATTCCCCAAGTTGAATCAATTCTAACGCGATCGATTCCGGGCGAGGCATAGCTAAAAGCTCCAGCGTTTGAAGGAATAAATTGATGAAGCAAGAAACAATATTGATTAGCAGCAAGACCCTTCTTTACAAAGTAACTTGACTGTTGAGTTAAGAATTCAACAACCGATCTATAATCGTACATCGTCTCCGTCCTCGGCAACAACATATTTAATTTGTCACGAGATCCGTCATTCTTTTTGACGTCACTTCGCACGATGATAGGTGTAACCAATAACTTTTTTAGGTCTGACGCTAATGATAAGTCGACATCACCCTCACTTAAACGCTGAAGGATAGTTGGATTCTCCAATACGTAAATCTGCCAATAGGGGAATCTGCATTCGGCAAACTTTTTGACGCATTTTATTTTATACCAATCAGATCGAGACGACTCTACGGTTTCAAACACTTCAAAGTCATTTTCTGCACCATGCTTTCTAATTTTTGATTTCCTTTGCTCGGAATACCAATCGTTTGCCGGTCTGACACCCTTACCAATCATTGGCTCGTAGTCCACTTGAACAATCCAAAAATTCGCCCCGTCCCAAAGCCATTCAATATGGACTCTTTTACTTTTACCCGAGAAAAATTTGGCTACTAAACTTAAGCTTTTACTAAGAGTATTAGCGTTTAAACATTTGTTGATGGCGTGGTCTAGCTCTTTGGGCGCCTCGTCTGATACCTCGATTTTTTCAACCTTGGTTGCATCTTCGTTTGCAAACTCACGTTCTATAATCCATATGTTGCCACTTTCATCAACCCTTCGTTCATTGGAAAGGTGTCCTTGGATCTTCGGTTTTTTATAGTCCTGAACTATGATGGCAATGCTCCGATTTTTATCATGATTAGATTTTTTGAAATCGTTATATATTAATAGAAGTGATTTCTTTATGGAGGTTACGGAAGTTCCACTGATTTCGGTCAAAAATTTCCCTCTATCGCTTAAATTCTCGTTTGTGCAACTTGACCTAAGTATCACCTTAGACAAATGCCTCTTTTGCAGCAGCTTGGAAAGGTCTGTTAGAACCTTGTTATTCGCTTCAAGGAATCTTGATCCAGATTTCTTCCATCCATCATAAAAGGCTGATGAAAGGATTACAAATTCGGGAGAAATAAGCTGGAATTCATAAAGATTGCATGCTTTTAGCCCAATGCTGTTTGCATCGGCCTTCTCTGAAGGGCTAATGATAAATTTTGAAGCCATAGATTATAGAGAGATTCAGGGTTTCTTACCTGAATGCTTTTCAGTTGCTCCGAAAATGGTATTCGCGACTTCAGTTAGCTTGCCAACGGCGGAATCAGAAAAATAGCCGACAAGAAATCCCAAACCGAAAACAGTGCTAGGCTTTTCCACTGCTTCGGGAGAGAAGATATTAAAGATGCCTGAGGAAATCAAAACTATGAAAGCAAAGGCAAATCCTCCGGACAAATGAGGGGTATATATTCGCCACAGCCGTCTATCTATGTTCCATAAATTTTTCGCGACCGAATGATATAACCACTTTATTCCAAAAATGACACCACCAAATGTTCCACCTAGCCAACCATACCCATACTTTTTTACCACCGGGTTGATAGGATAAGAATTCAAGAAATCAGTAAAAACTAGAAATAATAGAATCGGACATGCTATAAAAACTATTGCCAAGTAAATCCCTTCCGTGCGAATTTTAGTATGAGCTTCAGGCGGATAGCGGGTTTTCCAGTCACCTTTTTCTCTTCCATCCGTTGGATTATGTGGCGCAAATCCTGGCTGTTCTTCAGGCGTGTCACTCATTTATTAGACTAATTCAACTTGGGACAAATTCTTAATTGTTTCTTCAACGATTTCAACACGGGGAAAGCTTTTCCAGTCAAAAGTCTCAGGTGTACTCAATTCGTGAGCAATTACTCTCCTAAAAAGCTGACTAGGGATATCTTTCTGAGATGTCACAAAATGTTGTTTAGAGCTATTGCGGTAATAAAGATAGTCGGTGTTTTGCGGCACACTAGACAATGATTCGAATGAATCTAACTCAACCCATTCGTAGTGTACATTGAGACCGGTCTTTAGTGCTTCGATTAAATCAAAATTCACTGGAACTATATGGAGATGAGCATAGTCAACGCCGCAGCCAACCTTTGATTGGTTGACCGTCGGTCCATGTTCAAATCTCACCACTTCAGAATTGAATTTTTCTTTGAGCTTTAGTTCACAAGCAAGAGCCAAGTCGTCTAGTTCATGTAGTTCGCTTTTGCCCAGTTCAGCTAAGTTAAGAGAATAGCCTCTTGGAATAATCAAGAGCCATCCGGGAAGTAACGAACCGAGGCTTGGAATAACGATGAAATTGTCAGATTCGAATAGGATTTTATTATAGCTGGTAGGCTCGAAAAATTTCTTGCGCATAAAGCAATCAGGTTAATCAAATATATATAAATGGTTACTCGATAACAATCTTGGTTAGTACTTAATTCCAATGGTTGGTCATAACCTCAAGAAATAATTTAACAGCTTAATGTAACATCTTCACTTGCCTGCGATTATCGTTCTCTCTTATTTGAACAAGGAGATTGAACGCTACTAAATCGTCCGCATTCCTCATACCTGATTGTACTCAAGCCTTCCCAATAATCGTCAACTTCCCCTCCTTCGGCTCCTTAAAAGCATCACATCTAATCAAGTACTTCTCCATCTCATCAATGCTTTCACCGGGCAAAGTCGAGCTGAATTCATACGCACGCAAAAGCATCCTCACATAAGCATCTGCTACTCGTTGTCTCGTCAATTTTCTTAATGCTCCCGTGTAGTCCTCGCGATAAACAGTCGGAATAATGATCTTCGACAATCCCTTGGCAGACAACTCAGCATTCATCATCACGCGAGCCATTCGCCCATTACCATCATTAAAGGGATGTACTTCACTTACCAGAAACATCATATACACCGCTTTAGCAAATGGTTCTTGCAAAAGCGAGTACCACTCGAATCCCTTTTTTAAAGTGCCGACCACAAGTTGTTTGTCAACAAATTCCGTATTGCCCGCTCTGTTGTTTTTGTCTTTGAACTCGCCAGGTTTCTTACTGATTCTGGATTGGAGAAGTATTGCATGCCTTCTCCTCATAATATCCAGAAACTCATTTCCGTTTGCAGGACAGATTGCCATCTCTTTTCTATCCGACACAATCCGATATGTGCCTAGTATATCATGCGAATCTTCGTCTCGTGCAGGAAGTGGTGTTTCAGTCTCAATGATTTCTTTTGCTTCCTCAACGGTGAACTCAGTTCCTTCGATAAAATTCGAAAAGTAGCCCTCAAAAAACGCAAAGGTCTTGTACGATTTCGCGGAAGTGTTTTGATCAATATGTTGAGGAAATGCTTTTCCAGCAAGTTCCTCGTACAAGCTTTCAAAAAGTTTAATTCTGTCTGGATCTAATGGCTCACCAAGTGATCTCGCAATTGCGGCGGGCGATGATAAGTTCTTAGACTTTCCAGTGGCCAAAAGGTCACTAATTAACTGATTCAGCTTTCTGAATTCATTCTGCATGCCCAGCTTGGAAGAAATTTCTTTCGCTTTGTCTCGCAGTGCATTCAATCCGTTTTCACCTCTCGCTCTTATAATTGCTTCAAGTCTTTCTTCAATTTGAGAAATAGTCAGTGTTTTCGGTTCCGCTGACTTCCTTCTTGTCTCCTGAAGGTTTTCCAGGAATGCCCTGGCTTCCTGTGATGCATGAAGGTTTCCAAAAAAAACATTATCGCCTTCGATTTTTGGTGGGCCTTCCAAGAGTTGAATTGTCAGCCCGGGAAGCTGGACTTTTTCAGTATAGGTGTAAGTCAGAAAAACATGTCCATTCAACGTTGGCACGAATTCAAGTGCGCTCCGGTGACTAAGCAAGGCCTGCGGATACAATGCGGACAGAATGTGGAACCAGTTTCGTTTGATGACCGCTGCCGGTTCGTCTGCGAAGTTTGAGGTGTATATTCTGGGCGCAATCTTTCTTATCTGCCCTTCTTTTAATAGGGACGTTATCCTCCGGGATCCAGCTTTATCCGAAGACGCAAACACAATCTCCTGAACCTTTAAGGGGGCAATTTTTCCCATTAATTAATCGCTTTAAAGCAAAATTGGGTAAAATTTCCGATTAAAATGACGTTTTTGGGTAAAATATCCGACTAATTATAAGAATACGCGCAGAACTTCCGATTAAGTCATCAGAAAGGGGCAAAATTCCGATTAGGTGATTGGCTCGGCATGTTACAATATAGCTCCTGAGAAAGGCTAACCGTCACAAAACTGCGGCCTAAAAGGCGTCATTTGTCACAGATCTGCTTGAAGCAAAGCCCACGTCATTAGTAAATTTGCATTGGGTTTGCAGCTATGAACGACACTCGCCATCTTTTTATCAACCAAGGCAAATAAAAAGCGCCTCTTGGAAAGCATCGCCCAGGACAAGAAAACTTCTCAGGAGGCCGAAACAAAATTAACAGAGAAACTTCATAAGGCTGGCAAGAAATAAGTTTATAACAAATTGAAAGCTCGTAGACTCGTCGTCAGAACGTGCCCTTGAACTGCGTCGGGCTCGCATTACAAAAGTCATCATAGGCACCATTTGCGATAAATAGTTTAGGCTCCGCCTTCAGGTTAAATACCCGATATAGAAAGTAGTTCGACCTGTTCCTTCGCGAGAAATCGTGCTCCAGCGCCGAAAAGTAAAACGGTGCCTCCTTAGTCAGCTTGGTGGACTTCACCTCAATGTATCTATCCGTGCCATTAGTATTTCGCGAAAGTATATCAAAGCCCAACCCATCGCCCTGTGTTTGCGATACCCACTCGATCTTGTCGGCTAGGTTTTCTTTTCCCGCACACATGAGTCGCCATTTTTCGTAAGCTAAAGCAATGCTCTCGCCGGTTGTGCCAATGACGCGGTTTGCCTGCTCAAGCTCAATATAGTTAACCTTTACAGGACTCCGGTAAATCAGTTCCGGTTCCTGCAGAACCATTTTCTTGGTCGGCATCTTTTCTTCCATCGTTTCGAAAGCCAACTCGCGTGGCGTCGGAGCAACTTCTGCGAAGCGCTTGAATGCATCCTCAATCTCAGGCTTCCGCCGGAAATGCGTGAGGACTACATCTTCGAGCAACACTTTCTGATAGTTATAAGCTGGGAGGTAGCCACGAACATAAGGCTGACCCATTCGGGCAAGTACGGCACTGATATTCCGGTTCTTGAATTCCACGGACCCGTTTGACCGGTTCTTCAAAAGCGGAAGAATGCGTTGACGCGTTTCAGTTTTATTGTAGGGAATACCAGCTTGTTCCTTCGCAAGCATTTCGAAGTATTCTGTCACGATAATCTCAACTTCCTGGCGTGTCCAGTCTTCGACCATTACTTATGAAGTTGGTGTAGCTCAATAATGAATTGCTTCGGCCACATATTAAACGGATATATGCAATGTTAGCCCTGTGCGTTACCTGGGAAGTCTATTGTCTTTCGCAATTTTAGAACAATTAATGCCTTTATCAAACCCCAAAACATCAAATGAAATGATCAATACGGACGAGGCCGCTTAAAGAGTATAACATAGACTCACTCAAAACGTTCGCGACTGCTGATAGATCCGGTACTCAGCTATGGCAAAAACGTAGAACATTTCGGACATGAAAATCATTTGCCCAACCATTCGGATCAGGAACGCTAGCAAACCCAGCAGCCAAATGGCACTCAAGTATTTCTTGCTGACATCATTGGATTTAAAGATTCAGCAATTCAAGAATTATTTGTGCATAACACCACGCTTGGAGATCGTCGGCATCAGAACTATTTTCAATGAATCCAACTGGGTCCACGGAATTCAATTGATGGCAGCAAATAACAGATGCAATTCCTTTCACGTGTTTGTATTCAATTTCTACCTTGTTGTCTTTGATCAGATTGTCTCGTGATCCTGGATATTTGCAAACAACGTTTGGCGATAAGGGCGTTGACGGAATAGGAGTGCTAAAAAATGCAGCGTAGCCGAATGTTTAGCGCGACCTGCCGGATCTGTCCGACGAGACCAAACGTGATTTGAAAGATAATACCTTTCGTTACACAAAACCCGGCAATGACTTATAGCTTGTGTTGCCAGCTGTGCAAGACTGCGTCTATTCATTAACCTGGTAAATTTTCATTTTCAATTTTTGACCAGCCACTTCATATTGTGGAACAACCATAATCACTTCCATAGTGTTATTTTCTTTTCCAATAAAAAGTGGCACGTAATACCCGTCAGAGTAAGCAATGTGATTATGCTTTGGCCATGCCAAATGTATTTGTTGATAAGCTATCCAGAAAACACCATGATGCTTCATTGGAAATATTCCGATTCCAGGAAGATGATCCGGAACTTTGAAATGATCTGTACTCAATTTCATCTCTAAATCAACAGAAAACCCGTTTGGCACGGCAAAAAACATTATTATAGCTGGAGCCAAATTTTTGGTAAGAAATGAGTCATCACTTTTTCTATTGAACGCTGGCGAACTATCTGGTGCTTTGTCCACTGGCTTAGAAATAAAACCCGTGAACAAATGTCTCATTCCGATTTCACTCTTTGCGGTATTGAACAATTGGTTTCCTTTGATTACAAATTCACTACGTGCCTTTATTCCTTCTTCCGCAAAATGTGCTTGTCCTGACGCATGGAACGAAAGTCTCCCTGCCTCAGTCGCAACAAGAGTTCTCATTTCAGCCGGAGATTTTATTGGGTCAAAAAGGAAAAAGTGTGTGTCCTTGGACTGCGGCCACGTGAAGTATATGTCAGCCTCTTGACTTCCTTGTCCAACAGTAAACAGTTTATAGAAGTCCCGTGAGTCTTCAGTTATAAACAGTCTTCTTTTTGTCGGTTGTAGCGTCATCATTGAACCGGTTACAGCATTGCTGGCAACGTAATGATATAAAACACATGTTTTATATCATCCTCAGGGCAGCCTAAATCGCACATACCCTATATCCCTTAATATAAAGCACTGTAAATTAAAATACAATTCCTAGAACATTGCCGGCCTTCGGCTCACACAAATCACAACCTCAACCCTCTTCTCCTTTTCTTCTTCGGTTTCTTCTTCATAGCATCATCAGCAGGAGGTTGGTTAACAGGGCCGAGATCGCCCCCGCCGTTACGGCTGTCCAGTAGCGCTCCCAAAGAGAGCACTTTCGGGATTTGGAGAACAGTTTCGATGACTCTTCCAGCTTCGCGTTCAGACTGTCTAGCTGCATGGTTAAAGATTGTAGCTGCGAATGACGGGCTGAAAATGTAGAGTCCATTAACCTTTCCCGAATCCGGTAGCCGTCCATATTTGACAACACTTCCTTGTGTGTTTGCTGTATTTCCGAGAGCATGGTTGTTACCTGCTCGAAGTTTATCGAGGGTTGATTTGGATCTAACATTTGCTTCGTGAATTGTTGTGCGATCTCTTTCTTGTTCATAGTCTATTTTGTTTTTGATTGCCGACCACTTAAAATCATTTCCCAACTTCCCTCCCTTGACGATCATTCCCTTGTAACCGTAGGAAATACCGCTGACATAACCGGTCGACGCCTGGTTGAACAGGACATCCACCCCTTGAGCGCTCAGCTTAGAAATGAACTCATTTGTGGTCAATTGTGATTTCGATTTCAGCACTCCCTTAAGGATGGTCTGCATCGCCATCTTTTCCGACGGCGTATTTGTGCGCTTCATCATTTCGAGCTCATTCTTCGTCATTCCACGCTCCTTTGCCTGGCGACTGGAAATGACCTGGGTGAGCTTGTACTTCTTTTCCAATTCCCTCAGCACTTTTTCGCAACGCGCGTAATCATTGCTGTTACTCATCACTTTACCATCGTATCCAATCCGGTTGACGAGGATATGAAGATGCGGATGATCTGCATCGTTATGACGAAACATGATGTATTGGTGCTGCTTGAACCCACTTGAATCCAGGTAATCCAGGCCGATCTGCTTCATCAGATCATTTGACAACTCTTCTTCATATGGGAAATTGATAGACGTATGGTAGAAAAACTTTTGAAGGTTTGGCCTCAACACTTTTATCATTTGAACTTCCTTCAAAATCGCCTTTTCGGATAGCCTCGCAAAATTATGATCCAATACTTCCGCCGCCTTTTTATCGACCTTACCCAGGTTATATTTCAGAGCACCTCTGAAGCCTTTACCCTTGATCATATTTGCCGTCATCTACAAGGCGGTTAATTATTTGGTCGGATGTTGTTTTGAGATCCAGCAGGGTCCTCAGGAAATACCCTGGCAGCTCGCCTTGATGGATCTTATGCATAGCCTGACTAAGGTTAACGCCAATCCTCCTGAGTTCCTGTAGGGTTGCTGTTTCTATAGGAGATAGTTTGATAGCAGGAAACCTGCCGGAAAAGACTTTCCGCCTTATCCAGTTAGCGGCGGTTAAATCACTGGCGTATGCATAACCTGATACCTTCTCAAATTCGTCACGAGTTAGGCGGATATTGACCTGCACCACTCGTTTATCTTTTTCGTCTAGATTCTTTCTTGCCATATTGTACTTTTAACGAAGTGGGATGTCGGGCAAGCAGTTAAGCGTAGCGAAAACATTGCTTGCTCCTTTCCACAAAGCTCATCACGGTGTAACTTTCGTAGTCTTCGTTCTGTTTGCATCTTCCATTCTTTAGTTCTCTTTCTTCACCAGGACGCCTTTCAAAAATTCCTTTATTTTGAAAGGCTTTTTGTCATCCCGGAACGGAATATTTTTGGAACAGCCATTCCTGGCGACGTTCACAAGCGTAGGCCCTTCCGTTTGACTTGTGTCCCCTAAGGGCCCAAAACAGCCCGAAAACGAGGTACTTCCGAGGTCGACCGCCAAGAGTCCTCGACCTCCCGAAGGTGATGCTAAGGCCAGGCCATGTGGCGGCACCACATCCCGATGTCATCGTAAGGTCGATCGATGTGGTAAAAAGGTGACCCCGAACTGAGCCTAAGGTCAGGCAGCCACATCAAAAGGTGGTGTTGAAATATCCAACGACTTCCTGGGGGCCTTAAGTCTCACGCGACTTCCCTTCACAGGGTGATACGAAGGCCAGTAATCCAGATATCCAAAAGCCTGGAGGTCTCGAATGACCTTGTGATAGGTCGCGATGGACCGAATACGTGCCGCATACATCAGTCGCCGCCGGGATACATGGAATGCATCTGCAAATTGGCTGGTACTCCATGCATGGCAAAGCGCCAGGTACAATGAAGTATGGATAGGCCTCAAACGAGCATCCGAGGCCACCCTGTTCATGAACGAGAAAAGTTGCTCAAGCTTTTCCATGGCAGTCGGGTTTGGAAGTTCCGCCACCTTCCAACAGCCTCAGAATGTCCTGGTACTTGTAGTACATCAAACCGCCGACCTTGCGATGCGGCAGAATGTTCTTGATACGCAGATTCTGTAATGTGCCATGGGAGATACCCAGCATCTTCCTCACCTCTGAACTTCTCAGCCACTCTTTGTTTAATTGTGGCTGCACCGCGCCCGACAACATCCTGGTCAGGTCCTCCAACAACTGCAGTCTGAATTTCTGTAGATCCTCCTGCGTGATTATCTCGTACGTCATAATTGTATGTTTTAATTGATACAATATTCTTTCTTTCCATTTGTTGTTTTTCACAAGTTGCTAGCAACTGGGGTTAGATTCATTTGCGCCTCATTCAATCCAATATTCTGTCAAAGCCTAACAAGAAACTACATAGTTGGTACCAACCTTGGAGTAATTTTTCCCTCAGAGTCCAATTCGAATGAAGTTTCAAGACATTGGTGCGATGAAAATATGGAGCTATCCAATAAACTTACTGGCGAAGGAAAAATCTCTGAGCAGATATACATTAACCTGTTATGACTCAAAACTGGACCGTGAATTTGTGGGCCTTTCACTATACGTCCACGGCCACGATACATATTTCTGAACATCATACGCGAATGTATGAGCCCGAATAGCGGGCCCTTTCACACTAAAGACCGAAGATGGGACTGATATTTTTACTGTTATAGGTCTTGCCGCTTGACTGGATTTTGCTTACTTTAGTAATGATTCCTTGCCCCACCTGATCCACCGATCGCCAGCCCACTAGGAATCTGAACTATTTCTATCCTTTCAGAATCTTGCTTAGCTAATAGCTTTACTTGAACATCTATGCCTGGAAATGTACAAGCCTTTCAAAAGTCAATAACGCAGGAACTTTATATTTTGAAGGATCGCGTTCGAAATTTAATCGGAGCCGCCCATTGGGGCGAGGAGGGAAGATTTAAGGAAGCTGTCGTCAAGAATGTTTTGAGAAAATTTCTACCAAGTACTCTTTCGGTAGCAAGCGGTTTTATTTTGAAGGCAGTTGGTGAAAACAATGACGCGAATTTGCTTTCAAAACAACTTGATATAATTGTTTATGACAACACCTTACCTATCCTGTTTTCCGAAGGAGACCTCATTATCACCACAATCACAAACGTCCGTGCTATAATAGAAGTCAAGTCACGCATTGACCAGTATACGATCGGTCAGGCATTGAATCAATTTGATTCATCTATCGAAAAGTTTGCGCTAGAGATATCTGAAAATGACATCTTTACGGGCGTCTTCGCATTTGACTACAGTGGAGATATAAATACCGACATCGTCAAGAATGCGCTTGCAAATTCCAAGAACATAGTTCAGCATGCTAGTCTTGGGCCGACATTTTTTGTCAAGCATTGGTATGCCGAAGATGGCAAAAGATTAAACCCTCCAATTATTACAGACAACAATTTCTATAATCTGTACGAATTGCAAGACTTATCCTTTTCTT
This sequence comes from uncultured Roseivirgaceae bacterium, assembly GCA_964551035.1. Taxonomy (GTDB): domain Bacteria; phylum Bacteroidota; class Bacteroidia; order Cytophagales; family Cyclobacteriaceae; genus Chryseosolibacter. The sequence continues at coordinate 2,538 of CAZKBK010000020.1, read as the reverse complement.
ATTTTTTGAATAATCTAATTGACATTTGCTGTGGCGGGCTTGACGATCGTTACTGGTTTTCATTTCCAGTCGAAGGCACCAAGGAGCAATTTCGCGTCGCGACAGTGTACTTAGGAGTATGACAAAAACAAACTAAAGAAACACATCAATCAGATGGAAGGAAATATCAATTGGTCGGAAAAACATGTTATTAACACAAATACAGAGTCCCGTTCCTTTAACGAAGAACCTTTACCATCGGAATGGCGACCAAAAATAGAGCCATGGCTTAGCGCGATTTTTCAAAGCGAACATTTTTCGCTTTTGGTGGGCTCGGGATTAACAAATGCGTTAGGATTCTTAGCCGGAATACCGGCTCTAGGCATGGGACGTCTTCCACTAGAGGGTACTTACAGGGAAAACGTTAAGAAAAGTGCAGATGGATCGGCTTCTGCAATGGAACGAGGAGAAGCTAATCTGGAAGATGATTTTAGGGTTGCCCTGGAATTGTTAAGGGGATATCAAATCTTGGAGGACAAGCTTCAGGTACCATTGAAGAAAGAGTTGGATGACAAACTTAACAGCTTCATCAAACAGATACTTGGAACGGAGAGAGCGTTTAAAGATAAACTTAATTCGTCAGACGAAGGCTTAAGCGGAACTGCGATTACTGCATTTAACTATCTTAATTCATTCCTTTTAAGTTTTTCAAGCCGTGCTGCGTCTCGAGAGAGGCTAAATATTTTCACGACCAACTATGATCGATTTTTGGAATATGGCTGCGATGAAGTAGGTATTATCCTTTTAGACCGGTTCAAGGGCAAGCTCGAACCGGTGTTTAGGAACACACGACTGGAGTTGGATTTTCACTATAATCCACCTGGCATAAGAGGTGAGCCGCGTTATGTAGAAGGTGTGGCACGTATAACAAAACTCCATGGATCCATTGACTGGCATTTCAAGGAACATGGCAGAATAATTCGTTCGTTACTTCCTTTTGGCGCGGCCGATACGCACCCAGATATTCCGAGTAATGCCACTGAACATACGGTTATTTATCCGAATTCCGCAAAGGACATAGAGACGGCATACTACCCCTATTCTGAGCTGTTCAGAGATTTTTCAACAGCAATTTGTCGACCAAACTCGGCGGTTATTACCTATGGATATGGCTTCGGTGACTCTCATATTAACCGAATAATTGCTGACATGTTTACAATTCCTTCAACTCATCTCGTAATAATCTCGTACAGTGATCCCGGTAAACGAGTTGAACGTTTTCTTAAGGACAAAAATAAGGCTCAATATACGTTGCTTATCGGTCCGCATTTTGGCGACCTCCAAAAATTGGTCGAAAATTACCTTCCCAAATCCGCCATTGATAGACTCACCGTAAAGATGAATGAGTTGAAATCGAAAAGGGACGGTAAAGCTCAAGAACCGGCTGCTGACAAGACCTTTCAAAATACCGGTGTCCAAGCAGATAAAAATAAAAATCCTGCAGATGAATCACCATTTTAATTTTGATCGACTTAGAAATTTAGCGATTGGGACAGTAGATTATGTGTCGCCATCCGAAATCAAAGTCTTGCTAGAACCCGATGCTCCTCAAGATACTGCGTTGAATACCGGTGTTCCGAGTCTGTTCCCGCGAATAAATGGATTTGTCTTAGTTCCAAATGAAGTTGGTGCCTTGGTAGGAATTATCAACTGGCTTGGAGTTGAGCACTCTCAATATCCAAAACGGAAAGGGTTTAAGGACTATGATTTAATTGACCTTCCGTTCCCTTTAAGAAAGATGGCTATCAATCCAATAGGAACATTGAAAAGAGATTCAAAGGACGGAGAACCAGTATACAAATTAGAACGTGGTGTCTATTCATTCCCATCTATTGGTGATTCTGTCATTCTTCCAACTGATCAACAATTGAAATCAATTGTTGAAAATGATGATGAGCAAGCATACGTAAGAATCGGAACTGCGCCAATTGCCGCAAACGCTATCATTAAAATAAATCCCAACAGACTGTTTGGTAGACATGTTGCCGTATTAGGCAATACTGGTAGCGGGAAGTCCTGTTCCGTAGCAGGGCTAATTCGATGGTCCCTGATCGAGGCAGCGCAATTCAAAAACAAATCCGCAGAAAAGTTAAATACACGATTCATAATTTTAGACCCAAATGGTGAATACACGTCTTCATTTGAGGATTTACAAACGGATCTTAAGCTTTTTAAAATAGAAATATCCGCCGAAGAAACGGAAACATTTAAACAGCTAAAAGTTCCAGGATGGCTATGGAGTAGCTACGAATGGGGATCCTTTCTTTTCGCCTCAGGCAGAACCCAGCGACCAATTTTGCGACAGGCCCTTAGAGACTTGAGAAATGGAAGTGCCAATTCGACAGGGGATGAATTGTTATTGTTAAGGAGGCAACTCACAGGCTCATTGTTAATTTTTCAATCGCTCTTAAGAAATCAAAATGCCTTAAAACAATTCCCAGGAACTGAAAGCTTCCCTTAGTTAGTAGCATTCAAAACTATAGAATTCCAGTCATAATC
>CAZKBK010000019.1:83225-89114 GCA_964551035.1 uncultured Roseivirgaceae bacterium | reverse complement strand
CAAACTCCAAACTCCAAACTCCAAACTCCAAACTCCCAACTTCAAACTTTAAACTTCAAACTTCAAACTAACCCCTGAGCATCCACGAAACCACTCCTCAATGCAGTTCCGACCACCACCCCTAGTTCCCCGGCTCGATATGAATAAGCACGTCCGCGAACTGCGGCAGTTGTGATTGGATGCGGTCCTTCACGCGGTGGGCGATGGCATGGCCCTCTTCGACGGTCAGGTTCTTGTCCACCCAGACGTGCAGGTCGGCATGCTTCATCACGCCCATCTTGCGGGTGTGGCACTTTTCTACCAGCATGACGCCGTCGACTTCCGCGGCCAGGATGCGCACCTGTTTGTTCAACTCCGGTTCGACCTCTTCGTCCAGGAGTTCGCCAATGGCGGGACGGAGAATGCCGTAGGCGTTGCGGATGATGATGAGCGAAGCGAACAGGGCGGCCCAGTCGTCGGCCACTTCGAAGCCGTCACCGCCGACAAGGGCGATGGTGATGCCGATGAACGCCGCGACGGACGTGATGGCATCCATGCGATGGTGTTGCGCGTCGGCAACGACGACACCGCTTTTCAGCGCACTGCCGGTCTTCAGCACGAACCGGTAGAGGACCTCCTTGATCACCACCACGCCCACGAGGATGGCGAGCGTGTAAGGCGCCGGCGTTTCATGCGGCGTCCTGATGTTGTCGATGGCCTCGATGACAATGAGCGCGGCCGCACCCAGGAGGATGATGGCGATGCCGATGGCGAGGAGGGCTTCCACTTTGCCATGGCCATAAGGATGCTCACGGTCGGCGGGCCTGGAGGACCACCGCAGTCCCCAGAGCAGCATCGTCGAAGAGAAGACGTCGGCGATGGATTCGATCGCGTCGGCGATCAATGCATGCGAATTCCCGAAGAACCCTCCGAGCCCTTTGCCGACGGCGAGGAGCGCATTCACGATAATCCCCGTCGCCGTTGACCTGGCACTCTTTCCTGAGCTCATCGCGTGATAGTCGGTTGAGGGATTCAAAGTTTCGGGTTCAGGATTCCATGATTCAAAATTAGTTCCCGCTTTGACGTTCCATGGAAGTAAGGGGAAGCTCCAGGGCTTTTGACCGCAATGTCGCCATGAACGCGGCGAATGGCAAATAGTTTGACGGTAAGAAAGAAGCGCTCGCAGATCAATAGAGGCATGCCTTTTCGAATCCTTGAGTCCACCGCGACAAGTCGATAAGCATTTTGGCCCTTTGCTTCCCGGAGACGCCGAGCAAAACCTCGAAATTCAAAAAACTTACACAACATCTTCCGAAAAATATGCCTTCTGCGAATCCTTCGCGCTCACCGCGTCATTGCGGTAGCGCATTGCGTCCTTTATCTCCCTGGAACTAAAACCCGATCCGGATGCCGATGCCCGTCTTGACGATATCGGTGAGGCGAACGCTGCCCGCGTTCTGGGCAAAGCTGATGATGTAGAGATCGTTGGCATTGAGTTCGACATAGCCCGTGACGGATTTCACCACCTGCTCACCGGGAAGGTCGTACCGGATCGAGGTTTCAGTGAGCAGGTGAAAGCGGAGGGACGGATGCCACCAGTAGTATCCGCGGGGGTATTGGTATTCCGGCCACCGGGATTTGATGCCGTCGCCCTCATGCCAGGACGCCATGAGGCCGATGTCGAGCGGATGGATTACCGCGCGGCTGGAAGCGGTGATAATGAGCGGAACGTACGCCATCTTTGCTGCAAACACGTGAATGTTTCCGCCGCGCCTCACCGGAACACGGCCATAGTGCAGGCTGAACCTCACGTTGTTGCCAAACACCTCATAGCCGAATCCGACGCTGCCAACGCCGATACTTCCGGCAAACTGCAGGGTGGCGAAGTCTGGGACAATGGGTTGCTTCTCTTGTCCTTTGCTGGCCAGCGACCAAAACAACAGTATGCATGTGAGCAACCGGACCATGGTCAGTAACGGATTTCTTGTTTGATGATTTCGCCGTCGACGATCTTCAAAAGGATAAACGCGCGCTGCTTGAAGACGTAGCTCGTGATATACCGGACGCCATCTCCGTACGGGTACCCGTCGTAGTGGTCGTGTACGTGGCCATGAAGGGAGGCCAGCAGTCCGGGCGTTTCGCTGAGCAACGAGGTGTACGGCAACTCCAGGGTTTCATCGAAGGCAAGGTCGTATGGCGGCACATGCGAGACCATAAGGAAATGTTCAACGCCGTCTTCCGGAACGAGTTCAAGGCTGAGCCAGTCCATATCGGGAACGTTGCCCGCGGGAAACTCCATCGAGTTCGTGTTGTGCATCACGAACTTGACGCCACCATAGGTGAATGAGAAATTCAGGGGCCCGAACATCCTTGTGAACAGCGCCCCACCCCTGGCGAGTACGTCGTGGTTGCCGACAACGGCCAGGTACGGAACGGTGAGCTTCTCCAGCCGCTCATGGATCAGTTCAAATTCTTCCAGTAGACCAAAGTCGCTGATATCACCGGTCAGGAGCACGAAGTCGATGGACGGCATGCGGTTGGCACGGTCGACGAAAAGTTCCACCTCGTCGTAGAACCGCTGTGAATCGCCAATGAACGCGATCGTGATGGTGTCGTTCTTGGGCGGCGTCGAAAGGAGCTTTGCGAGGTTTTGTGCATTGAGGTCCCTGGGGGCGGTTCGGTCAAAAAGCTGGTAAGGACTGAATTCAAAGCTGTCGTGACAGCCGGCGAAGGCGACAATACAGATCCATAAAACCGGCCGTATGCTCATTGTCGTTGGTTTGCAATGAGAAGTCAAAAAACGTACCGGGGTGAAGGTAGGGAATTGATGGCAAATTGAGAGTTACGAGTTACTGTCCGGCAAAAATTAGAATTTTACATATAAACTTTGCTCGTAGACCAGAATCGCCGATTTGGGTTGAGTTTGAAATAGCACCCCGCTGTTCGCGCCTGAGTCTCCACAGTCCCTGCAGATTTGACGCATATTTTTATCTTCGGCCTGGCAGGGGCATGCGCGCCTGCCTGCCGGCAAAGGCAGGGATCAAAATCAGCGGCAAATCTGTAGGGACGGGGCCCCGCGGCCCTGGAGCGGGCTATGGAATGCGCTTGTTGATGGCAAGGTGAACGATGACAAGTAAAGTTGACACGTCACGCGAGGACTTTCCCCGGACAGCCATGGTTACGAGTTACGAATGGGAAAGGGGGGTTGAATTGAAGGGTAGGCGTTGTGGCTGGTGAACGGTGATCAAGGCACGAGGTGAAAGGGACCCTTTGCCCGCTGAAGCTTTAGCCAGGGCGGGAGGTACGATGCCTTTGGCCAAGGGGCTGCTAAAAGCCAAGGGCTAACGTTAGCCAAAACCCTTTCGCGGTCCTTTGCGCCCTCGCGCCATTGCGGTAAAGCTTTGCGCCCTTTGCTTCCTCGGAATCAATCCTACGAACTGGAAACAACCCCAGGCTTCACGATCTCCCTGAGCTTCTCCTTCGTTACCGGCTTTTGGATGTAGGCCCTTACATCGGGAATGGAGTTGGCGCGGTTGATGTCTTTGAGGTGGCTTGACGAACTGATCACGTAGATGTTCACCGGTTTGGCGAGTTGGTCCCTGACGGCCGCGTACTCGTTGAGAAAGGCCCAGCCGTCCATGTCGGGCATGTAGATGTCGAGCAGGATGACGTCGGGGAGGTGTTCGGTGTTTTTCTTGTGGTGGGCGAGTGACTCCACCGCTCCGCGCGCTTTGTCGAAGATGGTGATAATGTCCGCGAGATCGCCCAACTCGGCAAGCCTCTTGATATAAAACGACGCCATGGGGTCGTCGTCAATAATCCACAGGTTCGCGATCTTTCCCGGCATAGTCGTTCGTCAGATTAGAGGGACAATTACGGGAAATTAGGGCAACAAGAATCGACAATTCAGGATGAATTCTTACCTCTGGTAGGTTCAAACGGGGGATTCATCGCTTTGCCCTTGCACGTGACGAACACGGCCCGGATGGGCTCAAAAACGGCTATTTTTCCCCTTCTCCGTCGGTGACTTCAAAAACGTAAAACGGACACTTATACCCGGCTTTTATAAGGATCGGTTTTGACACGTTGAAGACCCTGACGCCATTGCTGGTGCGGCCTTCGAGTGACCCGGCGTGGGCGTGGCCGTGAAAAGCAGCGAGGACCTGGCGGCGGTCGAGGGGTTCCGAGAGCCGCGAACAGCCCAGGAACGGATAAATGGGCTCGGGTTCGCCAACGATGGTGTCGCGGATGGGTGAATAATGCATAAGTACGACCTTTTTCTCCACATGGTCGTGGTCCGCGTCCAGCCTTGCCAGCGCCCTTTCCAGGCGGAGGGCTTCGTCCACGGCTTCCTGGACAAAGGATTTCATGGCGCCTTCTCCGAACATCGAGAGCATGTGGTTGTCGAATCCGCCGCCGAAGCCTTTCACGCCCGCGAACCCGACGTCGCCGATCATCACGGCCTCGCCGTCAAGCACGTGGATGTTTTCCTTCTGGATGATGGAACGGATGAGCTTGTGCCGGCCTTTTTCGAAGTCGTGGTTGCCGAGCACCGCCACAACGGGGATGGTACAGGCCCGCAATTCCTCGGCCAGCACCTGCGCTTCGCCCTCGTCGCCGGTGTCCGTGAGGTCGCCGGCAATCACGAGGACGTCCCCTTTTGTCGACGCTTCCTTGAAAAACTCCACCCATTTGCCTTTGTCGCTTTCGCGGATGTGAATGTCGCCCACGGCGGCAATCCGCCTGATAACATTTTCCTGAGGCATGCGTCTAAACGGTTTTTATGGTCAGCGATTTGTAATTCCATTCCCTGACGTCAACACTGTATTGGGTGTTGTCGATGACCGGCCCCCGGCATACCCGTTCCACCGCCGGTGGGAGATCGTATTGCTCCCGCGCACGGTCGATCAATTCGTCGAACAGCCATTTGGGAATAATATCATGGAAGTCTGAGGGGTACACGTACTGAAAGTTGATCAACTGGCAGAGCAGCAGGTGCCAGTGCGGCTCCAGTTTGGTGAGCAGTCTTTTCCAGTTCAGCTTCTCGCCATAGCGGAGCATGACATGGTTGATGTCGGCGCCATCGAACCGCTCGCGGTTTTGTACGAAGACCTTGCAAAAGATCAGGTCTTCGGCGGCGAGAAATTTCACCGGTATCCCGGCAAACTCGCCCTTGCTGGCGTGGCTGAGCCAGGCGTCGTCGACCGTACAGATGTTGTTGACGGAGTTGAAGATGACGTCGATGAAGTAGTCGCCCCGGAATATCTTCACGAGCCACCGCACATCCGTCAACTCTGTCCTGTACCCCTTTTGCTGGAAATATTTCAGGATCGCCGGGTAGTCTCCCGGTTTACAGAAGACGTCGAGGTCTTTGGTGTCCCGATATAGCCCCGTGTAGTGGAATGTTGCAAAGGCCCCGCCCAGCATAAAGTCCACGCCCGTCTCATACAAGATCTCAAGGGATTCCCTATAGAAGTCAAGGGCTTCAATTTTCTCCTCTTCCGTCGCAATCATCATATCGCGTGATAAAAGAATGTGCCGGGCGGGTTCGTAAACTTTTGCAAGGCTACAGTGGTGTGGGTGCAGTCGCCGGGGCGTCGGCCGTCTGGTTGTCGATTAGTTTGGCCCCCGGGTCATTAGCCTTCGGCCGTCAAGTTCCGTTTCACCAAAGACCACGCTTCAATTCCACCCCGCCCTTCCCCATTCGTAATTCGTAATTCGTAATTCGTAACTCGTCCCTCGTCCCTCGTCCCTCGTCCTTCTCACCTCGTACCTCAATTCACCGTTTCACCATCCACAAAGACCACGCTTCAATTCCACCCCGCCCTTCCCCATTCGTAATTCGTAATTCGTAACTCGTCCCTCGTCCCTCGTCCTTCTCACCTCGTACCTCAATTCACCGTTTCACCA
>CAZKBK010000019.1:79286-83125 GCA_964551035.1 uncultured Roseivirgaceae bacterium | reverse complement strand
CATCCACAAAGACCACGCTTCAATTCCACCCCGCCCTTCCCCATTCGTCATTCGTAATTCGTAATTCGTAACTCGTACCTTGTCCCTCGTCCTTCTCACCTCGTACCTCAATTCACCGTTTCACCATCCACAAAGACCACGCTTCAATTCCACCCCGCCCTTCCCCATTCGTCATTCGTCATTCGTAATTCGTAACTCGTAATTCCTCACTCCCCTTTCTCCCTCCGCCTTTCCTCCCGGCGCTCGCGGCGTTCTTCGCGTCTTTGCTTGCGGGCTTCGACCCTTTCTTCCTTCTTGTCGGACTTGTTGTCGTCGCCGGAGAGGACTTTTTCGATGGCCTTGTCCTTCTCCACGGGCGCAGGGTCAACGGTGGCGATATTGATTTCCTGGTCGATGGATGGTTGCAGCGCGCGGATGAACGCGTTCTGCATGACCTGGAGAATGGCATACCAAACGTTGGCATCAGGACTTTCCACCTCGCCCTGTAAGGGGATTTTCGTGGCGACACGATCGCGGGGTTGGTTTTCGAAGACTTCGCCCACGGAGCCGAGGACGGCTTCCCATGCCTTCTTGAGGATATTATCGTCGCGGTCTTCCGTGCCCAGCACCTTTACGTCTTTCAGCAGCGGTTTCACATAGCCGTTAAAGCCGCCATCCTTTGCCGCGATTTCCGTGTAGAGCCCGAAGGTGCCCTTGCTGATGTCGGCTTTGGCATACGCCAGGAAGAAGTCATTCAACTGCGTAAGGTCGGTGTTTTCCAGGGCGGCATTCAGGTCGAAGGTGGGGACTTCGGCCAGCGGGTTCATCTTCAGGTTCAGCCGCAGCGAACCCCCATAGACGTTGGCGCTGGCGCGCAAGTCGGAGGGGAGGAGGGCGCCGACGGAATCGTAGCTGTTCCGCAGGTTCAGCGCGACGATGTCGGCTTCGGTAAGGGCGATGTCTACGGGCGGTTCCACGTTGGCATCGCGATAGCGGAGTTTGCCGTTGGCGACTTCAAATCGGTTTACCTTAAGGGGCATGAAACCTTCGAGCAGTTGTTTGAAGGTGACCGAGTCCTCCCGGACATCGTCCGGCTCGACTTTGTCGCGCGTGAACAGCAACTCCGGGTTGGTAAACTTCAGCTCACCGACGAGTGAGCCCTTGAAGAGTGACCGCCATTCCACCGACAGGTCGATGAGCGAAGCGGCAAAGAACGGCGTTTCTTTTTGCGTGGCGCTGTCGACCTTGTGGATGTAGATGCTGTCGATCTTGTAGGCGCCGCGGATCAAAGCCAGGTCGATGTCTTCAATGTGTCCCCGATAGCCGTCGAGTTGGGCCAGGGATTTGTTGGCAAAGTGCAACACGACGTAGGGAAGCGCGATGCGCACCACAGCGACCACGACCACGATGATCGCAAGGGTCTGTATCAGTCTTTTTCCGCGGTATGGCTGTTTCCTCTCTGACATAGTATTCCCATTAGCCGAGAATCAGTTAAAAAGCAATGCCGACGACATTGGAAAAACGCGGGGAAAAATACTTCCAACGCTGCTGGCCCGTTAGGTCAATAAGCCCTAAATTACCATGGTATAAGTTTTATCGCCGTCTACCCGGAATGAAGATGTTATTGCGACTCATTTTGATCGGCATGATCCTGAGCTTTTCCGCCTGCCGGGTGAATGAAATGGGCTGTCCCAAACGCAAGACGGTTAAACTGAACAAGCGGCCTTCGAACTATATGCGCGCCTACCAGCGGTCGCTGGCGGCGTCGGCACGCGAGCGGGAGCGGAGTACGCGGACCGACCGGCCAAAGCCGAGGGCCGTAAAGAGCGCCGACCTTATCGAGGAGTGGGATTGCCCCCAACCTGGCGGAAAGACCACGCTTCCGAGAGCTGTGAGGGCCAACATCAGGAAGAACAGAAAACGCTTTGAGGAATACTACAAGAACAAGCCCACACTCGATTCGCTTCAACGCAACATCTCGCCGGTTGACTAAAAGACCGGCCTGCTTCCCGTCCGTTTTTTTTTAAAAGGGTACAAAAATTTTACACCTCATGGCGATGAAACGCTCCGTCAGTAAGGCTGTTTGACGCCGGTTGTTTTGCTTTCGGGGTTTCAGACGTTGCAGGAAATACATCCATTTAAACAAATTACACTATGGCAACTGATGTAAAAACCATGGCGCATGAGGCAAAGCGCAAAGCTGAAAACTTTAATCCGCAAAAGCGGGAAGGGGTCGTTGCGAAGACTATCGAGGAACAAACGGCAAAGCTGCCGTCGGATACGTTCTTGTGGGCGTCGGTAACGGCGATGGCGTCATCGCTGACGTTGAAACTTTTCAAGCAGGATCACCTTGCACTTTTTGTCGGACAGTGGGCAGCGCCCTTTCTCCTTTTGGGCATCTACAACAAGCTCGTCAAGCTGGAGGGACACGACTCGATGGAAGGTGCCTGAGGTGCCACGTCTTTGAGGTTAGTCAAATCTTAAGCCCGTTCCTCGCGGAGCGGGCCTAAGGTTTGGTCTCCTACATTGCCCCAAATTGCTTCAGGTATTTTTCAGAATTGGCCCTTACGTTGTCCGGCGGGTTCAGGCTCAGTGATTTCTTAAAGTTCTTGATAGCATTCTCCTTGTCGCCTTTGATGGCGTACCCTTCACCAAGACTGTCCCATACGTTCGGATCCTTGGGGTGACGGGTTGTATTCAAGGTGAAGATCCGGATAGCCTCGTCGTGGTTTCCCTGGTTGAGCAACTGGTATCCGTAGACGTTCAGTTCCACCACCGTTGCCGTGGCTATCGCTCCTTCCATGATCTTTTCGCCTTCGGCGGTCTTGCCTGTTTGTTGCAGCAGTCCCGCCTTGACACGCTTGGCCGCGAAGGTATTGTTGGTCGCCAGCGCACGGTCGATCCATTCGAGGGCTTTTTCCTGGTTGACTTTGTTGGCGAGCGCGTAGTTGGCCGCGCTGATGAAGCCCATCGCATTGAAGCCGGCGGGCCCCTTAAGTTCTTCCGCTGCGTTGGCCATCACGATGTCGTCCACGGCGAATTCAAGCTTTACGGGGAATTGTTTCTTCTCCCAGTTAAGTACCAGTTCGGCGGTGTTGCGTGTCAGGTTGATGAATTCAAAGGTGAGCATTTCCGTGTGCGGATGTTCGCGCAACCGGATCTTGGCGCGGAGCTGGTCATTGGCGGATTCATAAAAGAAGCTTCCCCATGAGCGATGGTCTTTGGAGAGGATCACCTCGCCGCTGTTGTCCTCGTTGATCACGAAGAACAAGCCGTACGTGCCGGCGGGCACTTCGGTGCCTTCCACCTTCACCGCGTGCGAGAATGTGACGACGGTGTTCTCGTTTGCGCCCGCGCGCCACGGCGCCGAATTGCCGTTGCCGAAGGCCTGTTTGTTCCAGCCAAACGGGACGAGGGCGCCCCATATTTTTCTTTCGCGCACGGAAGGTCGTGAATACGCTACAGTAGCCGTTGAAATTCCGATCGTCTGAGAAACGGTAGCCGCCGGACTTGCCGCCCGTGGCGTCGTTACCTGTGCAATCCCATCGGTGCCCAACACAAAGGTGAGCAGCACCGACGACAGTAGTGTGAATGTTCTTTTCATAAGTTGATTGATTTAATAATAAAGTACGGCCATGAGGAAGCAATTACAATCGCGTGTTACGTTAAGGCGTCGTTTGTGTGCGGGCGGTTGCTGGTAGTGGCGGGTGGTGATGACCGTGAAATTCGTGTCTCGAAAATGCATCCCGACGTTTACGGGATACCCACGGCGCCGTCCCTCGTCCCTCTTACCTCGTCCCTCTTACCTCTTACCTCGTACCTTAATTCACCGTTACCTCATCCACAACGAACATGCTTGA
>CAZKBK010000019.1:0-79186 GCA_964551035.1 uncultured Roseivirgaceae bacterium | reverse complement strand
CCTCGTCCCTCTTACCTCGTACCTTAATTCACCGTTACCTCATCCACAACGAACATGCTTGAATTCAACCCCGCCCTTCCCATTCGTCATTCGTAACTCGGCATCCGGCCTTCGGTTAACGATCCACTAAGCCAAGCTTCTTAATTGCACCTCGCCTTTCCCATCGTACCTCGTCCCTCTTACCTCGTACCTTAATTCACCGTTACCTCATCCACAACGAACACGCTTGAATTCAACCCCACTCTTCCCATCGTCCCTCGTCCTTCGTCCCTCGTACCTCCGGTCTCGTTTAAGGCATCCACAACGCCCACCCGTCAATTCAACCCCACTCTTCCCATTCGTCATTCGTCATTCGTAACTCGTAATTTGTAACCCGCTCTCTCTGCCACACCGCCCTATCTTTCAAACCAGCTCCGACTTTCAACTTCTCCAAATTCAACTAACTTTACCCTGTATTTGAAACCGCTATGAACAGATTCTCCTGCAACTTTCATTTCTTCCCGTTACGGCCGGCAATGCTCGTGGCCATCTTCGCCGTCTTTGCGATAGCTTCGTGCGGAGAAAAACCGAAAGAGATCGTGACTAATGAAAACATTGTCGAATTGCTGACGCGGTACGGCAAACAGAACCCCGAGAACGAAGTGGTTATTGAAACGGAATACGGGACCATGCGCATCCATCTCTACGACGATACCCCACTCCATCGCGCGAATTTTGTCAAGCTTATCAAAGACGGACACTACGAAAATGCCGAATTCTATCGGGTCTTTTATCAGTTCATGATACAGGCGGGAGACCCTGACCACCAGTTGCCCTACATGATCCCCGCCGAGTTCAACAAGAAGTATATTCACAAAAAAGGCGCGCTGGCCATGGCCCGCCAGGACGAGGATAACCCGGAACTGAAGTCATCCTCTACCGAATTTTTTATCGTGCACGGGTCGCCGTACGCCGACTACCAGGTTGAAACCGAGGCTGCAAATCATGGCCTGACCCTCACCGCCGAACAAAAGGAAATCTACATGACCCAGGGAGGGTATATGTCCCTCGACCAGCAATACACCGTTTTTGGTGAAGTTGTCGAGGGCTTTGATGTGATCGACAAGATCGCCGCCGTGAAAGTGTACAGCGCTGACAAACCGTTGAAGCGCATTCCACTGAAGATCGCGCTGGCAGATGTGAAGAACAACAAGTGACGAACGACGCGTCAATGCGTTGAATTAAGGCACACCACAACGCAGATTCACCACATTGATCAGGTCGCAAAACTTCTGGAACGCGAAGGAGCATGCTTCGGCAACTATGCAATCCATTGCGCTATGCGTCTTAGGCAGCTCCTAATGTGGCTATGAACAAGTCAATCCAGAAATTACGGCACCGATTTGATCGACAGAACAATCCAAAGGAGGGTCACAAAGAATTTCTCCGGACAGGGAATTTGCAAATCATGAATAACCATGGTTTTCCGTTAGGACGTTTACCAAAAGTTGGTAACTTTGGTAGGTCCGCCATGTGGAGGGGAACGTCACTGCAGACCTTTGATGCCCGTGGCTGGGCCGTTGTCGTCGTGATGTGCAAAAGTTTCGGCGCGGAGTTGATAGCGCGTGATGAGCGATTCGATGATCGCGGAAGCTTCGGCCGTTCCGAAATTCGCGGTCTGCCAGGTGATGTACCTGAGGGCTTTTTCAATTTCGGCAGGAGTCCACACCTTTTGGTTGCCGCTCTCCTCGACCTCGCGCACCAGGTCGTGGATGAGGGATTCGCCGCTGGTTTTGGACAAAAGCCCGATGAGTGCGTTAATGAGTTGATGTTCCATGGACGTTTGTACTTAGATCGATAAAAACTATTCCCGCTGGCAGGGGAACGCCGGTGATTCCGGCCGTACCTTCCAGGCGTAGCTTGTGATCAACCCCGCCGTTATGCTAAAACACGGACCCTCGTGGACTTTCATTGCCGGACTCCTCTCAACGGCCGCCTTTGCCCAGACGGATGGAGACGCGTGGAAGCACGTGCGCAACAGCGGCAAGGGTACGGTCAACGTGTACTGGTACGAATCTCAGCCCTTCATTTACCAGAACGCCGAAGGGATGGCCGGCATTGAATACGAGATCTTCGAGGCCTTCCGGCAATTTGTCGAGACCCGCTACGACGTCGACCTTGAGGTGAACTGGATCGAGGCCAGGAGCTTTGGCGACACCTACGACATCATCCGGAGCCGGCCCGCGGGCGGCGGCGTTTTCGGGGCATCGGCGTTTTCCATCACACCCGAACGCCAGGACGAAGTCGGTTTCAGCGATTCATACATGTCGGACATCTCCGTGTTGATCACCAGCAAGGACGTCCCTATCGTTGCGAGCCGCGACGAGTTCAATCAAATATTTTCGGAGCTTACGGCCATTACCATCGCGGAAACGACGTACGAGCAAGACCTCCTCAAGCTGAGGGCGGAAGGCAAACTCGACTTCCGGATGCAATACATTCCCAGCAGTGAAAACATCATGCGGGCGGTCGAGGCCCGCGACAGCGCCTTCGGCTTCATCGACCTGCCGGTCTATATGATGATCTTCAGCGATGATCCATCCGTTAACGTCAACCGACAGAACCTGTTCCCCGTCAAACGCGAGGGCTATGCCTTTATTCATCCTGCGGGCAGCGATTGGTCGGAGCCATTGGCGGCCTTCTTTAATGACCCCTCGTTCCCAGCCACGCTGAAGGGTATCATCGGACGCTATATCGATCTCGAACTCTACTATTTTATCGAAGGCCTCGCCATCCAATCAAACGACATGGTCGTGCTGCTCACCAAGGAAAAAGAGATCCAGTACAAAGACCTGATGGGTAAATACGAAAGGATAGAGCAGGAAACACGCGCCAGAAATTTTCTCATCGCGCTCTCCACCCTCATCCTGGTGTTCCTCATCGTCATCATCGTCCTTTATACCAAACGAAGCCAGCAAAAGAAAAAGATCGAGGAACAACGAAAGAGCATTGAACTGAAAAACCGGCAGTTGGAAAAACGCAACAGTCAACTCATTGCGCTGGACGAAGAGAAGACCAACCTCATCAGCATCCTCGCACACGACCTGCGTACGCCGATCAATCACGTGCAGGGGCTCGCACAAGTGTGCATGGTCAGCGATCCGGCGTTGCCCGCGGAACAAAGGGACCTCTTGCAGGGAATTACCGACGCTGCCATCCGGCTCAATAAGATGATCAGCAATATCCTGGACCTAGACTCCATCGAACAAAACCGCGTCAAGCTCCTCATGGAAGACCTGCCGGTGGCGCCGCTGATCACGCAGGTCGTCAAGACGTTTGATGAAGTCGCCACCCGAAAGGATATCCGCATCTACACGGCGCCGCAAAACGGCCTGAAGATAAAGGGCGACCAGCTTTTTGTCACCCAGGTTATGGAGAACCTGCTGTCAAACGCCATCAAGTTTTCAGACCGGGGCAAAGAAGTACACATCGGCACGCGGCGGGAGGACGACCGCGTTCAGATCCTCGTCAGGGATTCGGGTCCCGGCATCAGCGAAGACGACCTGAAGCTTCTGTTCAGGAAATTTCAAAAACTAAGCGCCAAGCCCACCGGAGGTGAACATTCGACGGGCCTCGGCTTATCGATCGTAAAGCGCTACGTCGAATTGATGAACGGCAGGGTCTGGTGCGAAACCCAGGCCGGGAAAGGCGCTACCTTTATTGTCGAGTTTGAGAAAGGCTGATTTGGGGAATGGTATAATTTTTTGACCGTGACGGTACATCCAATCCATTACCGTTATGACAGCAACCGCCAACACCGATTCAACCCCGCACAAAGCCAATCAGGATGTGGTCGAGATAAAGCTTTGGGGATTCTATCTCCTGCTCAATCGTTCCGCCTTATATGAGGAGATCATTCAGTCTTCCCTTGACCTGGGACCTGTGGAGAAATATCCGCAAACGTCGGGTCGCGTGACCTTCCGCTTCAGTGTAAAGGCATGGGAAACGCGGATAAAGAAACTGCTGTATTCGTACCGGATACCGGTGGTACTGAAATCGGGCATGTCGGTGGGACACTATTCCCAAAACAGCCTCGCCGTCTCACAATAAAAAAGCCAACTTGTCGCACTTTCGCCTTAAAAAATGATCGTATCTTTCGGCAAACCCCGATTGATTTATGATCATACTAGCTGTGGATGATGATACGGAGGACTTTGAGTTTTTTACCGAGGCCGTAAGGGAAATCGATCAAAAAGATCGTGGTGCTCAGCGCCACCAATGGCCAGGAAGCCCTGGAGGTCCTCGACAGCGTGGTGTTGTCTCCCGACTACATTTTCCTCGACATCAACATGCCGGTGATGGACGGGCGGAAATGCCTGGAGGAAATCCGGCGCAACCCGCGTTTCCGCGATATCAACGTGGTGATGTATTCCACCACCTCAAACCAGGACGAGATCAACAATTGCAAACTGTTGGGGGCACGATTCCTCGTGAAGCCCGACAAATTTTCCAAACTGGTGAAATCGCTTGCCTTTATTCTGGGGTATTCCAACGACAAGACCGAGTTCTTCTTCGTGGTGTTTTGACGATGCGCCGCTGGTAAGCGACAATTTCCAGCCAACGAGGTTCGGAGATCAGCCTTTTGCACCCTTCGTCCACAGGTCGCGTAGGGTCACCGTGCGGTTAAAGATCAGGTGGTCGCTGGTGGAATCCGGATCGAGGCAGAAGTACCCTTTGCGGAGGAACTGATAGCGCTCCTCGCCGCGGGCTGTTGCGAGGGCAGGCTCGCCCACGGCGTGCGTGACGACCTGTAGCGAATCGGGATTGAGATGTTCGCGGAAGTCGCCGTCCATCTCGCTCACGTCCGCCACCTTAAAAAGGCGGTCGTACATCCTCGCCTCCACGTGGAGGCCATCTTTCACGCTAACCCAGTGGAGTGTACCCTTGACGCTGATGCCCGACGTGTCGGACCCGCTGCGGCTTTCGGGAACATAGGTGCAACGAATTTCAACGACGTCGCCGCGTTCATCTTTTACGGCTTCCTCGCATCGGATAATGTAGGCGTGCTTCAGGCGAACCATTTGTCCCGGCGACAGCCGGAAATATTTCTTCGGCGGATGCTCCATGAAGTCCTCGCGCTCGATGTACAGTTCTCGACCGAAGGGAATCTCACGCGAAGGGCTTGCCGGGTCTTCCGGGTTGTCTTCGCCAGCAAGCATTTCAGCCGCCCCTTCCGGGTAGTTGGTGATAACCACTTTTACGGGATCGAAGACGACCATGCGCCGCAGGGCGATGTGGTTGAGGTGTTCGCGGACGCAGAACTCGAGGAGGCCCACGTCGATCATATTCTCCCGCTTGGCCACGCCGATCTTCTCGCAGAACTCGCGGATGCTTTCGGGCGTGTAACCCCGCCGCCGTACGCCACTCAATGTAGGCATGCGCGGATCGTCCCATCCGTTCACATGGCCGTCGTTGACAAGCTGTAACAATTTGCGCTTGCTCATGATGGTATAGGTCATGTTCAGGCGTGCGAACTCATACTGTTTCGACGGGTAGATCTCCAGTTTTTCGATGAGCCAGTCGTAGAGTTCGCGGTGGGGGATAAACTCCAGCGTGCAAACGCTGTGGGTTACGCCCTCGATGGCGTCGCTCTGGCCGTGGGCGAAGTCGTACATCGGGTAAATGCACCAGGTGTCGCCCGTGCGGTGGTGGTGCGCGTGCTTTATCCTGTAGAGAATGGGATCGCGCATGTGCATGTTCGTGTGGGCCATGTCGATCTTCGCGCGCAGTACTTTCTCTCCATCGCGGTATTTGCCCGCCTTCATTTC
Source organism: uncultured Roseivirgaceae bacterium (assembly GCA_964551035.1). Lineage (GTDB taxonomy): Bacteria > Bacteroidota > Bacteroidia > Cytophagales > Cyclobacteriaceae > Chryseosolibacter. The sequence continues at coordinate 73,379 of CAZKBK010000019.1, read as the reverse complement.
CTCAAAGAGCCGGCGATTCTCTTCCGGGGTACGCCGGCGATATTGGTTTTCCCTTCCCGGCGCCGTGGGCGTTCCCTTCTGTTCGGCGATTTCTTCGCTCGTGGAATCATCCACGTAGGCGAGCCCCTTGTCGATGAGTTTCAGGGCGAAGGCGTACAACTGCGGGAAGTAGTCGGAGGCGTAGCGTTCATTCTCCCATTGAAAACCCAACCAGCGGACGTCGTTCTTGATGCTGTCGACGTATTCCGTCTCTTCAGTCACGGGGTTTGTGTCATCGAACCGCAGGTTGGTATAGCCGCCGAACTTCCGCGTGAGCCCGAAGTTCAGGCAAATGCTCTTGGCGTGGCCCATGTGGAGATAGCCGTTGGGTTCGGGGGGAAACCTTGTCACGATCTTATCATACCGGGCGTCGCGGGCATCCCGTTCAACGATTTCTTCAAGGAAGTTCAGGCTCTTTTCGTCAGTCATGCCATAGTGGAAAGGCTGTAAAGTTATAAACCTTTTGGTATGGTAAAAAGGGACGACCTGACCCGGCGTTTCGCGTGGGCCCGGCCTCGTCGGGGATGGATGCCGGTTATCGTTTTTGAGAGAACAGCCAGGGAAGCAGTTCCGGTTCGGCGAAGGCGCTGTCCCAACTGTTGTGGTTGACGCCGGGATATTCCGTGTAGTCCAGTTCCCTGACCTCGAGTTCCCGCAGCCGGCGTTCCATGGCGCGGGATTCTTCGACGTTGACGACCGCGTCGGCGGCACCGTGGAAGAGCCAGAAGGCCACGTCGCGGACACGCTTGTCGTAGCGGCTATCGTCGCCGCCTCCGCAGATCGGAACGGCCGCCGCGAAGGTACGGGGATGCCGGTATACCATCTCGAAAGTACCCATGCCGCCCATGGACAAGCCCATCACATAGCGGCGGTCGGGGTCGACGGCTTCCTCGCGCGAGAGTTTGGTGACCAGTTCCGCCACGGCCTCGAGCGCGGGTGTCGGCGCTTCCGCATAGTCGAAGTCCAGCGTGTAGGGATTCTCCGACCGGTCGATCTTGACCGCCGACCAGTAACTTTCACGGGGGCACTGCGGGAACACTACGATCGCCGGGTATTTCGCCCGCACGTCCGCATCGAGGAACATTCGCGCACCATGAATAAGCTGACTGGTGTTGTCGTTGCCACGCTCGCCGGCGCCATGAAGGAACAGCACCAGCGGGTAGGATTTGTCCTTGCTGTATCCCTCGGGAAAAAGAATACGGTACGGCAGGTTATGGCCGCTGGAGGAGACAAAGTTCCTCTTTTCGTACGCGGTGGTATCCTGTGCGCGGCCCTGACACAACACGGCCATGGCGACGATGGTAACTATCAGCTGTTTCAAGGGGTATGGACGTTTGCCCCAAGTTTGAAAAAATTGCGCAGAAAGCATAACCCATTCTCAAGATCGTCCCGTGCGGCACAAATTGGCGCGTTATTTTAAGGCTCGTTCGCTGAAACACTTTTGGCGGGAGAGGGTCACGCCATCGCTACCATGTATCATAAATGAGGTGCTATTATACGGGGTAACAGGCGGGGTGTTTACTAAACAAATTAGCGAAACGAAGAATCATTAATAGACTGCTGTGAAAGAAGATGCGTTAAAGGCGACATTGGAGCGAATTGGGGCGAGACTTACCGAGTTGCGTAAAGAGAAGGGATACACCAGTCACGAAGACTTTGCCTATGATTTTGACATCCCCCGTGTCCAGTACTGGAGGATGGAAAAAGGAAAGACCAATCTCACCCTCAAGAGCCTCTGCCGGCTGCTTGCCATTCACAAGATCACGCTTGAAGATTTTTTCTGTTCGTTGCAGCGGGAGCGTTGAGCGTCGACCGCTTGATCGTCCACCATCCACGGTTTGACCGTCGACCATCACTTGCGTGCGGTCAGTTCAGGCTCAGGTGGGTGAAATCGCGGGCGAGGCTGGAGGTGAGTTCCGGATCGATCTTGACCAGCCGCGCCTGCAAGACAGCCAGCTTGGTCTCCAGTGAATGAATCCTCTTGCTGAGGTCCACGATAAACTTGCGCTGCTGCGGTGTCAATCCTTCCAGGTTCATATCACAAGTCAGTTATCAGGTGTAGAACAAAGGTAGGGGGGTGACCTTCGCCGATTGTGAACATGTGGCGCCTTTCATTACATGCAACAGTTTGTCTTGGCGTTCATCTCCGGCTGGCGGTCTGGCGGCCGTTGTTCCGCACAGGCCCTGTCCATATTTGTACATCCGCAGCTGCCCGTAACGCAGATTTGAGGGTGCCTTCGCTGAAAATGTAACTGGCTCCGAATTTGCGTGAGCCGCCGCAATAACGCGGGTTTTTCAGCCGTTTTTTCCCATACATGACCAAGATCGCCTCCTTTTTCCTCATATGCTCAGGCGCGGACCGCTCACTCCTCGAAAAGTGTCCCACGGAAACGAACAAATACGCCGGCATGGGCGCGACCATTTTCTTTACCGGCCTCTTCGCTGCGCTGGCCGCAGGATATGCCCTCTATACGGTCTTCGACCAGGTGTCTGCCGCCGTGGTTTTCGGGCTGATCTGGGGTCTCATGATCTTCAACCTCGACCGCTACATCATCAGCAGCATGCGCAAGGTGGGCAACATGCGGCAAGAGCTCTGGATGGCTACCCCCAGGATAATGCTGGCGCTGATCATCTCCATCGTCATTGCAAAGCCCCTTGAACTGAAGATTTTCGAAAAGGAGATCGCGCCGGAACTTACGGTGATGGAACAGGAAGCCTATGCGCGGCAGGAGCGCGAACTGAAGCTGCGTTATATTCCCCATCAGGACAGCCTGAAAGCCGAGCGCGACGCGTTGCGCGGCGAGATCGGCGCCCGGAAAAGGACCCGCGATGAACTGGTGCGCATTGCCCGGGAAGAGGCAGACGGCACGGGCGGAAGCATGCGCCGAAACCCGGGACCGATTTATAAGATCAAGAAGGCCGACGCGAACCGGGCCGACGCGGAACTGCGCCGGATGCAGGATGCGTACGGTCCGCGGATCGCGCGTATCGAGACGGCACTGGCCGCAAGCGAGGCTGCCATGGGGCGCGACCTTGCGGCGATGGAGCGGAGTACCATCGACGGGCTCGCGGCGCGGCTGGAGGCGCTAAGTCGCATTACGGCCGCCAGCGATGCCATCCTCTGGGCGCACCTGTTCATCATGTTGTTGTTCATCGCGGTGGAGACGTCGCCCGTGATCGTCAAGCTCATCTCGCCGCGTGGGCCCTACGACAGCCTGCTGCGCGTGGAGGAGCATGCCTTCGAAGTGGCGGAGGCTGAGGCCATAGCCGGAAAAAGCTCAAGGGAAGGGGCCGTTGGCAGCATCTGACCCGGGACGGGAGGGTGGCTTGGAGCGTATCCAATTTTCAAGGATTGGCATCCCGCCAGGGCGAGGGCCCACATGTTGCCTATATTACGGCTTTGCTACTCATCTGCTTGAACCCGGAACCGGCAATCGTTATATTCAGGCACTCAGGGACACGATCGGGCTGGACGGTGGAACGCGCGTCATACACGCACCGATCTGACAAATCAGCGGGAAATTAAAGACATACAAACTTGACAACATCAAGGACGAAATGATTGGCAAACGTGGGACAGCGAAAAGGGATGCATATGAATTTGAATTAAATCTTGAACTCCTGGGAGAAGTGATCCGTGTAACACGACAGCAACGTAATTTGACACAAGAACAACTTGGAGACTTGATTGGTGTACAGAAGGCACAGATTTCAAAATTGGAAAGAAATGCGAACAACGTTACAGTTGATACAATTTTGAAAGTATTTCATGCTTTGAAAGCAAAAGTTAACTTTAAAATTGAACTTCAAAACAAACGCATAACATTAGCGTGAATGAAATCAGGCCCCGCCAAACAAATTCATATAATCAATGGTGGAGTTTCAAGATTCCTTCTGGGCATTGACGACTCATAAACTCACCATAACCAGTGGTGACATGTGAGATAAGTCGTGGCTGAATAGATCGATCCAAAAAGATGAGGCGTAAAAAGAAAATAATCGGTATTTGTGGAAGTGCGAGTCGGAATTCCGGAAATCTGGCAATTCTAAAATACATTGCTGAATCGGAAGAATCCGAATTTGATTTTGAGTTGATCGACGATTTGACTGAATTTCCACATTTCAGGCCTGAATTGACTGATGGAGATGTGCCCGATAAGATTACTGACTTCAGAAACAAGATTTTGAATGCTGACGGAATAGTGGTTTGCACACCTGAATACGTTTTTAGCATTCCGAGCGGACTGAAAAATATCCTTGAATGGTGTGTGTCAACAACTGTATTTTCGGATAAACCTATTGGACTTATAACAGCTTCGGCAAGCGGGGAAAAAGCACACGAGGAATTGAAACTCATTATGAGGACGATACAGACCCATTTCACAGAAGATACAACGCTTTTAATTCAGGGAATAAAGGGCAAGGTTTCCAGAGAAGGAAACATAACGCATAAGGAAACCGAAACTGAGTTACAAAAAATGATCATGGCGTTTAAAGAACTGATTAAAAAGCCATCCGGGAATGCAATGAACGCCAGCAACGCGCTTTAAAATACAAAACGCTGGTCGGAGGTGAAGGTTCAGAAGTCAAAGCAACAACGGGGTTAGAGACATTTAGTGGGCAGTCGCAGTTTAACATAAACGACAGCAATGAATCTATTAAACGCATTGACTTACCTGATATGGGACATAGACCCGAATATTTTTACCATCCCGATTATCAATCATCCCGTCAGGTGGTACGGACTGTTTTTCGCGCTGGCATTTCTGATTAGTCAACAGATCATGTATTTTATTTATAAAAGAGAGGGTCGCCCCATCAAAGAGATAGACACGTTGACTATTTACATGGTGGCCGCAACGATTCTCGGTGCGCGACTGGGACACGTTTTATTCTATGACCCAACCTATTATCTCCAAAACCCTCATAAGGTATTCATGGTATGGGAGGGAGGGCTTGCCAGTCACGGTGGCGTTATTGGTATACTGATCGCGATTTACTTAGTTGCCAGAAAGACCAACGTAAGCTACTTTTGGATGCTTGACAGAATTTCAATAGTGGCCGCCTTGACGTTTTGCATCATAAGATTGGGAAATCTCATGAATTCGGAGATGATTGGTGTGCCGACCGACCTGCCCTGGGGATTTGTTTTTGCAAGTAGGGACAGTGTCCCCAGGCACCCTGCGCAACTGTACGAGGCTTTCCATTACTTTGTGTCTTTCATTATATTGTTTTGGGTTTGGTTTAAACAAAAAGACAGATTCAAGAGAGGATCCCTTTTTGGTTGGTCGTTGATTGTGCTTTTTAGCTTCAGATTTGTTGACGAGTTCTTCAAGATGAATCAGGAACAATTTGAGGATGGAATGATCTTGAACATGGGGCAGCTTTTAAGCATCCCATTTATTTTGGCGGGAGTGGTAATTTTGTTTCTAAATACGCGTAGAACGCGAGAGATCATTTCAGGTGACAATGCTGTTGTGACTTCCGGTTACCTAAAACGCAATGATAAAGATTGATCCCATAATAGCAGTAAAAGATGTGCGTGACAGTTCAGATTGGTATGAATCCGTGTTCGGGTGTAAGCGAACCCACGGGGGCGATGACTTTGCGGTATTAAAGGATGCGCATGGTGAAATCCTGATTTGCCTGCATAAATGGGGCGAACACCAACATCCGACAATGACAGATCCAAAAATTACGCCGGGAAACGGCCTGATCTTATATTATAAGACGGACAGCTTGAACGCCGTGCGCGCAAACGTTGAACGTATGAACTGGCCCGTGGAAGAAGATGTCCACCTAAACCCCAATTCAAGAAAGAAGGAATTTTCGCTGCGAGACCCGGACGGATATTATTTGACCGTAACCGAATATCATCAATACGAGGGTTGACATTAGACTTCGACAATGGATGAACGACTTCGTTACCATAGCGACATATGACGATTATTTGACGGCCAATTTTGACAAACAAAACCTGGAAGGGCAAGGAATCAATTGTTATTTGGCGGACGAGAATACGGTGACCGTAAAGTGGATTCTAAAGAACGCATTGGGTGGAATAAAACTAAGAGTCCCCGAACATCAAGCTGACGAAGCGCTACGGATTTTGAACGTAAGCATGGAACAAACGCCTGTTGACTTCCAGCTCGAGTAGGGTCGTAATGATTTGATCTGCCCAAACTGTGGTTCAAATAACACGGCAACCGAGAAGTATTCAAGGTCGATAGCCGGTTGGTCCTGGCTATTGTTCGGATTTCCTGTTAACCGCGACACCGGTGAAACAGCACAGGTGCTTCTATTGCGAACATAAATGGGAGACCTGACATTCGCGGGAAGTTTTTCAGACCTTTGACTTGCTTAGACGTATGAGGCGTCGATTACAACGAATAGCCAATTCGGGCCGTTTGCGGCAATCGAATCCTGAATATCAGTGAATCCTGAATCCGGAAATTGAACCCTACCACCTCGGCCTGATCCCCGGCGCGTACGGGAACTCCAAACTTTCGTAGTATTTAACGTCGTGCGCAGGCTGCTCCAGCCCTTCCGGGATTTCCCGTCCTGAAAACTGCCGGAAGTACGCCAGGCACGCGTCGCGCCACCAGCGCGCCTCTTTCGCCTGGATGGCGAGAAACTGTTTTACGTGTGCGTGCTGTCCGGGGTCGACCTTTCCTTCCAGCGACGCCCACTGGCGTTGCATCCACGTCACAGAGTCCGCGCCCTGGTGGTAGGCGTGGCAGAGTTCTTCCCACAGCGTGCGGCCGGACTTCATCGTGTGGTCCCAGGGCACGTGATGGAACCACATGAGGTATGCTTCGGGACACGCGCCGATCGGCTCATAGCGCTTCCGCACCTCGGGTGCATACTGCTCCAGCGCGTTGGTGCCCGTCGACGAGCGGTTGAATCCCAACCCCTTCTCATCCGCCTTGTGGTAGTACACCGACGTCCAGTCGAGGCGGGGTTTGTCGCGCACCCAGGGGCCGGGACCGTAATGGTGGCCATAGCCCATGATGTGATGGAGGCCCAGCGGCGTCATGTACTGCACGGTGATCTCCCGCGATGCCATCATCATCTTCGTCAGGGTGGCGACAACCGCGGGGTCGTTCCCGTACGTCATGCGGATCCATTCATCGGCGATCGCTTCCGCCGTTAAGGCGTGATCCCAGGCCAGCCGCCCGAACGCGTACCAGTTTGATTGGGCGATGGGATGGCCGCACCAGTTGCGGTCGTTGCCGATGTTGGCGACACCCGCCATCCCCGTGAGGGCATGTCCTTCGAGTGTGCCATCGATGACCTTACCCACGGTCGAACCGCGCCCTTTCGCGTATGTGTCGGCGTTGAGACATTCCTTGTACATCGGCGCCAGGTAGACGAGGTGTGTCGCCTGCCCGAGGTACTCCTGGGTGATCTGGAACTCCATCATCAGCGGCGTCGCCGGCATGGCCCCGAAGAGCGGGTGGAAAGGTTCGCGCGGTTGGAAGTCCAGCGGGCCGTTCTTCACCTGTACCATCACGTTGTCGCGGAAAGATCCGTCCAGGGGTTTGAACTCGTCGTAGGCCTGCTTGGTACGGTCGACGGGTACATTGTTGTCGTAGACGAAGGCGCGCCACATAACGATGCCGTTGTGCGGGCTGATCGCGTCGGCGAGCATGTTGGCGCCGTCGGCGTGGGTGCGCTGGTAATTCTGCGGGCCGGGTTGTCCCTCGGAGTTGGCCTTTACTGTGAAGCCGCCGAAGTCGGGCACCACCCGGTAGATCTCGTCGATCTTTTCCTTCCACCACCGGCGGACGTTCGCGTCCAACGGGTCGGCGGTCTGCAGCCCCCCGATCTCGATGGGCGCGCTGAAGCGTGCCGTGAGGTACACGCGGATACCGTAAGGACGGAACACATCGGCCAGGGCTTTTACCTTCTCGAGATAATATGGGGTCAGGATCAGCGCATTGGCGTTGACGTTGGTGAGCACGGCACCGTTGATGCCGACGGATGCATTCGCGCGGGCATAGTCGTGATAGCGCGGGTCGATGTAGTCGGGTAGCTTATGCCAGTCCCAGATGGAAAAACCGGCATAGCCGCGTTCCACGGTGCGGTCCAGGTTGTCCCAGTGGTTGAGGATGCGGATTTTCGTCTTCGGATTGCTGACCACGTCGAGCGCGCCGATGGGGCGTTGCGTTTGGAGAAGTTTCAGGAAATGATAGGCGCCGTAAAGCATCCCCACTTCCGTCTTGCCGGCGATGGCGATGGTGGTGGATGCGTTCTTCTTTATCGTGCAGAGGACAAATCCTTCGTCGTTGAGGTCCCGGGCGCGTTTGCGGACCTCCGGATATTTCTCCGACAGCGATGCCACAGTCCCGACGATGACGTTTCCGGCACCCGTTTCGTCCGGAGCCACGCCGAGAAGAGAGGGGAGGGCGAGGCGGAATTCGTTCCTGACCACGTCCGCGGTGGCGGAATTTCCGTTGACGACCCATCCCCGGATGAGCGTGCGGTATTGCGCACGAAGGGCTTCGTCGCGCACAAGGTCATACTTAAGCCAGAGGCGATACCCGTCGTCGGCGGAGACCAGCCGGGAGATGGCGAGAAGGACGGTGAGGAGGAAAATGGTTTTCTTCATGATGGAACGTGAAGTGAGCGGTACGGATTACGAATTACGAATTACGAATTACGAGGTACGAATTACGAGGTACGGATTACGAATTACGAATGGGAAGAATGGGAAGAAGTTGGCGATTGTTCATTGTAGAAGGAATCATCCAAGTCACACAAGTCTTGCTATCCGTAGTTCAAATTTCTTGACTTAAGGGATATTACCTTCAATCCCCCGCGCGTCAGCCCCTCCGCGCCCTGGCGACAAACCCCACCACCTGACTACATCCACTTTGAAGTACATCTAAAGTAAAACGAATTGGAACGTAATCTATTTATTGCGCACTGACGATTGACGTACGATCAGGTTGTGGCGGAGCACGAGCGTGTTCAGCTTTGCCGACGGCAGCTTCATCAGCGTATTCAGCAAGGTGGTGGCGGCGATCTCACCCATCTCGTGGCCGGGATAGTGAATGGTAGTGAGGTTGGGCTCCACCACCCGCGCGATGGGATCGTTGTTGAATCCGACGATGGCGATCTGCTCGGGTACCTTTATTCCGGATTGTTTCAGTTCGCCGATGCAGGCGACGGCCGCCGTGTCGTTGGCGGAGAACACGCCGTCGGGGAGCGGATCCATCTGCATGATCTGCTTTGCCGCGTCGCTGCCGGATTGTTCGCTGAGGTTGTTGACGATCACCAGCGACGGATCGAAGGCGATGCCGTGTTCCGCAAGGGCCTGCTTGTAACCCTTGAGGCGGTCGGCGTACACATTCCGGCTGAGGTTGCCGCCGATGTACACGATCCGCCGGCAGCCCTGCTCCACGAGGTGATGGGTGGCGTCGTATCCCGCCTTACTGTTGTCGATGACGATGCTGGTACACTTGGTGTGTTCGGCGACACGGTCGAAGAAGATGATCGGGATCTCTTTCTTGACCATGGCGTTGAAGTGGTCCAGGTTCTCCGTGTCGTAGGCAAGGGAAACCAGGAGACCATCCACGCGCGAATTGAACATCGTGTTTACGCTCGCGATCTCTTTCTTTACCGATTCCTGCGACTGGCTGATGATGAGGATGTAACCGCGGTCGTTGGCGACTTTCTCCATACCGGCGATGACCGTCGACATGAAATAACTGTTGAGCCGGGGGATCACCACGCCGATGGTGTTGGTCCTTTTGATGCGGAGGTTGCGGGCGAAGTTGTTGTGCTGATAGCCCATCTGAAGGGCGGCCTCCAGAATGCGTTTTTTCGTGTCTTTTTTGATGCCGGGGTGGTCCTTCAGACCGCGGCTCACCGTCGCCGGCGAGATGTCCAGGGCTTTGGCTATGTCGTAAATAGTGACGTCTTTGGGGCTGCTCATTTCAATCGCTTGCACAGCAATTTTAATATAAAAATACCATATTTTGAGCGATATTGGTAAATAAAATTGCAATCGGTTGCAGAATTGGTCGGATTCATTACTTTAGGGTTTTTGATCTGTGGGGCGGATGTGACTATGGTCGGTCAGATGATTAAAAGATGGTCCGACGGGTGGAACATATAAATATAAACAACAAATTTAACCTCCTATTAAAAACCAACACACAAATCCTGACCTGACCTATGGATCGATTTCATGCACTTGACTGGACCGCCATCATCGGCTACTTCCTCCTGCTTGCCGGCGTGGCGGTGTGGGTGATGACCCGCAAAACCAAGAACACAGAAGACTACTTCCTCGCCGGCCGCAATATCGGGTGGTTCGTGGTAGGCGCTTCCATTTTCGCCTCCAACATCGGCTCCGAACACATTGTGGGCCTTGCCGGCGCCGGCGCCGGTGGAAAAATGCCCATGCTGATCTATGAGCTCCACGCCTGGATCGTCATCCTCCTCGGCTGGGTGTTCCTACCGTTTTACCATCGCAGCGGCGTGTTTACCATGCCCGAGTTCCTGGAACGAAGGTTCAGCGCTAACACGCGATGGTTTCTCAGCCTCTTTTCACTCATCGCCTATGTGCTCACGAAGGTTTCGGTGACCGTTTACGCGGGCGGGATCGTGATCGCCTCCATCCTCGACATTGAATTCTGGACGGGTGCCCTGGCTACGGTCATCCTCACCGGTATCTACACGATCCTCGGCGGGATGCGCGCCGTAGTGTACACTGAAGCCCTGCAGACCGTCGTACTCGTGCTCGGCGCGGCGACCCTTACCTGGATCGGCCTCAATGAAGTCGGCGGCGTGAGTGGCATGCGCGAAGCACTGCCGGAAGGCTACCTCAACATGTGGAGGCCCGCCTCCGATCCCGATTTCCCCTGGCCAAGCCTCGTCTTCGCCAGTTCCATCGTCGGTATCTGGTACTGGTGTACCGACCAATACATCGTGCAACGCGTATTGGCCGCGCGCAACATTACCGAAGGACGGCGCGGGACCATCTTCGCCGGTTTCCTCAAACTCCTTCCCGTGTTCCTTTTCCTGATCCCGGGTGTCATCGCACTCGCACTCAAGAACAAGGGTGAACTGCACTGGGATACCGCCGACCAGGCCTTTGCCACGCTGCTGATGGAGAAGATGCCCATCGGCCTTCGCGGCCTCATCGTTGCCGGACTGCTGGCCGCGCTGATGAGTTCCCTCGCGTCGGTGTTCAACTCGTGCTCGACACTCTTTACGGTCGACATCTATAAGAAATTACGCCCGGATACGCCCGAACACAAGTTGGTACGCGTGGGGAGAATTGCCACAGGCATCGTCGTCGTGCTGGGCATTCTCTGGATACCCGTGATGCAGGGAATCTCCGGCGTGCTGTATGAGTACCTGCAATCCGTGCAGTCCTACATCGCGCCACCCATCACTGCGGTATTCCTGTTGGGTATTTTCTATAAGCGGATCAATGCCGCCGGCGCCATGACGACGCTGGTCGCCGGCCTGTGTGTCGCATTCCTGCGCATTGTGCTGGAACTGGCCGATGATTCCCTTACGCCGGGCAGCCTCTTTCACACTTTTGCAACCGTTAACTTCCTCACGTTTGCCTCGTGGTTCTTCCTCTTTTCCGCCGTGCTGTGCCTTGCCGTGAGCGCCTTTACGCCCGCGCCGTCGCCAAAGCAGATCGAGGGGCTCACCTTCGGTACGCTCACGTCTGAGCAGCGGGCTTCCAACAGGACGAGCTACAACGTGTGGGACATAGTTTTCTCGCTGGTGGTGATCGGTATCGTAATCTATGTGATGACCACCTTTACGGGATAGGCATCCTGGTATATAAACGTTGACTGCAAACTAATTCACGTATGGCAAAAAGAGGCTTTGGCTTTTTCTTACTGCTCATTTCCTTTTGTTCGGCGGCCCAGACGGACATCTACCTCGATCCGGATCAACCCCTTGAGACGCGGGTTAAAGACCTGGTCAGCAAGTTGACCCTCGAGGAGAAGGTGTTGCAGATGATGCACCGAAGCCCGGCCATACCGCGGCTGAATATTCCCGCCTACAACTGGTGGAACGAGGCGCTCCACGGCGTGGGGCGTTCCGGCGTGGCCACCGTGTTCCCGCAGGCAATCGGGCTTGGCGCCACGTTCGACGATGACCTCATCTTCCGGATCGCTACCGCGATTTCTGATGAAGCCCGCGCCACCTACAATGTGTCGACGGCAAAAGGATATCACCTGCACTACAGCGGGCTGACGTTCTGGACCCCGAACATCAACATCTTCCGCGACCCGCGTTGGGGCCGCGGCCAGGAAACCTATGGCGAAGACCCGTTTCTGACGGCACGCCTCGGTACCGCTTTCGTCCGCGGCCTTCAGGGCGATCATCCCGAATACCTCAAGGCGGCGGCGTGCGCGAAACACTTTGCCGTACACAGCGGCCCCGAACGCCTGCGCCACGAGTTTGACGCCATCGCCTCCCGCAAGGACCTTTACGAAACGTACCTCCCCGCCTTCAAAGCCCTGGTGGATACCGGCGTTGAAGCCGTGATGTGCGCGTACAACAGCACCAACGGGGAGCCGTGCTGCTCGAACAGTTACCTGCTCCAGGATGTACTCAGGGGCGACTGGAATTTTAAAGGCCACATCGTGAGTGACTGCTGGGCGCTGGTCGACCTCTACTCCGAGAACGGGCATAAGACCGTTCCCACACAGGAGGAGGCCGTCGCCCTCGCTGTCAAGCGCGGGGTGAACCTGAACTGCGGCGATGAATTTCCGGCGCTGGTGAAAGCGGTCGAGAAGGAATTAATCACGGAGAAGGAAATCGATGAAGCGCTCAGCGTGTTGTTGCGAACCCGGTTTAAACTCGGCATGTTCGACCCCAAAGACAAGAACCCTTGGGCCAACCTTGACGCCAGCGTCATCGACAGCGACAAGCACAGGCAGCTTGCGCGCGAGGCAGCACTGAAGTCCATCGTCATGCTGAAAAACAACGGTGTGCTGCCGATGAAGAATGACCTCAAACGATATTTCGTCACCGGGCCCAACGCGGAAAGCGTGTACGCGCTGATGGGGAATTACTATGGAGTAAATCCGAATATGGTCACTTACCTGGAAGGCCTCGCCGCCGCCATCGCGCCGGGAAGTCAACTCCAGTACAAACCGGGTATCATGATCGATCGCCCCAACGTAAACCCTATTGACTGGACCACTGGTGACGCCAAAGCGGCGGAGGCGACGTTCGTCGTGATGGGGCTCACGGGCGCGCTGGAAGGAGAGGAGGGCGAATCCATTGCGTCGGCCCATTTTGGCGACCGGCTCGACTATAACCTCCCGCAGACGCAGATCGACTTTCTTAAAAAGATTCGCGAGGGAAATGATAAACCGATTGTTGCCATCATCACCGGCGGCAGTCCGATGAACCTTTCGGAAGTGCATGAACTTGCCGACGCGGTGCTCCTCGTTTGGTACGGAGGAGAAGAAGGGGGCAACGCCCTGGCCGACGTTGTGTTTGGAAAGGTTTCTCCTTCCGGCCGGCTTCCCCTTACGTTTCCGAAATCCCTGGACCAGTTGCCCCCGTATGAAGACTATTCAATGAAGGGCAGGACTTATCGCTACATGGAAGCCGAACCGATGTATCCCTTTGGCTATGGGCTGAGTTATGCCGAATTCACGTACGACAACCTGACGCTTTCCTCCACGACCGTGAAAAAAAATCAGCCCGTGGAAGTACAGGTGAACGTCACCAACCAGGGTAGCATGGAAGCGGAAGATGTCGTCCAGCTTTATCTCACGGACCTGTCGTCGAAAGTCGGGCAGGTACCCTTGTATTCGCTCAAGGGGGTTCAGCGTGTGCGCATCAAACCCGGTGAAAGCCGGGTGGTGAAATTTACCGTCACCCCGGAGATGATGATGATTGTCAACGAACAGGGTGAGTCCGTGCGCGAGCCAGGCCAATTCCGCGTTTCCGTGGGTGGTGCTGTCCCCATCGAACGGAGTGTTGCCCTGGGGAGTGGTGCGCCTGCCGTGGGTACCTTTACGTTGAAGTAGCACGTGTTCTGCCATGACACCACGATTCCATTCGCGTCACGGTCATGCGCTGAGGTCCGCTTCCACGTTCGTGTTGATACTCTTTGTGTCCACGTGCGCTCCGCAGCGGGAGGCGGCGCGCTTTCCGTTTGAAGATCCGGAGCTCGATTTCCATACCCGTGTCGACGACCTCGTGGGCCGCATGTCCCTGGAGGAAAAGATCGGCCAGATGGTTCATGCGGCACCCGCGATTGAACGCCTCGGAATTCCTCCGTACAACTGGTGGTCTGAAGCCCTGCACGGTGTGGCACGCGCGGGACTCGCGACGGTATACCCGCAGGCAATCGGGCTCGCGGCCACATGGGATGAAGACCTCATGCTGCGCGTGGCTACCGCCACATCCGATGAAGCGCGCGCCAAACATCACGACTTCGCCCGCAATGAAAAGCATTTCATTTACCAGGGGCTGACATTCTTCTCTCCGAACATCAATATCTTCCGCGATCCCCGCTGGGGACGCGGGCAGGAAACGTATGGCGAAGATCCCTACCTGTCCGGCCGCCTGGGGGTGCAATTCATCCGCGGCATGCAGGGCGATGACCCGGTATACTTCAAGACCATTGCCACGGTCAAGCACTTCGCCGTACACAGCGGCCCCGAACCTGAACGCCACAGCTTCGACGCCACAACCAACAAGCGCGACTTGCTCGACATGTACCTGCCTCAATTTGAAATGGGCATCCGGCAGGGAAACGCCTACGCGTTGATGTGCGCGTATAACCGTTACAATGGAGAGGCTTGTTGTGGAAGCGACCGGTTGTTGAACCAATTGCTCCGTGAAGACTGGGATTTCACTGGATTCGTCGTATCCGACTGCGGCGCGATTGCCGATATCTACCAGCATCACAAGATAGTCGACACCCCCGCGGAAGCAGCTGCGTTGGCGGTGAAGGCCGGAACTGACCTGAATTGCGGAGACGTATACCTTTCCTTAAACGATGCCGTCAGCCAGGGGTTGATTACCGAGGATGAGATCGATGCAGCCGTGAAGCGGTTGTTCATGGCAAGGTTCCGGTTGGGCATGTTCGACCCGCCGGAGAAAGTGAAGTACGCTCGTATTCCCTACGACGTCGTTGACAGCGAGAAACACCGCGCGCTTGCGCTGGAGTCCGCGCGAAAATCGATCGTGCTGTTGAAGAATGAGTCCATGGATGGGAAGCCCATGCTCCCGCTATCGAAAGACCTGAGGAAAATTGCCGTCATTGGTCCGAATGCCGACCAGTGGCTTATGCTGCTGGGCAACTACAACGGCGTACCGGCAGACCCCATCACGCCGCTCGAAGGCCTGCGCCGGAAGTTTCCGGATGCCGACGTCCAGTATGCCCAGGGTTGCGAGCTCGCGGAAGGAATGCCGATGTTCTATCCGATCCCCGGCGCCGTGTTGCGGCAGCCCGACGGTACGAGCGGACTGCGGGCGGAGTTTTTCAACGGCAAAGGATTCGAGGCTCCGGCGCTTTACCAGGAAACCCATGAGACGCTCGACGCGAACTGGCACGACAAAGCCCCGCGAAACGACATGCACGACGACGACTTCAGCGTGCGCTGGAGCGGCGAACTGGTTCCTGAAGAAACCGCTGCATACCAGCTTGGCGTAATCACCACCTGCAACACGAAGGTGTACCTGAACGACAGCCTCGTCGCCAGGACGGTCTATCACACCTTCGATGAATACGGCGACCCGCGCCTGCGAAAGTCCGATCCGATCAGGCTGGAGAAGGGCAAGCGGTATCGCATCCGCGTCGAGGCTGTCGAGTATTACGCCGATGCGCAGGTACAACTCGTATGGGCAAGGCCGCAACCGGGCCTCAGGGAGCGTGCCGTTGAAATTGCGCGCGGCGCCGACGTTGTGGTCATGTTTATGGGGTTGACGGCACGGATGGAAGGAGAGGAGATGGACATCAGGATCGAGGGCTTTCGCGGAGGCGACCGGACCCGGATCGATCTTCCCGGGACGCAACAGGAGCTGATCCGCGAGATCCATGCATTGGGCAAGCCTGTCGTGCTGGTATTACTCAACGGAGGCGCGCTGGCCGTAAATTGGGCCGATAAGCGCATTCCGGCAATCGTGGAGGCGTGGTATCCCGGTCAGGCTGCAGGCGACGCCATCGCCGACGTCCTCACCGGCGACTACAACCCCGCTGGACGGCTGCCCGTCACATTCTATCGGTCCGTGGACGATCTTCCTGACTTCGACGATTATAACGTCTCGACCCAAACGTATCGCTACTATCCGGGTGAACCGCTCTACCCGTTCGGCTATGGGCTGAGCTACACCACCTTCGCGTACGGCGACCTCAGTGTGGAAGACACACACAAGGCCGGAGACAGTGTACGTATATCTGTGCGCGTCTCCAACACCGGCGGCATGGATGGAGAGGAGGTGGTTCAGGTGTATGTATCGCACGTGGACGCGCCGGTAAAGGTGCCGATCCGTTCCTTGCAGGCGTTCAGGCGAATCCATCTGAAGCAAGGCGAAGCCAAAACCGTTGCATTCGTTCTTCCGCCTGACGCATTCTCCCTGATCGACGAAAACAGCGAACGCGTTGTCCTGCCCGGTAAGTTTGTTCTATCGGTTGGCGGTGGACAACCGCAGGCTGAAGCCACGATCGAATTGAGAATTACGCATTAAACGAACTACGAATGATGACCAACGAATGGAAGACGACGGGCGCCATTTTCCTGTCCCTCGTATTCAAACTTGTGTTTTTCGCGCACGCCTCCTTCGCGCAGGACTTGCGCACCATGACGCGTGAGCAGTGGGAGGCGTACCGCCAGGAAATCGCGAAAGCATCGGCGGATGACCATCGTGAAATGTTGGAGGCACTCGGCATCGAATCGCTGAGGCCCGGTGCGGATGGCCGGGACCGTTCGGCTCCCAATGCCGTGAACTACGACGAGGCGAAAGTTAATCCCATTACGGAGCTACCCGATCCGCTGGTACTCAGAAATGGAGAAAGGGTGGCCAGCAAAGAGATGTGGTTTGCGCAGCGTCGTCCGGAGATCATTGAGGATTTTGACCGCGAGGTCTACGGACGCGTGCCCGCGCGTATGCCTGCCGTTGCATGGAAAGTCATTCGGGAAGTCACGAAAGATACGTTCGGTGTATCGACGCGAATTCGGGAACTCATCGGCGTGGTCGACAACAGCGGCTACGAAGCAGTCAGCGTGAACATCAGGATGGTGGTGGGTACCCCCGCGAAGGTGGAGGCACCGGTCCCGCTCATACTTGCTTTTGGCTTTGTTCCCCCGCCGTGGTTCAAGTTTCCGCCGCAAGCGGGCCCGTCCTGGCAGCAACAGTTGCTGGAGAAGGCGTGGGGGTTTGCCGTCATCTATCCCAATACGATCCAGGCGGATAACGGCGCGGGTCTGAAAAGCGGGATCATCGGCTTGGTGAACAAGGGACGGTCACGCAAGCCCGACGGCTGGGGTGCCCTCCGGGCGTGGGCATGGGGCGCGAGCCGCGCGATGGATTTTTTTGAAAAGGAGCGCTGGGTGGATGAGCACCGCGTGGGCATCACGGGCCATTCACGCTACGGCAAGGCGGCGCTCGTCACGATGGCGTATGACGAAAGGTTCGCCATGGGTTATATCAGTTCGTCGGGCGAGGGCGGCGCAAAACTTCACCGAAGAAATTTTGGCGAGCTCGTCGAGAATGTAGCCCACGTTTCAGAGTACCATTGGATGGCGGGAAATTTTCTCAAATACGCCGGCCCGTTGACATGCGATGAGCTGCCGGTCGACGCCCATGAACTCATCGCGTTATGTGCGCCACGACCCGTCTTCATCGGCGCCGGTGACCACGGCGACGAGTGGGTGGATCCGCGTGGGAGTTTCCTCGCCGCCGTACATGCCAGCCCGGTGTACAAACTGCTCGGCGCCAACGGCGTTTCGTCGATCGAATATCCGCCACTGAATATGGGCTTGCTGAACGGCGACATCGCTTTTCGCCGCCATAGCGAAGGCCACACGCCTGCGCCAAACTGGCCGTACTTTATCGCGTGGGCGGGCAGGTACTTTAGCGACAAGTGACGCCGTCGGGAGCCTGTTGGCGCAACATCTTTTATGAAATGCGGCGCGGGAGTCTGTCATCAAATCGCGACGCAGTCCCGCAGAACGGCGCTCATGGCAGATCGCCCGGTAGCCTGTCGATTTTCTCTCGGTGAGACGCAGTCATAACCTGCTATTTCGGTAATTTTGTTGTTCATTTGATTAAGGACGTCGCGTGATCCTACAGCGGGTCGATCACGATGAGAACTATATGCGTAGCCTTTACCTGATCACTTTGTTAGCGCTTGCTTCCCTATGCCAGGCACAGGAAGGAACGGCGTTGGGACCCGATGTCGGGCGGGACACGGTACGGCTAGACGAACTTCTTGATAAAGGCAAGGCCCTTGTTTATCAAAACCCGGACTCCGCCCTTCTTTACCTCCATGTCGTTGTCGAGCAGTCGGACAGCCTGCGGGCCCCCGCACGGTCGGCGGAGGCCGAAAACTGGGCAGGTGTTGCCTATTATGTTAAAGGGGAATACGATCGCGCGCTTCCGTTTTTCATGGAGGCGCTCCATTTCTACAGCCAGTCCGGTGACCATGCGGGACTGGCGAGTGGCTACAATCATGTCGGGCTAATCTATCAAACCCAAATGCGGCATGGGGATGCGATCGGCTGGCACCGCAAAGGTGTTCACCATGGCCGGCTTGCCGGTGACCTCGGCAGCCAGTGCAGAAACAATTTCAACATCGGGCTGGCCTTCGACGAATTGGGAATGTACGACAGTGCCTTCTACTACGTGAGTCTTAGCCAACAGCAGGGCAGGGCGAGTTCGTCCCACCAGATTGTGGTCATGGCGTTTAACCGCCTTGCGAAAATTCGTTTTCATCAGGGCCATTATGCACTCGCCGAAACGCTTTACGATTCAGCGCTTGCACACCCCGTGGGACAAAACAACTGGGAGCGGGCTTTCGCGCTTGCCGGTCTTGCCGAGGTATATGACGCGCAAGGGCGGCACGAAAAGGCCATCGCCGCCGGAACCAAAGGCCTCAACCTCGCCTTCGAAGTCGACGCGAAATGGGATATCATTCATGCCTCGGAAATTCTCGCCCGGGCCTATGCAAACCACGGCGCGCCTGCGAAAGCCTATGAGATGGCTTTGCTGATGCAGGCGTATAAGGATACGGTGTTCAATGAGGAGAAAGAGAACAAGCTGAACTACATTCATTTGAAGGAAAATGAATTGATGAAAGCGAACCTGGAGAAGGAAAACGCCTTGCAACTGGCCAAGCTTGAACAACGAAATTTTCAGATGATCATGGTCATCGTGATTTCAGTTTCCCTGCTGGCGGTACTGCTTGTTTTGTTTGCGAGACACCGGGAGAAAATAAAAATGAATGAACAACTCCTGGCCACCAATAAAACGATAGCGCAGCAAAACAAGGACCTGAAAGAACTCAATCAGGCAAAGAACCAGTTGTTTTCCATTATCAGCCACGATTTGCGTACGCCCTTTGCAAACCTTCACGGCCTGCTCACGCTGGCACGAAGCGGCGCGCTGGACGAGACTGAGCGGGAGGAACTCCTCGAACACCTTGAACAAAATTTCTGGTCCGTGTCCGGGACGCTCGAATCCCTCCTGCAGTGGGCCCATAATCAAATGGAGGGGCTGAAGACGAATCCCGAACCGATCGATGTTGACGGCGTGATCGCGAAGACAATTGCCTTCTGGAAACCCGGCATTGAGGATAAAGAACTTAAGTGTGTATTTACACGGCGGGGATTCTGGGGATTTGCCGACCGGTATCACCTGCAAACCGTGGTGCGGAATATTGTGGGCAATGCGATCAAGTTTACACCCTCATCGGGTTCAATCTTCATCGACACCATAGAACGGTCCGACCGGCTCGGAATCCGGATCAGGGATACCGGCGTCGGAATGCCCTCAGACATAAAAGAGAACCTGTTCAGGTTTGAGAAGGCAACGCAACGGTCGGGAACAGCAAAAGAGAAGGGCACGGGGTTGGGATTGATTATTTGCCAGCAGCTCCTGGAAAAAAACAAGGGTCTCATCGAGGTGGACAGCGAAGAGGGAAAGGGGACCACATTCAACATCTGGATCCCGTCAGGGAACGCGCACATCGACGCCGGCCCCGAACTGGAACTCGACAGGGCCGGTGTCCGGTAAAGGATTTGCAATACCTTGTATTGTTTATTGCCCTCCGGATCAGTTATTGTCGTCGCTTATCCCATGCGAGATTGAGAGGGGACAGGACTGCCTGACCTTGCAAAGGCCCTGCGGCCGATGCGCACAAAACATTACTTCAATCAGATCGCCCGGTTTGCGTTTCTTTTAGGGCCGATTAGATAAACCCACACCGGTCTTGTTTCTACCCTCGTGCCCTGTCCATATTGATCGGGACTCAAAATACTTACCCCACGCGTGCTAATCCCGGATACGTTTCCCAATATATATATAATCGGTACAATAGTAACAAAAAATGACACAAAAGTTTTGGAGGTAGTGCGTATTAGTATTACTTTGGTGTAACAAAACGGTATCCCTCATGGTCGAATATGTAAATGATACGCGGGAAATACGCATCACGATCCCAAACGCGAAGATCGGTCAGATCTCAAGGTATTACCGGGGACTTCGCGGTGTATTAAGCAAAATTGAACTCGGGGATTGCGAGCCGGAATTAATAGAAAATTTAAAGGCAGTCTTTGACCTCCTTGTGCACCTTACGCCACAACGGTCAATGGGAACAGGCAGGCGATTTACATAACTGACCACGATGACCCCTTTGCACTTTATCCTCCTTCTTTGCAAGCGACCACCGAGTTCGGCTCCCCTTGATACAGGCCGCTTTTTATATCAGGGACGCGTGCCGCCGGTGTGACGCCGGCGAATGCCATGCCTGCGCCGATGACCAGCGCAAGCGCTGGGATGATCTTCATGATCTTTTTCATAATGATTGCATCGCTTTTTTTACGCTCAAAAAACGACAAAACGTCTTGAATTGAAAATGCCTACTCTCTCCCAGGTTTTCGGCTTCCTCTGAACGATAGCGCTATAATTTTTTCTTCCTGTCGAATTTGACGTGGAGCAGGAGCGCACCTCCCGCCAACAGGATCAAAGCCGTGTTGAAAATGAGGTGTTCATGCCACGAAAGGGTGTTGATCACACCGCCGCAGGAGCAAGGAATGCGGTCGAACGCAGTTAGCATAACGATGATGTAAGCGGTGAACACTATCATGAGCGTGAAGGCTGACCACAATCCCATCTTTCGCCATGCCGGAACCATAAGAAACAAACAGGTGAGCAACTCCGCTGCCGGCGCCATCCAGACGATGACGCCGCGCATGGGTGAGAGGAACGTCACGCCCAGGTGATTCCGGAACTCGCGGATGTGCATCAGTTTGTCGGTGGCGGCATACGCGAAGAGGACTACGAAAAGCGCTCCTGCGATGGAAGTAAAGATTTTTGGGTTTATCCGTTCCGTTCTCATGACCCTGTAAATCTGCCGGATAAAACGAATGAGAAGGGGATAAATAGCGTCGTACCATGAAATTTCACCGGAAATTATTGTTGATATCACTGATGAATCCCGGATTCAATGCTTGGATTTCAGAATGCGATGCAAAAGGAACGTTGTCGCGTATACCCCGAGGGTGACGCTCCCGGGAATGCTAATAAATGAAATGACAAATTCATGTTTGACTACACACAGTGGCATTGCGGGTACGCTTGAGTGGGACACATAAAGAATTAGTCCGAAGGCGGTCCGAAACCATCGGGCTCACCGCTGTCACGCTTGCCTGTCATCGATGCTCAGATGACCACAAACATACTCCAACAGATCTCCAGGCTTGACCTCGATCGCAAGCGCGATGAGATAAAGTTCCTCCGCTGTGAGGCGCGCCCGTTGACTTGTCGTGATAGCGGTCATGCGGTTCTTGCTCACACCGATCTTCTTTCCTACCCGTGCTTTGCTTATCGATCTGGACTCAAAATACTCACCGAGGCGTGTTACTCCTGACATGTTTTCCATTTTTGAGTACATATATAGGTATAGTCGGTACAATAATCACAAAAAACATTACGGAAATTTGCATGTAGTGTAATAAAAAACTACTTTAGTACAACAAAACGGTATATCTTATGATCGAATACGTAAATGACAGGCGGGAAATACGCATCACGATCCCCAACGCGAAGATCGATCAGGTTCCAAGGTATTACCATGGGCTCCGCGGCATACTGGGGAAAATTGAAATAGGCAATTGTGAGCCGGAGCTAATGGAAAACCTTAAGGTAGTCTTTGACCTGCTCACGCTCCTGGGGCCCCAAAGGTCACATGAAACGGACAAACGATCATCTAACTGATTCAGGCATGACCCTCTTCGCACTCATCTTCCTCCTTTGCAAGCGGCCCCCGAGCTAGCTTCGATCGTACTGTGCATTTCGCAAGCTCAGCGTTAGTACCGGGTCGTCCACGTGCGGACCCGACGGGCAACACAATGACAAGTTTAGGTTAATAAATCCTGCTGCCGTGTACGCCTTGCCAGCCCAGGCGGGATGGCGGGCGACATGGCAAGCGGAGATATTCAATGAAGAAGGTGAGAAGATACGCTGCGCTGCATCCGCCCCTGTGTGGCGGACCATGATCACCGATACGAAAGTGAAGAAATTACTGCATGAATGAAACCATGCTTCGGGGCTTTTGAGGAACAGGAGTCTTGTCTCGCTCAATTTATCGCCACCTAAACACCATATCTATGATTAGAACCCTACTTGTATGTTTTGTGATCCTCTTTGGAGGATATCACGCTTTCTGCCAAGCGCGCCTTCTCTCAGGGCAGGTCAGCGCTGTGGGGTCGGGTGACCCCCTGGCAGGGGTGAACGTCGTGATCCGCGGTACCACGCGCGGTACGTCAACCGATGCGGACGGCCGCTACTCGATCGAGGTGAAAGACGGCGAGGTGCTGGTCTTTTCATTCATCGGCTATCAACCCGTCACGTTGACGCCCCGGGAGGGCGTTAGCGGTGATGTTTCTTTGACTGAAGACATCACCACACTGGATGAAGTTACGATCGTTTCAACCGGATATGAAACGTTGCCTCGGGAGCGTGTCACCGGGTCGTTTACCCATCTGGATGAGTCCCTTGTCCGGCGTGCCGTAAGCACGGACATCCTGGCAAGAATGGCCGACGTCACCAGCGGGCTCATCTTCAACCGCAATATTCCGAATCGCGAAAACGACATCAGCATTCGTGGAACAGCAACGTTGTTTTCAGATATGAGCCCGCTCATCGTAGTCGACAATTTTCCCTATGATGGCGACATTTCTACCATCAACCCGAACGATGTTGAAAGCATCACGGTATTGAAGGATGCAGCGGCTGCATCGATATGGGGTGCGCGCGCGGGGAATGGGGTGATCGTTATTACCACGCGCCGGGGCGAGAGTTCCTCGCCGCGTGTCTTTTTCAACGGAAATGTGACGGTTGCCGAAAGGCCTGATCTCAACTATGTACCCCGCATGTCCGCCGCCGACTTCATTTCCCTGGAGGAGATGCTTTTCGCGCAGGGATTCTATGATGCTGCGGAGAACTCTTCGACTCATACGGCGATAAGCCCGGCTGTTGAACTAATGATCGGTAACCGCGACGGTTCGATCCCGGACGCTGACTATGAGGCACAACTGGATGCGCTCCGAAAAAATAACGTCTGGGACGATTTCGAGGAATTCTTTTACCGTCCCGAAGTCCGGCAGCAGTATGCGCTGAGTATTGAAGGAAACGGCGCACACAACCGCTATTATTTTTCCGTAGGAACGGACCGCGTCGCGCATCAACTGGTCGGCAACGATGATCGTCGTCTGACACTGAATGCGCGCAATGGCTGGGCGTTGCTCGACGATCGGCTCGAAATCTCTACCGGTATTTACTACACACTGCGAAACGCCACGAGCAATAATGCGGGCACTATTGCGACCAACGTGACGTCAGTCCAGGCGCTGTATCCCTACGCGCGGCTCCGGGATGATGAAGGCCGGAATCTGACAACCACACATGAGTACCGGCAATCGTTCACCGAGGCTGCAGCGGCGTCGGGCTTGTTGGACTGGAGTTATGTTCCGCTCGAAGAGATCGCGCTGGCAGACAACACCGTGCGCGGCGCCGATTACAGGCTGAACGCTCAAATAGGTTGGAAGGCAGCACCGGGATTGAAGGGCGAGGTGCTCTACCAATACTGGAGTGGATCGCAGCGTGAACGCGACCACTATAGTTTGGAAACGTGGTTTGCCCGTGACCTCATCAATCGGTTTACGGAGGTGGTGCCAGGCGGATCGTTTTCCCATCCTGTGCCGGTGGGTGGCATCCTCGATCAGCAGACGCGTATATCCCAAAGTCACAATGCGAGGGCGCAGTTCACTTACGAGCATTCCTGGGGTGACCATGCGTTGAACGGTGTGGCTGGCTACGAAGTACGGATGCGAAACAGCCAGGGTTCGCGTTTCCGGTACTATGGCTACGATGATGAACTGGCCACGCACCAGGCGGCGATCGATTACGTGAGTTTCTTTCCGCAGTATGATCGGCCTTCTAATCTCCGCATCCCCTCGAATGCAGGGCAGTACGCGACAACGGACCGCTATCTGTCATGGTTTGGAAATGTTGCGTACTCTTTTCGCCGGCGTTATACCCTTTCGCTAAGCGCACGCAAAGACCAGTCGAACCTTTTCGGCGTCCGGAGTAACCAACGCGGGGTACCATTGTGGTCGGCGGGTGCTGCCTGGACAGCCAGCGAGGAGTCATTCTTCCGACCGGCCTGGGCCAACTACCTGAGGTTCCGCGCCACCTATGGCTACAACGGTAACGTAAACAAGAATGTCACCGCCCTGACCACGGCGCGCAGGCTCGGCACTGATCCGTACAGCGGCCTTCCTTACGGCATTGTTGTGAACCCACCCAACGAAGCGCTGCGCTGGGAGCGTGTGCATATGATCAATGTAGGGGCGGACTTTGGGTTTGCCGGCAATGCTCTGAAGGGCAGCATCGAATTCTACCGGAAACGCGGCCTGGATCTGATCGGTACAATTCCCTATTCACCATCGACGGGCATTAGCGAGTTCACAGGCAATACGGCCAGTACATTGGGTCGTGGATTCGACATCACGTTGAGCGCGCGGCCCCTGTCGCAGAAACTCCTTTGGAACGTCGATGTGTTGACGAGCCATATCACCGAAGAAGTCACGGCTTATGAGTTGGAGGCCTCGGCACTCTCGTACACCCAAAATGGTAGCGGCTCGACGGAATTCTTTGTTCCGCTGGAAGGGCGGCCATTGTTTGCCATCTACAGCTTCCGCTGGGCGGGGTTGGATCCGTCGACAGGGGATCCACGCGGCTATGTCGCCGGCACTCCGAGTACCGACTACAACGCAATCATCGTGAACGCGACACCTGATTCCCTCATCTACCACGGTCCGGCACGCCCGACGTGGTTTGGCGCCTTGCGAAATACGCTCGCATGGAAAAACCTTTCGGTATCTTTCAACATCAGCTACCGGCTTGGCTACTGGTTTCGGATGAGGTCCCTTCACTATGGCAGCCTCCTGCAGGGAAGGGTAAGCCACGGCGACTTTGCCAGGAGGTGGCAAAATCCGGGCGACGAAAATCATACGGATGTTCCTTCCATGCCACTGTCGGGCAGTTCCAATCGCGACAATATGTACCTGTATTCTGAAGCCCTGGTGGAACGCGGTGATCACATCCGGTTGCAAGACGTGAGGCTTGGCTACCAGTTCAATGAAAGCCGTCGTATGCCGTTCAGCGTGGAACTATATGCCTATTTCTCCAATCCGTGCATTCTTTGGAAGGCAACCAGGAACGATATCGATCCGGATTACCCGACGTTACCTCCCGCGAGATCTGCCGCCCTCGGCATCAGGCTGGAACTCTAGACACGATCAAACAAAATGAAACCTAAAGACAGAAATAGCATGACCAGAACCATATTCTTTCTATACGGACTTGCACTGATCGTTTTCGGTTGCAACGACGAATTTTTGGATGCGAAACCGAGCAAGGCGCTGGTAATACCGACGCGGCCCGAGGATTTGCAGGCATTGCTCGACAATACGCGCGTGATGAACGGAGTGCCCGGATTGACCGACGTGGCTACCGACGATGTGTTCACAACGGCATCGGGCCTGACCGCCTATGGGGATGTAGCGCGCAACAGCTACTTATGGGCCGAGGATATTTATGAAGGCGCTATGTCGAACGGTGACTGGAGCCACCCCTACGAGGCGGTGTTCTATTCCAATGTTGCCCTCACCGCCCTGGACCGGATGGATGAGGATATCAGGCGGACGCCGCAGTGGACGGTCCTGAAGGGCAGCGCGCTATTCTACCGTGCGCATGCGCACTTTCACCTGGCCAAGGTGTTTGCGCCGCCATATGGCCCCGAAGGCGGCCTCGGAATTCCACTGCGTCTTACCGCTGATGTGAATGCCCCCGTGACACGCGCCGGGCTTGATGAAACCTACGCGCGGATCGCCGGCGACCTGACCGAATCCCTTAACTACCTTCCGGATAAGGTGGTGGTACGCACCCGCCCTTCAAAGGCGGCTGCACATGCACTGTTGTCACGCGTGTATCTGTCGATGAGCGACTTCGTACGCGCGGAGGAGCACGCAACAGCCGCCCTGGAGTTGGACGGAACGTTGCTCGACTACAACACGGTCGATGCACAGGCTTTCATCCCTTTTCCCGGTCTTGGCGACGAGGTTTTATTTCATGCCTCGATGTACGTTTATCTGTATATGATCTGGCCGACCACGCACGTGGACCCGACGTTGTACGCGTCCTATGACGACAACGATCTCAGGAAGGAAATTTTTTTCCGTCCGGGCGCCGGTGGCCGTTTCAATTTTAAGGGCCACTATACCGGCCAGCTGGTCTGGTTTGCCGGTATCGCTAACGATGAGCTCTACCTGACCCGGGCCGAATGCCGCGCGCGTCGTAGTGATATCGCGGGGGCGCTGTCAGACCTCAACACGCTGCTGGCCAAGCGATGGCGGGCTGGTACCTTTGTACCTGTCGACGAAACCGACGAAGAGCGATTACTCGAAATCATTCTGGAGGAACGCCGCAAGGAACTTCTCTTTCGCGGCATCCGGTGGATGGACCTGAGGAGATTGAACCTTGAGGAACGTTTCCGCAAAACGCTTGTACGGGAGATCGATGGTGTGGAATACAAGCTCACGCCCAATAGTGCCCGGTATGTCTTTCCGATACCACACAATGAGATCGTGGCCAGCGGTATCGAACAGAATCCGCGTTGAACGGCAGATGGAAAAGAAAGATGTTCTTCTTGTCGACGATGACCAGTCGAATCATTTCCTCATGGAAAGAATCATTTCTTCGCTGGGATTTGCAAAGAAGGTGCACAGCGCGTTCAATGGACTTGAAGCGCTGAACCTTCTGCGCGCCTACTGTGGGGCGTTACTGGAGATGCCCCAGATCCTCATCGTGGAGGTTCATATGCCGGTGATGAACGGATTCGAATTCGTGTCGGCATTGAACGATATCAATTGCATTCACCGCGACAAGTTGACTATCGCAATGGTGACCTCATCGGTCAACCCGGACGATCAAAAACGTGCCCGGACATTGGGGATAGACCACTTCATCATGAGGCCGGTCTCTGAACTGAAGCTGGCTGCTGTGGCGGGGAGGGGATACTACGGCTTGTGATCGTTATGCAATAGCGAATGAAATGACGAAATTCTCTAATAATCTAAACAAGTATTGGTTATGAAATTGCTGTTTTTTTTGACGAAGGCCGGTTGTTTTGGGCGGGCCTCTTCGGTCGTGTTGCGCCCTTGCGCCAGATCCTTAGGGTTGATGATCGCGTGTGTTGTGTTTGTTGTAAACGCCTCCCGGTCACAGGCCGTCTTTGGGATTGGCGACCGCGTTCGCAATGTGCGTCTGGAAAATATTTACAACTACCGTGATCAATCCCTGTCGCTGAGTGATTTTCGGGGCCGGCTGCTGATCATCGATTTCTGGGCAACGTGGTGTTCGCCCTGCGTGGCATCCCTGCCCAAGCTGGATTCGATGCAACGTGCGTTCGGCAATCGTGTACAGTTCCTTCCCGTAGCCTATGAGCAGGAGGAAAAGGTCGACGCATTCCTGAAAAAGTTTGAGAGGAGGATCGGACATCAACTGGACCTTCCCTTTGTGACGGCCGACACCATGCTGACGGCTATGTTTCCCCATACCTATCTGCCGCACTATGTATGGATCGACGGCGAAGGTGTGGTCCGGGCGATCACGGGCCTTTCGGAGATGACGGCGGCAAACGTGAAGGCGATGCTTGACGGCGTTGCGGGGCAATTTGAGGTTAAACACGATGTTGTCAGGAAATATAACCCCAGAGCAATGCCTTTGATGCTCGCCGATTCCATGGTCACCGATGCGGTGCTGAAATATGGGGCGGTATTGACGAGCTATATTGAGGGTGCCCAGGCGGGTTACCACTACAGAAAATATCCAAACGGCGCGCGGCGGGTCACATACACGAATTACATGCTTGATAACATGGTGGCAATGGTGCTCGGTGCGGCCAATCACACAATATACGGCCGCAATCGGGTTTTTACTGACGTTGCTGACCCTGAGCGCTTCATCTACGACCGTCGGGACGCCTGGCAAAGGCAGAGTTTGTTTTGTTATGAACGGATTGTTCCGCCACATCTTGGCGACTCAATTCACCATCTGGCCTTTGAGGACCTCCGGCGAATGTTTCCGCAATATGAATTCTCGGTGGAGAAACGCGTATTGCCATGCCTGGCGTTGGTCCGCACTTCTACCGGGGACAAGATCGCGACGAAAGGCGGGGAGCCGATGGCCTCTTTTTCGGGCTTGGGCGGATCCATGAAAAACAAGATGATTAGCTGGTTTGTTGAGGAATTGGATTTTCTCCTGCGACACCTGCCAACACCGGTCATCGATCGTACAGGATACGTTGGAGAGGTTGATCTCGAGATCAAGGCCGTCATGTCAAATGTATCAGACGTGCGTAAGGCACTAAAGGAATATGATCTTGACCTTGTAGAACGTGACCTGCCCGTCGACGTCGTGGTGATCAGGGACAGGAAACCATAGCTTAATGATCCATCAAGAGTCCGTCGGAACGTGGAGAAAGGAACGGCCGGGGTTGACCGGCCGTTCGCTGCCTCAGGGAAGAGGCGTGTACACACCAGATACTTGGCTTACAATCTCTCCTTGCTCATCGCGTTCGCGCGTGCAAGGATTCTCATCGCCAACACAGAGGTAATCCTGTCCTTCCATTTTTCCAGTGATGTCAATCCACTCACCGTTGTGGAAAGCTTCTTTCAATACAGGATCGGGCTGTGTAGCGCCGGCGAATGCCATGCCCGCACCGATGACCAGCGCGAGCACCGGGATGATTTTCATGATCTTTTTCATAATGATTGCATCGCTTTTTTTACGCTCAAAAAACGACAAAACGTCTTGATTTGAAATGCCTACTCTCTCCCAGGTTTTCGGCTTTCCCCTGAACTATAGCGCTATAATCTTTTGCTCCGGCGATGGAAGTAAACATTTTTGGGTTTATCCGTTCCGTTCTCATGACGGTGTAAATCTGCCGCATAAAACGAATGAGAAGGGGAGAAACAGTGTCGTATCATGAAGGTTCACCGGAAATCATTGCTGATATCACTGATGAATCCCGGATTCACTGCTTGGATTTCAGCATGCGATGCAAAGAGAGTATTGGCGCGTGCACCCTCATGGGGAACGCTGCGCGGAATGCTAAATAATGCGAAAGCAAAGGGCGAAATTGGCGTGCCGCACACAGTGGCATTGAGGGCCACGTTTGAGCGCGATACACGAAAAAACGTCTTGAATTGAAATGCCTACGCTCTCCCAGATTTCGGGCTCCTGAACGATAGCAATAATTTTTTGTTCCATTTTGCCCTGGTGTGGAGCAGAAGCCTACCCATTCCCCTTTCGTTTGACCTTCCCGGGCGGGTAGCCGAACCGTTTTTTAAATGCGGAGGAAAAGTTTGTCGGATTCCGGTATCCAGCCATGCCGGCGACCACCTTGATGGGCAGGTCGCTTTCGGTAAGGAGAATCCTTGCCTTCGAAAACCGCAGATCCATGAGAAACGAAAAAACGGTGGTGCCATAGAGTTGTTTGAATCCTGACTTCAGTTTGAAGTCGTTGAGTCCGAAGCGACGCGCAAGGTCGACGAGGGTGCCGGGGTTATCCGGGTTTCTGGTGAGAAAGTCCCGCACGCTTTCGATCTTCTTGCGATCATCATCGCGAATATTGACGGCGCGGGGGCTCGCGCGAAGTTGTATGATCCCTTCGATGGCCATGCGCAGGACGTCCAGGATCTTCGCCTCCAGATACATCCGTCCCAGCGATGCCGACTTTAACGATTTCGTGGTCTCGCGTATGGTGGCGAGCATTTGCGTGCTTGCCCACGGATACTGCTCCGACATTTTTACGATACGCTGTTCCGCAACACGACTCAGGAACTTAGCCAGTAGCGTTGAGCAGTCCGACCAGCGTTGCAGAAATTCCATTGTGGTCAGGAACAGGATAATGGAGTATTCCCCCGGTTCAAACACAAGGTCGGCGTCGAGTTGATCCAGATAGACGAGCGTGTACTGGTATTTCCGAAGCGTCTTCACCTGCTGATCCGCTAGCTTATATCGAATGTTGTTTCTGTGAACGTACGCCAACATAATAAGCGGATTCCCACACGCGACATGGATGGTTGTCTGGCGTTCGATATGGTAGTCGACACGGCAGACGCCGTAGTCGTTGAAGCTTACCTCCCGCGAGACAATGGAGCCGAACGGACCGTAGGCTTCATGAGAAGTGACGGAACTTTTGTCAGATACTTCTGCTTCGCCTTTGCTAGCAAAGAATTTCAATCTTCCGTATTCCTGCGAGGATACCTTTGCATGCCCGAGCAGGGTCGTTTTGAATTCCGATTTCATAACATTTTATCCGTTTTGAATTGCAACGTGTCCTCGCTCAGGGCACCGCGGACCAAAAAAAAATAACCCACCAATGTGCCGCAGGCGCGATACGGCGTTATTGACGGGTTCTCGTTATATGCTTACAGGAATTTAACGACGAGTGCGAACTAAATCAATTGCTGTGGGAAAATATGCCGGAGAAACCGTTGGTGGTAGGCGTTACCCGTTGCTCAAATTTGCGGATGAATGGAAGGAAGACGTCCGCTGCATTACCGCCAGTCGTGGGTGCAAAGACCCCCTACCAGCCATAGCGAAGCAAGGGCAAGGTGGAAGACCCTTGCAATTTCGCAGATACGTGACCAAGCGGCCTGCCTCGCACCGTGGGCCAACAGGCGAGCGTTCGGTAATCTGCAAACAACCTACCTAAAATACTTTCTCATGAACGCCATTGCGTTGGAATGGAATATCCGTTGGACAATCTCGTCGGCGGGAATGCGGTTGTACGTTTTCAGTATGGTCTGGCCGCGGTCCTTCATGTAGTTGTAAGCGTGGCGCTCGACGTATTCTTCAAGGTGGACGATGGTTTCCTGGGTGAGGTAGCCGTTGAGCGGGTCGATGATGCCGTCGTAGTCGCTGCCGATCGCGAGGCAATCCCACGCGAAGAGGTTGTTGCGGTCGAGTACTTCAGCCATGTGCCGGATCTGGTTCCAGAGGAGCGTTGCGCGGTAGTGCCGGACTTTGGCGATCCACATGGAGTTCTTCAGGCGTTTGATGGCTTCTTTTTCGGCGATCCTCCGTTCATCCAGTTGCAGGCCGATGATCCCATTGGTTTTTGCCACCGCGACGATCTCTTCGTCATAGAAGTTGATGTCTGCGTCCATGAATGTTTTGCCCGTCTCGACGACGTCCACGACTTTTTCATCCATTGATCGAAGGCCATTTGCCGCGCCGTGACTGATGATGATGGGGATGTCCTGCCCATGGTATTCCCCCGCCGGGTCGGTGACCATCTGAATGTATTCCTTTCGGGCGGCGGCGCTCATGTGCTTGATGTCGATCAGGATCCTCCGGCCAGTGGCGGGATCCAGCAGTTCCTTGAGGACTTTTTTTCCAAGGGGTGTGAACGGCGCGTCGAGGTTGGTGCGCTGGTTGGTGACCTTGCCGACGAGGTCGAAGAGGCTGCGT
Organism: uncultured Roseivirgaceae bacterium; assembly: GCA_964551035.1. Classification (GTDB taxonomy): domain Bacteria; phylum Bacteroidota; class Bacteroidia; order Cytophagales; family Cyclobacteriaceae; genus Chryseosolibacter. Next base: position 41,072 of record CAZKBK010000019.1, on the reverse strand, counting down.
GCATGGCCACAGAGGTGGTTGTTGAAATGGTGGGCGAAGGTCACAAAGAACGGCGGGTGCTGCCACTGCTTGATGGCCCTGGCATTGGCGATGGCCGTGGCTTCGTTCGGGGTGTCGTAATCATTGTGGATCACGTGCATCCCCTCGATGGTAAGGACGATCACGATGGTGTTCTCGTCGCCGTTGAGATGCTGCTCGATGGTGTCGAAGTCCGTGGCGATGACATATTTGAAAGAACCGCTATCCGTGCTCACTCGATGTCCCTGGCCCTGCACGTAGAACCCGTACTCACGCTGTACGTCTTCGAAGTAGTTGCGGATGCTCTGGATATAATCCACGCGCGCGTCGCCCAAGCCGGTGGCAAACGAGTTGGCGAGATCGGAAAATACGCCTGTACCCAGGTCGTTGCGGAAGAAGCCCCGCTCGATGGGGTAGAGCGAAGCGCACACCACGCGGACATTGCCGTGGGCCAGTGTGGTGCAGTCGGCCTGCGTGAACTTACACACGCCGCACACCAACTGGATTGCCTTTTCAAAAAAGTTGGGGGAATCATAGTACCAGATACTGTGCTTGTGTTTGCGGTTCGTGCTGTTCTCTCCGGGTGTTTTTGAAAAGCTTTTCCCGTAAGGTTTCATTCCGGGATGACAGTGCAGGTCGACGTAGGGGTAAAGCATGACTGTTGGTTTTGATTGTTGAAATGGTTGCGCGCTGTTTCCGTAAGAGGATTGCGTCGTTGAAAATGAATAAGCCCATCTTCACAACGGAGTGAAAGATGGGCTCAGTGGATGAATCTACGTCCTTGAAACGAGAGTTGCAAGAATTTTTGAATGAAACGATGCGGCAAGTCCGTGCTATCCCTTAAAAAAGGGTGTGTAAATCTTTCACAGGTACTTCAACCACCAGGCTTGGTTCCGCTTCCGATACGCGCCAAACCACTTGCACGGGAAATACATCAGGACCACCACCAAAGCCCACACAGCGTATACCCTCACCAGGTTGGGTGCATAGGCCTCGGGAAGATCCGCGGCGTTGCTGAAGGCGACGTTGATCGCGGCGCCGTATTGGATGCGCGTCCAAACGAGAGAGGATACGCTGATTACCGCAAAATGAATAACAAAGAAAAAGAAAGGCACCCGTCCGTAAACCGCCAGCCATCGCCCAAGACGGCCGTTGGACCCAGCGTTGTAGCGGGCAAGAAGGACGAGGCATATCCCCAGTGTCAGGGATAAGAACAACAACGACGGCGGATATTTGGCGACGTTCACGAACGAAAGCACGGTGTAGACCCATCCACGTTCACTCACAGCCCAGGGGAAGGGGTCGCCGTAGCCATTGATGGCGCGGATGACGACGAAGGCAGCTAGGAAACCTATGCCCCAACTGAGTAACCTCGCGTCGCGTTGTTCCGGATCTAACGCGTATAAACGACCTGCGGTGTATCCGAGCACCATCACCGCCACCCACGGGACGATCGTGTAGGTCACCAGTACGGGATGCGGCAGCGCCACCAGGAACGGCGTATTGTGGAACATGGCCAGGAGCGCGTCACCCGCCGTTTCAACCGCGACGTTGGGCAACAAGTTGTGGCCGGCGATCATGACAACGGCGATCGTTACCAACGCGCGGTGTGGAAGCCATATCAATGCCGACAACAGGATCATGGAACAACCGATCACCCAGATGACGGACAGCACGGTCATGCTGTAACCCTGCACCATGATAAAGCTGATAAGGGCGACCTCGACGAACAAGAGCCACAACCCGCGGGTGAATACAAACCGGCTCGCCGCGCGGATGCTTCCCGCCTTTTGTTGATAGAGGTAAACGCTCAGGCCGGAGAGGAAAACGAATGTCGGCGCGCAGAGGTGCGTGACCCAGCGTGTGAGAAAAAGTTCAGCGGAAGCCTGTGAGAGGTCTTCCGGCCGCACGGGAGTGATGCCCCAATATTCGCGCGTGTGATCGAGCGCCATGATCACCATCACCAGCCCGCGGAGGATGTCGACGGACATCAACCGTTGGGTCGCCGCGTGTTGTTGCGGGACTTCAGGCGCTATGGTGGACATTCCGGGTTTCAAACGTTTCGGTTCGGCGTTCTGAAAATAGTGATTTGAGGGAACGTTTGCAACATCTCCAGCCTTCACTACGGCGGGCTACGCGTCCCTCGTCCCTCGTCCTTCGTACCTCGTACCTCGTACTTCGTCCTTCGTACCTCGTACCTCCTACCTCCTACCTCTCTCCCTCTCACCTACGGCCTTCGCCATCCCCTTCGCCAAGGCTGCGGCGATCACGGAAGTCTACGGCGGGCGAAGCGTACCTTAATCACCGTTACCACATCCTCCAAAGGCCACTTTTTCAATTCAACCCCGCTCTCCCCATTCGTCATTCGCAATTCGTAACTCGTACTTCGCTACGACGGCTTAAACCTTTTAGGAATTCGTTAACAATTATTTGTCACAAATTGTCAACCGACGGAGAACGGCATGCGTATACCTCATTTCTCCTTAAAACTTAGCAACAATCGGGTGGAGAAACCGTGACTTGTGATATACCTTTACGCCGCAATCAATAAGTTTCTGCCATGGAACACGAACCCCATCGTTCCCCTGTTAAAAAAAACCTGGCCACGGTGACATTGTTTATTTTGATTACGATGATGCCACCGGGTTGGGTCCATGGTCAGGACACACTGCGGCAGATCGAAGCCGTCCACATTGATGACGAAATGGTGATCGATGGCCTTCTCAACGAGGCACAATGGAAGGCGGGAGGCCTGGCCACGCGTTTCCATAACCAGTTTCCCTACGACCAGGGGTATGCGAAAAACAATACGGAGGTAAGGCTCCTCTATAATAATGAGTTCCTTTATGTCGGTGTGATCTGTCACTACGACCCCGGTCACAGAACCGTCATCCAGTCGCTGAAACGCGACAGTCCGTGGGAGTTCAGCGATGCGTTTACCCTGGTGATCGATCCGTCGGGGGCAGGGAACAGCGGGATGTTGTTCGATGTCAATGCCGGAGGCGCGCAGGTCGACGCCATGTTGAGCACGCAAGGTATTTTTTCCGGATTCGATGTCAACTGGGATGCGCAATGGTTTTCCGAAGTGACGGTCACGCCTTCTTACTGGATTGCGGAGATGGCGATTCCTTTCAGGATGCTACGGTACAAGGAAACGAATCGCGACTGGCTGATCAACTTTGTTCGCCACGACATGCAATACAACGTGACCACGGCATGGAATTTTGTGCCCGTGAACTTCGATTATAACACGCTGCTCTATGCGGGAAAGCTCGCGTGGGCATCACCGCCGCCGGGGTTCAAACAGAATATTTTCCTCGCGCCGTTCATCACCACCGAAGCGTCCAAACCCGATCCTGATTCACCCGTTGAAACAAAGTTTGACGCAGGCGTGGACGCCAAGATCCCTTTGAGCACGTCGCTTAACCTTGACGTTACCGTCAACCCGGATTTCTCGCAGGTGGATGTCGATCAACAGGTGATCAACCTCACGCGCTTCGACGTCTTCTTCCCTGAACGGCGCGCTTTTTTTCTGGAGAATTCGGACCTGTTCGCGAACATGGGTGTGCCACCCATAAGGCCTTTTTTCTCCAGGCGGATCGGCCTCAAGGACGGAAGGGCGGTGCCGCTGCCCGTGGGACTTAAGCTTACGGGAAACGTGAACCCGAAGCTACGCGTTGGGCTGTTGAACATCCTCGAACAGGAGGTGAAGGATAGCCTGTACAACAACTACACCGTCGCCGCCTTTCAGCAGGCGGTGCTGAAGAATTCCATCATCCAGGGAATCGTCACGAACATCCAGACGATGGATCGGCATGACCTTCGCGAGTTCGACTACAACCGTTCAGCGGGACTGGAGTTCAAATGGCTGTCCGACAATCAGGCGTGGAACCTTATCGGCCGGTATCACAAGGCGTTCAGGAAAGACATTGAGGGGAAAGATCAGTACATGCACTTTGGCGCGACGTATAACATCCAAAAGTGGTATGTGGACTTCAACCTTCTTTATCTGCAGGAAAATTATGTCAACGACCTGGGTTTCACGCCACGCTTATACCAGTTTGATCCGGTCGCGGGGCAGGTCGACCGGATCGGTTTTCTGGAGAATTTTACGGAGGTGCAATACCGGATCTTTCCGGAAGGATCCGGCAAGGTTGCCTTCAGTGCCATTCGCCTGCTGGCCGATTCTTATTTTCGCGGAAGCGACGACATCAACGAATCCGACGTTTCGCTGATGTACGAGATCAACTTCCGCGACCAGCGGCGGTTGAGCTTCGGGTTCAGAAATTCGTTCGTGGACTTGTTTTTTCCCCTCTCGCTGATCGGCGATGAGTTTGCGCCGCTGCCGTCGACGAACTACAATTTTGTTAATGCCGAGTTCAGCTTTGAGTCCAATCCGTCGGGACAGTTTACGTATGCGCTGGCAGGGGCTTACGGCGAGTTCTACAACGGCGAGCGTTTGACTTTGTCGCCGGCGGCAAAACTGAGGATGCAACCATGGGGAAATCTTAGCGTGTACTATCACTACAACAAACTCGCGTTCCCGGAGGCCTTCGGACAACGGGAGTTTCATCTTATCGGCTCCAGTGTCGAGATCCTCTTCTCGAACAAGATGTTCTGGACGACATTCTTCCAGTACAACACCCAGATCGACAATGTGAATATCAACAGCCGTTTCCAGTGGCGCTATCGCCCGTTGTCCGACCTGTTCATTGTCTACACCGACAACTACACGACTGCATTCAACGGGCAAAACCGCGGACTCGTGGTGAAGTTGGTGTATTGGTTCCCGGTGGGAGGGAGGTAGCCAGCATCAACGCCTTCATGGTTGTGGCAACAGTGCCTTCCTCACTTACGGTAGCAACGGATTCCCTACATGCCGGAGTTGAAGTCCACCACTGCGCGATACGCTTTCTTCGGCTTCAGATCCTGGTCGAAAAGGAGCGGGTAGTTTTTTCTACCCCGTACGGGGAAGTTGTCGAGCCATGAACGTTTGTCGGACAGGTTCCAAAAAGTGACGCTCCTGATGTGCGCCCGGTAGTCCCGGAAGACTTTAAAAAACATCCTGTATTGGTCGGTCTGCATTTCCTCCATTTCGGCGGTGAAGGCGTCGGACTCGCCGGGCTTTTTGTCGCGGCGTCCCGGCTCGGGAAGGTAGACCGACACGTCGAGTTCTGTAATATGGATGGGCAGTCCCAACCTGGCATAGTCGTCGAGCGACTGACGCAACTGCGCCTCCGTGGGACCGAAAATTGAAAAATGACATTGTAGTCCGATGCCGTGGATCGGCACGCCCTTGTCAAGGAGCCCCGTGATCATTTGGATGATCTTCTTCCTTTTTACCGGATCGTAGGTGTTGTAGTCATTGTAAAACAACAGGGCGTCGGGATCGGCCTCATGCGCCCAGGCAAAGGCTTTTTCGATGAAGGTGTCGCCGCAGATCTTGTACCACGCGGATTGCCGGTAAAAATTGTCACCGTCGTCGATGGCTTCGTTGACGACGTCCCAGGCGTAGACGTTGTCTTTGTAGCGCGTGACCACAGCGGTGATGTGGTTCCTTAGCCGCCCGAGCAATACTTCCCGGGACACGGTGTTGCCTTCGTGGTCCAGAAAGAACCAGGGTGCTACCTGGTTATGCCAGCAAAGGGTGTGTCCGCGCATTTGCATGCCGTTGTTCCGCGCGAACGCCACGAGCGCGTCGGCGGGTTTCCAGTCGTATCCGTCTTCTCTGGGGTGGATGCGGCCCATCTTCATCACGTTTTCCGCCGTGATACTGTTGAAATGGCCCAGAATGAGGTCCTTTTCCCCGCCCCTCAGGTTGTTCGGTCCCAGTGCGACGCCGATCGGAAAGTAATCTTTATAGTAGTCCTTCAGGCCTGTTTCCACACCGCGCTGCCCGTAGAGGGCCATGCTTGACGCGGTCAGCGCCATTGCGATAATCATTGTTTTCGCCATTGGTTCCTTTATTTTTGGCCTTATAAACGCCAGGCCCTTCCTTCTCTATGGGTAATATAAACCGATCTAATCACCTTAGCAACTTGAATCGGTTGCATGGAGAAATGGCACCTAATTGACCTAAAAATAGGATATTTTGCAAAAACATATGCAATCGGTTGCATGATCTCATTTTAAGGTCGACATTAGTACAGTAGGATCGAGGCAGGGGATGGATGGGGATGGCGGTTTACGGCAAAATACACGCTTGAACATGAAAGATGCGGGAATGAAAGTATGTATGCTCTGCGCGTTGCTGGCGATGTCGCTGATGTCGCATGCGCAGATCGCAAAAGACAAATGCAAATTCATCGGCAACATTATCGCAGGCTACACCCCTGCTGATTTCAAGAGCCATTGGAACCAGGTAACTCCCGAGAATGCCGGAAAATGGGGCTCGGTGGAGGCGACACGTGACAACATGAACTGGTCAGCGCTTGATATGGCATACCAGTTTGCAAAAGACAACGGGCTGCCTTTTAAACAACATACCCTGGTCTGGGGCCAGCAACAGCCCGGGTGGATTGCTGACCTGAGCGAGGAGGAACAGAAGGAGGAAGTGGAAGAGTGGATCAGCGAATTCTGTCAACGATATCCGGACACGGATTTCATCGACGTTGTCAACGAACCTTTGCATGCGCCACCGTCCTACATGCAGGCGATTGGCGGCTCGGGCGCCACCGGCTGGGAATGGGTGGTTTGGGCTTTTGAAAAGGCGCGGGAGTATTGTCCCAATGCCAAACTCGTTCTCAACGATTACAACGTGGTCAGCAGCACCGCCGCGACGGACCAGTACCTACGAATCATCGATCGGCTGAAGGGCGAGGGTCTCATCGACGTCATTGGAGAACAAGGCCATTTCCTGGAAACCACGGAGTTAAGCACGATCACGAGCAATCTCGATAAGTTGGGCGACACGGGTTTGCCCATTCACATTTCCGAGTTCGATATTAATCTGGCGGATGACGCTGAACAAAAAGCACGATATGAAGCGTTGTTTCCCCTGCTCTGGCGTCATCCTGACGTTCATGGCATTACACTTTGGGGGTATAAGCAGGGCGAGATCTGGCGAACGGATGCCTATCTGCTCCGCGCCAATGGTTCGGAACGCCCGGCGATGGAATGGCTCAGACAATATGTGGCCACGGCGCCCGGCGGCACATTCTGTATCACTTCAACCGAAGAACAAGAGAACGAATTTGGCGTTTATCCCAATCCCACCAACGGCAACTTCAGTGTTGAACTCGACGGTGGCGAGTATCTGCTGCGGATCACCGACCTGCAGGGCCGCGAACGTTGGTCCGCGAGGGTTGTGCGTCAACGTACCGTTAATGTCGAACTTAATGAACCGCCCGGGATGTACCTGCTCCACGTCTCCGACGGATCGAGGAAATATCACAAAAAAATACTTTTCAGATAATTTGTATGGGTTAAGTGATGATAAGGCTTGCACCGCACCTCGCGGGCAAGCCTTTATCTTGTCCCGCATTGGAGTTTTGTGGTTCTCGTCTTAATTTCATAGCAGTTTAATACGAAATGAAACGAACAAACAATCCAATCACCTTATGTATCTGATGGAACAAACGATGCGGTGGTACGGCCCGAAAGATCCCGTAAGCCTGGCAGACATTCGACAGGCCGGCTGCACAGGCGTTGTGACCGCGCTTCATCACGTCCCCGTGGGCGACGTATGGACGATCGATGAAATCGGGAAGCGAAGCAGTGAGGTGGAGGCCGCAGGCCTGAGTTGGACGGTGATTGAAAGCCTTCCCGTCCATGAGGACATCAAAAAGCGATCCGGTGCTTTCATGCAGTACATCGACAATTACAAGCAAAGCCTGAGAAACGTCGCACGCTGTGGCCTGAAGGTGGTTACTTACAATTTCATGCCTATCCTCGACTGGATGAGAACAGACGTCTCGTATGAAATGCCCGATGGGAGCAAGGCCCTCTACTTTGAAAGATTCGCCTTCATCGCGTTTGACCTTTTCCTGCTGAAAAGACCCGGCGCGGAAAAAGACTACACAACCGACGAAGTTGCGCGCGCGCAGGTCCGCTTTGCTTCCATGACCGACGGCGAAAAGGAAACGCTTTACCGCAATGCATTGCTCGGCCTGCCGGGAAGCGAAGAAAGGTTTACGGAGGAACAGATCCTCGCCGCGCTGAGACAGTATGCGCACATCGACGCATCCCGGCTGAAGTCAAACTTGTTCTACTTTCTACAGCAAGTGGTTCCGGTGGCGGAAGAAGTGGGACTGAAGATGGCCATCCACCCCGACGATCCGCCCTATCCCATCCTGGGATTGCCACGCATCGTAAGTACGGAGCAGGATGCTGTGGAGATTCTCGGGGCGGCGCCCTCTCAAGCGAACGGACTTTGCTTTTGCACGGGGTCGTACGGCGTTCGCAGCGACAACGACCTTGCGGGAATGGTTCGCAGGTTGGGCGACCACATTCACTTTCTCCACCTGAGAAATACGAAGCGCGATAACGACGGAAACTTCTACGAGGCCGACCACCTTGCGGGCGACGCCGACATGTACGAGGTGGTCAGCGAAATTGTATCCATGATGAAACGGCGAAAGGTTTCGATTCCGATGCGCCCGGATCATGGACACCAGATGCTGGACGACCTGAAGAAGTCGACGTACCCTGGCTACTCCGCGATCGGCAGGCTCCGCGGCCTTGCAGAACTGCGGGGGCTGGAGTTCGGGGTTGCCCGTGCCCTGGGCGAATAGCGGGGAGCTGTTGGCTGCGTGCAGCCCCACCTGGGTTGAGATCCTAAAAAACATTCTTTTCCGACGGCTTGTTATTTCGCTTCCCTGTTCGTTTATTTACTTAACAAAATATAAGGAAATGGGTAAGGATTATCTTGGCGAGTTTGAAGAACTGGTGTTGACGATGGTTGGCGCGCTTCGGGATGATGCTTACGGAGCTGCCATTGCTGAAGAGATCGAAACGCGATTGCGACGCGAGGTCAACCTGAGTGCGGTACACGTGACGTTGTACCGGCTGGAGGACAAGGGATACATTAAATCCCGTTTCGGGGGCGCCACCAACGCGCGCGGCGGACGACGGAAGCGGATCTACACGATCACCAGCGCCGGGCTGGCAATGCTTCGAAACATGCGCGAGGCGCGTATCGAGCTTTGGAAAATGATACCGCAACTGAAAACAAGCGGAAGATAATGCCGGAGTTCCTTCGAATCGTCCGGCTCCTGTAAAGTATTGAAACTGGAAATGAAGCACCTACCTAAAACGGCGCTCCGCATGTTGCGGTGGTTTTGTCCACCCGACCTCCTCGAGGAGATCGAAGGTGACCTGATCGAGCGTTTCCATCGCGATCTCGACAAGGAGACAACGGCGACGCCGGAGGTGGTGCGCGTTCGTCGCGCGCGACGACGGCTCCTTTGGAACACCCTCCGCTATTGCAGACCCGGAATCGTATTTAGAAACCATTTCTCCATTCACCTAAACGATTTTGTTATGGTAGCCAATTACCTGAAGGTGGCCGTGCGCGTCATGGGCCGGAATAAGGGATACGCAGCACTCAACATCCTGGGCCTGGCCGTTGGACTTGTCGGGGCGATGTTGTTGTTCCTATGGGTCAGTCACGAATTTTCGTATGACCAGTTCCACGCAAACAAGGAACGAACGTACATGGCCTGGAACAAGAAGCGGATCGAAGGGGAACTGAGGTGTACATCCTCCACGCCTCGCCCCTTGGCGGCGGCGATCGCGAACGACTTTGCAGCTGTTGAATCCGCGGTCAGCTTTGCCCAGTACAGCGACACTTACCTGCTCAAGACGGACGAGGCGCGTCTTAAGATCGATCGCGTCACGCTAACGGACCCCGCTTTCCTCACCATGTTTTCTTTTCCATTTGTCCGTGGATCGGCAAATGATGCGATGAAAGAACCGTCGTCAATCGTAATTACGGAAGCTTTTGCGCACAAGCTGTTTGGCACCCGCGACGCACTGGGGGAAACGGTGACCTTTGCAATGTCGGGGATGGATTTTTCCTTCACCGTCACGGGCGTCTTGCAGGACCTTCCCTCCAACACCGACTTCGATTTCGACTTTTTGATCCCGTTTCATTTTCTGGAAAGCCTCGGTGAAAAGGACGAGAACTGGAACAACCATTCGCTGTCCACCTTTGTCTTGCTCGATGAAGGGGCTGAGCTGACCGCGGTCAACAAGAACCTCGCGCATATTCGAAAGAATTACGCCGGCCCGAATGATGATACGGAAGTGTTTCTCTACCCGTACGTCGACAATCACCTGTACGGGCGGTTTGAAAATGGCGTACCTGCCGGAGGGAGGATCGAAGTGGTCCGGATGCTTGGGCTGCTTGGCGTGCTTTTGCTTGCAATCGCCTGCATCAACTTTATCAACCTGAGCACGGCGCGTTCGCAACGTCGTGCCAGGGAAGTGGGTGTGCGCAAAGTCACCGGGGCCTTGCGTCGATCGCTCATCCTGCAGTTCCTCTGTGAGTCCGTATTGGTCGCCTGGGGCGCGGCGGTTATTTCCTTCCTCGCTGTAATACTGATATTGCCTTTCTTCAACAGGCTCGTCGGCCAGGACCTGACCGTGAACGTAGGGGATCCCGCCTTTTGGGGCGTCGTCGTTGCAGGCGTCACCGTGGTCGGTATCGTCGCGGGTATGTACCCGGCATTTTTTCTTTCGTCGTTCAGGCCCCTTCGCGTGTTGAAAGGGGAGACCGTGCTGGGTGCCGGCGCGGGCTTTCTCAGAAGCAGCCTGGTGTTTCTGCAGTTCGGGTTTGTGGTTACCCTTGTGGTGTCGGCGCTGGTGGTACAGCATCAGATCCGGTTTTTACAGGACCGGGAGCCGGGCTATAACCGCGAGCACCTGATCTACCATCCGATTACCGGAACCATTCGCGAAAAGTATCAGGCATACCGGAATGCACTACTCGAATCGGGCCTTGCACGCTCCGTTACCAAGACCAGTTCTCCGATCACGGAGCGAATGAGCGCAACGACTGAATTAAGCTGGAACGGCAAAGACCCGGGCTTCAAGGCCGTGGTGGAGCGGTTCCACGTCGACGAAGACATTTCCACCACAGCGGGTCTTACGATCGTCGAAGGCAGGGATCTCGACCTGGAAAAATATCCCGCCGATTCCACTGCGGTGCTGTTGAACGAGACGGCGGTAAGGTTAATGAACTTCGATCACCCGGTTGGAGAGGTTATCGAAGACTATGGTCACACCTGGCGCGTCGTGGGCGTCGTTAAGGACTTCGTGCTCACATCGCCGATGCAGCGCATCGAGCCGATGGTGTTGATGGGTGCAAAGCACGACTGGGTCTTCAACGCCATCCATATACGTCTTAGTCCGTTGTCTGATATTACAAGAACGATGGACCGGTTGTCGGATATACACGCCCGGTTTAGTCCTGACTTCCCGCCCGATTTTCACTTTGTGGATGCGGAGTATGAGGCTAAATTTCTGGGCGTCCGCAGAACGCTGTTGCTGACGAGAATATTTACGGGCATGGCGGTTTGTATCGCGTGTATGGGCCTGTTGGGTTTGTCTACTTACATGGTTGAGTCCAGGGTGAAGGAGATCGGTATCCGCAAGGTGATGGGTGGTTCGATGGCGAACATTATCGGGCTGTTGAGCATCCGCTCCCTGAAGCCTATTTTAATTTCAGTCTTGGTTTTCAGCCCATTGGCGTGGCTCGCGATGCGCTGGTGGTTGAATTTCTTTGCGTATCGAACGACGTTGGATGCATGGACGTTTGTTCTCACCGCCGTGTTCATCATCTCGCTTGCTCTGTGCACCATGGGGTTCCAGGTGATCCGCGCCGCCAGGGCAAACCCGGTGGAGAGTTTGCGGGCGGAGTAGTTCATCTGGCCGTGAAGGGTTTGGTGTGAGGTGAGATCCGGCATGCGGGGAGGTCCGAATTGTATTCGCTCCTTCCTCGTGGGCCGACTCGGGCCGGGAATCTCGCAGACCTGAGTGTGATCTATGAGGAACTTCTTATCGGGTAGCCACCATCGCCTTGCAAGGCTCTACAAAAGTTCCTATCTAGCATCATGTCTTCCTGCACCATGAGAACTTATATTCTTTTCGTTTTATTGTTTGCGTCCGGGACAACATTCGCCCAGCCCGCGAACGAAGTCATTTCTGAGGCCAATGTCACCAGGATAATCCGGACGCTTGCAGCCGATGCGATGATGGGACGGCCTGCCGCCAGTCCCGAACTGATCGAGCCCGCCGCTGCGTTCATTGAAAGCGAATTTGAACGCGCGGGTCTGATGCCGTTGCCCGGACAGGTTGGGTTTCGGCAACCGTTCACCAAGCAGCGTGTTTCCCCTGGCCAGTCAGCCGTGTCCGTTGATGGAAGAGAAATGGCGAACGGGAGTTACCTCATCGTCTCCGACCTTCCCTCCATTGATGAAAGGGCCCTGAACGTGAAACTTATTCCTTACGATTCTACGGTCGCAGACCTGCAACAACACTTTTTCGCTCATGCGGGGCGCTACCTGCGCGATACCGCCTCGTTCGCCGTGATCTTCGACAAAGCCTTCGCTGGTGCCTTCCAAACCTTCAGGCAGTATTTCGGCGAACGGTTCACCTCCGGCCGCAACAATGTCAAGGTATTCATCATGGGGCTCAATGAAGGAAAGTCAGTGAGCGTGAAGGCAACCCAGGAAGTTGGAGACATCACGATGGCCAACGTGGCTGGCATGTTGGAGGGTAAAAGCAGAAAAGATGAGTTTGTGATTTTTTCCGCGCACTATGACCACATCGGCGTCAGACCGCCGGTCAACGGTGATTCCATTGCCAACGGTGCCGACGACGATGCCTCCGGAACCACCGCCGTGATGGTGCTCGCGGAGCATTTCCGGAAGATGAATAACAACGCGCGCTCCATTATTTTTGTCGCCTTTACAGCGGAAGAGATCGGCGGGTTTGGTTCAAAGTACTTCTCGAAACAACTGGATCCGGAAAACATCGTTGCCATGTTCAACATCGAAATGATTGGCAAGCCCTCAAAATGGGGTCGGGATCACGCTTTCATGACAGGATACGAGCGCTCCGACCTGGGAGAAATAGTGGCCCGGAACCTTGAAGGATCAGACTTCCACATCATGCCGGACCCCTATCCGAAGCAAAACCTTTTCTACCGGTCCGACAACGCGACCCTTGCGCGCCTCGGGGTTCCCGCACATACCGTTTCCACGGATCAAATCGACACGGACGAATTTTATCATACGGTGGACGATGAATTCGAGACGCTCGATGTGCCGAACATTGTGGCGGCCATACGCGCCATTTACCTGGGGTCAAGATCCGTGGTCGCCGGCCAGGATACGCCGTCGCGCATCGACAAGTCAACGGTACGGTAGCATCTTACGCGGCGCCGTTCCGACGCAGAAGCCTGAACGCAGCGATGAGTCCCAGACAACTGCCAACTGTGTTGGCCGCCATATCCCAGGCGTCGAAGGTACGCCGCGGTATCATCCGGTCCTGGACAAATTCCATGATTACGCCGTAGGCGATGCATGCCAGCGCGATGGCGATGAATCGCCAGGAAAACCTCCTTCCTGATGGCTTCCGGTTGGTAAGGCCGAAGCAGAATAAAAAAACAAGGGTGGCGAACAGGCCGACATGTATCCACTTGTCCAGCCAGATCAGCGAGAACCAATTCTCTGTCGGGAAAGCGGTGCCCGGAAGACAAAGGAGTATTGTAATAACTGCCAGCCAGACCAGCGCAGGGATAAATGTCGGTTTGGGAAGCTTCACGCCCGAAGTTTCCGCAAGTATACGTATTTCGCGCCTCCCCTAAACCAGTCAGATGAGTTTTTCGCGAGTCGCCTTGGCAACCGCCTCTGACTTGCTGTTGACTTGCAATTTCGAGTAAATGTTCTTGATGAATGTTTTGGTGGTCTCTTTTGAAATAAGGAGGTCCTCGGAGATCTGCGTGTACGTCTTGCACTGCGCGATGAGGTGAAGTACTTCTGTTTCCCGCGGCGACAACGGCGATACTGTGCTCAGATGGAAGTCTTCCACAATACGCCGGGCAATAACGCTGCTCATCGGCGCACCGCCTTTTGCGATCTCCTTTAATGCCGTAAGCAGTTCGTGATAGTTCGCACTTTTTGTAATGTAGCCCGAAGCACCGGCCTTTAAAGCCTGGTAGACGTAGTCAGAATCTTCGTGCACCGTAACCATCACGATCTCCGTGTCGGGATATCGCTCGCGGATCATCCGGGTGCCCTGGATCCCGTTGATCCCCGGTAGCCCAATGTCCATCAATACAATATCGGGAACTTCAATTATGAAGGCGTCGAGCGCATCCTTTACGTTGTCAAAGCAATTAACGACGCTAAATTTTTCCGAGCCATTGATTATGACCCTGTAAGTTTCTCGGATGTCATCATCATCTTCAACAATGACAATCCTGGTCGGTTCATTGTACATCATAAGTTCAGGTTATATACATAAAGTTACCCTACCCTTTGCCGGGATTAATCACCCATAACGTGTGATTTTTCCTGATTTGATTACCGTTGATCCATATTCTTCCTTTGTTCCCTGTCGTTTCGAACCGTACATTAGATTCGTGTTGTAACTTGAAACAAATCACCAATCGATACACAGAATGAGCAATATCTATGAACGCCCCACCAGCAGCATTTTGCTCGCATGGTTGCTGGCCGGGACGATCGACGCGCTGGCGGCAATGATCATCTACCAGGTAGCACCCATGCCCATGTTTCGTTTTATTGCAAGCGGCGCCTTCGGAGCGGCGGCACTCACCGGCGGCCTGGGTATGGCGCTCGCCGGACTTGCCTTCCACTATCTCATCGCCCTGGTTTGGACAATCTTGTTTTATTTGCTTTACCCCCGTATCCGCATCATGCGCATGAACCGGATGGCGACCGGCGCCGTATACGGCGTGTTGATCTGGATGGTCATGAACCTGCTCGTGCTTCCGGCATCCTCAGTCCGGCAAGCTGATTTCACCCTGCGGTCCGTTACCCTTGGCGCCGTCATTCTCGTTTTCGCCGTCGGAATGCCGATTGCGCTGGTGATCGGCAAGTATTATGCGAGGAAAATGAAATAAAATTCCGAATGGGCGTCATGCCCCTCCGTTTCAAACCGAAACACCTTTAACAATTTCGTAATCGGTGGTTGGCCTGCAATTAACACATCCGGGCCACCTTTGAACCGTATCAAAAACGAAATTGAAAATGAAGAAGATCTTATCCATGCTGGCCATCGCCGCCTTGAGTGTTTCATTCATCACCTGTGATGACGATGAAACCACGCCCGACGGCCCGGCCATCACGCCACCCACAGTCACCAACGTCGAGACCGGTTCAAGCATCGACGTAGCCTTCAACGCAACGATTCCCGGCGGCTTCAGGTCGGCCGCTGTGACGGCCGTCGGCGGATTGGCTACAGTGAAAACGATGCCGCAATCAGGCGCCACCGAGGGTGTCGTAGTTGTCACGTACATCGCTGACGACAGCGAAGGCGCCGGTACGGTGACCTTATCCATTACCGACAACAACAACAAAACGGAATCGGAAACGGCGACGCTGAATAAGCAGTTGGAGGTTACCGAGTTTGTGGTGTCGGCAAACATCATGGGAGATGCAACCTGGGAAACAGGAAAGACCTACATTCTCGCGGGCCGCATCGCGGTGCTCGAGGGCGTAACGCTGACCATCGAGCCGGGGACTGTCGTCAAGGGCCAGGCCGGTACGCAGTCAAACGCGACGGCATTGATCATTGCCCGTGGCGCGAAGATCATGGCGGAAGGTACCGCCGACCTTCCCATTATCTTTACCACCGTCTCGGATGAGATCACGCCGGCGGATGTTGCCGACGGCAACGTCGCCAGCCCGAACCTCGACCCCGTAACAAACGGTTACTGGGGCGGACTCATCATCCTTGGCAAGGCACCGATCTCGGCTTCTGCTTCGGCCGTACAGATAGAAGGTATCCCGACGAGCGATGCGAACGGCCTCTATGGCGGTGATGACCCGGAAGACAACTCCGGCGTATTGCGGTACATCTCCATCCGCCACGGAGGAACCAACATCGGATCGGGAAATGAAATCAACGGACTGACCCTGGGAGGCGTGGGGTCGGGGACCGTGGTCGACCATATTGAGATCGTCTCCAATCAGGATGACGGAATTGAATGGTTCGGCGGCACGGTCAATGTAACCAACGTCGTGGTTTGGAACGTCGGAGATGACGCGATAGACACAGACCAGTCATGGGCGGGTACACTGGACAACTTCGTCGTCGTGACCCCCGGCGGATCGTGCTTCGAACTTGACGGGCCAGAGGGTGCGATGAAAGCGGGCCACGCCATCACCCATGGTACCATTATCGCCTCCGGAAGCGAACGCGTCGCCGGCGCCCTCGTCGACCTTGACCCTGCGTCGATGGTGGCGCTCGGCAACCTCTACTTCTCGGCCCTTACCACGGGGCAGATGTTCGGGTTCATCGATCAGGACGGATTTACGGGCGCGTGCGACGACAACGGTTGCCCGTTCACGGCAATCGAACTCGGGCTTCCGGAAGGCAGCGCGCTGACGGATTTCATCCAGGACGGCGCGTCGCCGGCGGGCATCACGGGAGTCACAACGGCTACGGTAGGCGCTGATGCCAGCGGTTTTGGCTGGACCTGGGCCGCCAAGGCAGGCGCCCTGGCGGGGCTCTGACACGAGCGATAATGGTGATATGAAAGTCCGTAGACCACTACGGACTTTTTTTTTTTAACACAGGCTTAACAAACGTAATCGTTAATTAACGGTACCGTAATCGTGGTTGAGGCGTTTTGTCCGGCGCCGTGGCGAATTTTGTGAAACGATCAATTCATTCGTTGCGAAAGACACGAATCAACCACTATTAAATGAAAAGTCACATCTTCTTAATGGCCGCGCTCCTCATCAAGGGAACGGCGGTGTTGGCGCAGGACGGCATCATACGGGGTAAGGTTTTCGACGATGCGACGGGCGAATCCCTCATCGGGGTTACCGTGGTTCTCGAAGGGACGACCTCGGGGAATGTAACCGACCTCGACGGAAATTTTGAGATCCGCGTGCAACCGGGTACCTACGACCTGAAAGTAACGTACATCTCCTATGCGCCCGTCCGCATCGCCGGTGTCAGGGTCGAAGCCGGAAGGGTGCTTTCGCTGGAGGCCATCCGGATGAAAGAAGCGGCGTCTAAACTCCAGGAGATCGTCGTTTCCGCGGAAGCGATCAGAACTACGGAAGAAGCCCTGTTGACGGTGAAGAGAAAGTCCTCCGTCGTCATCGACGGGATATCGTCAGCAAGTTTCAGGAAGATCGGCGATTCGGACGCCGCCCAGGCTGCACGGCGTGTGACCGGTGTCTCTGTCGAAGATGGAAAGTACGTGTATGTCCGGGGCCTGGGCGACCGGTACACCAAGACAACCCTTAATCATGTTGATATTCCAGGGCTCGATCCGGACCGGAACGCCATCCAGATCGACCTCTTCCCGACGTCGCTGATCGATAACATGGTAGTGGTAAAGTCAGCCTCCGCTGACCTTCCTGCCGATTTTACCGGAGGCGTGGTCAACATAGAAACCAAGGACTTTCCGGATGAAAGGATCCTCGATGTTTCATTGAACCTCGGATATAATCCGTCCATGCATTTCAACCCGGATCATCTTACCTACCCGGGTGGAAAGCGCGACTTTCTTGGCTTTGATGACGGCACAAGGGCCCTGCCCGCGGGCGCGGATGCCGCGGTGGTGCCAACGCCGGCAAATGGCAGTTCACCGGACGCCGTCAGTGCGTTCGTGAAACGTTTCAACCCCACGCTGGGAGCCACGCGCCGAACCAGTTTTATGGACTATGGTTTTGGCATTTCGACGGCCAATCAGTCCTTGCTGAACAATGGCGAAAAGATCGGTTACCTGTTTTCCCTTTCATACAAGAATGAAAGCCGCTACTATGACGATGTAGGGTATGGCGAATACCAGCGTCTCTCGGACCCGGAGGTTTACGAAATGCGTTACGCTACCCTCCGGGAAGGACAGATCGGCGAAAACAATGTGCTTTGGGGTGGCCTTGCCGGGTTGGCGTACAAGACCGAAAGATCAACATTCAAGCTGATGTTCACGCGGCTGCAAAACGGGCAGCGCCGTGCAGGGAATTTTTTCATCCGAAATAACGGTGAAGCTGTGGGGCAGTCGGGGTATGAGGCGATTTCCACCAACCTGGAATATTCCGAGAGAAGCGTCACCAACGTCCTGCTTCACGGCGAACATATTGACCGGGACAAACGCTGGACCATTGACTGGCGGATGTCGCCCACAAAGTCGACAATCGACGAACCGGATATCCGCAGAACAACATTTACACGAGGACCCATTCAGACACGCTTTGACGCGGGCGCGGGCGGTAACCCGACGCGCAGTTGGCGTGCATTAGAGGAAATCAACCTGGTTGGCAAGTTGGACGTCACGCGTACCTACGCCTTCAGAGGCGAAGGCGCGAAATTGAAGTTCGGCGTGAGTCACGGGTATAAGGCACGCAACTACTCGATTCTCAGTTTTGATCTGCTGGCCGATGGTGTGCAACCGGCGTTCGGCGACCATCCCGACCCGGACGTTGTGCTCACTTCGGGGAACGTATTTCCCGACGGCAAGTTCTACTATGCGTCGGCAAACGCCAACCCAAACGCAAATGCCTACAATTCCACGGTCCACAACACGGGCGTTTACATCTCCAATGAATTCTCGCCGGTCCGTAGCCTGCGGGCCGTGGTGGGAATTCGCGCGGAAAAGTACACGCAACGTCACACGGGACGTGATGTGGCCTATGCGACGCTCGGTACGGGTAACCACCTCGACAACGCGAAGGTCCTTGATGCGTTGGACCTGTTCCCCTCCGTGAATTTGATCTACAGCGTGAACGATTCACAGAACCTGCGTTTCTCTTACGCGAGAACCATTGCGCGCCCGTCTTTCAAGGAGTTGTCTTTCGCGCAGATCATCGACCCGCTGACGAACCGCATTTTCAATGGCGGGTTGTTTTCGTATTCCGACTGGGACGGCAAGCTCACCGAGACCAGGATCAACAACGTCGATGTGCGTTGGGAAAGGTTTAGGGAAAACGGACAGACGGTTTCGTTGAGTGGCTTCTACAAGGCGTTCACCGATCCGATTGAGTTGGTCCGCATCCCCGAACAGCAAACGAGCACGGAATACCAACCGCGGAATGTCGGCAATGGAAGGTTGTTTGGCGCCGAACTGGAGTTCAGGAGGGGTTTGGCATTCGTTTCACCCATCCTTGCAAATTTCAGCGTAAATGGCAATGTCACGGTGGTGAAGTCGGTCATCGACATGACCGAACGTGAATTCAGCGCGCGCAAACGTTACGAGCGGGATGGGGAGACTGTTTCCCAAACCCGTCGAATGGCCGGCCAGGCTCCTTATATCTTCAATGGCGGTCTGAGTTACAGCCACACGGGACTGGGTATCGACGCCGGTCTGTTTTACAATGTCAAGGGCCCGACGCTCGCTATCGTGGGCGCGGGGCTCTTTCCGGACATCTACACGCAGCCATTTCACGGACTGAATGTCAATGCGATCAAATCGTTCGGCGTGGAACGACGCATGGCCGTTTCCCTGGGTGTTGCAAACGTCCTGAATGACGGTCGCGCGGACGTTTACGTTGCCCACAAAGCCGCTGACCGTTATTTCAACCGCTACCATCCCGGGGTGCAGGTGAGCGCCAGCGTGAAGTATTCGTTTTGAACGGGTGAAACCGCCAACGGCGCCAGATGATCGGGTCCGCATGAGCGCTCAACAGGGTTCGTTTTTCACAAAAACCGGCCGCGATGACAGAAATTCAGGATTTGCCCGGCGAGCACCTTGTAAGACTCCCCTCTAAAATAAAAGAGTAAAATCTCTTTTTTTAGCTGAAACATTGTATATTTGCTTCGTCAACACGGCACAAAGGATGTTTTCGAAAGCATGTGAATACGCGATACGGGCCATGGTCTACATCGCTCAGAAGAGCGAAGGTGGAAAGCGGGTTGGCATCAGGGAAATTGCCCGGGGCATCGATTCGCCGGAACCGTTCCTGGCAAAGATCCTCCAGGATCTGGCGAGAACGGATCTGCTTTCATCGGCAAAGGGTCCGAATGGAGGCTTTTTTCTGGAAGATGCGAGAAGGTCCGTGACTTTGTTTGACATCGTGAACGCGGTAGATGGAGACAACCTTTTTACCGGATGTGGCCTTGGCCTGGAGAAATGCAGTGCCAAGGCGCCCTGTCCGATCCATGACGAGTTTAAACTGATCAGGACAAAGATCCGTGCCATGCTGGAAACGACGCGCGTGGACGAGTTTACGGACGCGCTCGACAGCGGGCTCATGTACCTGAGGCGGAGATAAAAAAAATTTTGGAACAATAAAGGATAAAAAACTCTTTAATTAACGAAATCACTATGACCGTTGATGGCATTCTGACTTTATTCCTCTTGTTCACGGGCATAATCACCCTGGCGATGCTCTGGGTGGTGAGGGAGTTTTTTCGCTACCTGAAGGGGCGAAAGAAAGATGCGGTCCGCGACTTTTCGCTGGAACGCCTGGATGATGACAAGGTTCGCATGCTGGCAAAGGTGAAAGAAAAGCAACGGACGTCTACCGCGCGGCGGGCGGTCGTGCTCGTCATGGCCGCCATGCTTACGGCTCCGGCGATGGCGCAGGGCGCTGAGGAATCACTCATGGAACAGCCGGGAATTCTGATCACGCTGCTCCTCATCTTCATACCGCTTTTTCTCGCCGTGGTCTTTTTGATGATAAAGGCCCTAAGGCTCGTGCGGAGTTTACGCAGGCAGCATGCCGATGATCAGGCGGCTCAGCTTGCTGATCACCTCATGAACCTGGACGCGCATGAGATCGATGCGCTGATGGTCAGGAGAAGCGCCGCCGCCAATTTTACACTGAGCGACACGGCCCTTTCCGGTGCGGCAACAGCCGATGATCAGCGGGGCCTCGTGCGGCGCATTCGGCACAATGCCCCCATCAACTTTGTTGCCTCGAAGCGCACCGGCGCCAAGGTACCGCCCATTGATCCGGCGCTTGGACGTCTCGTGATCTGGTTTTTGGGTTGCGCGACGTTCTGGCTGTTGTTCGGAACCACCGTAGGTGAATACCTCGGCATCAAGTTCGTGGCGCCGGACGTCGACCACGCAAACTGGCTCAGCTTTGGAAAATTGAGACCCGTGCACACCAACGCGGTATTTTGGGGCTGGTCGTCGCTGGCCATGCTTGGTCTCGCTTATTATGTTGTGCCGGTGGTCAGCAACGTGAAGCTTGCCAGCATCCGGCATGGATACATTTCCCTGGTCCTTATCAACCTTGCGGTGATTGCGGGCAGCGTCGGGTTGATGGTGGGCATCAACAACGGCGGGGGTGAATACCGCGAGTATCCGTGGCCCTTTATGGCGCTGTTCGGCATTGCGCTGGTGCTCACGCTCCGAAATTTCTTCATCACCATCGGCAGGCGTAAAACCCGGGAGATATACATTTCAAACTGGTACATCGTCTCGGCGATCATATTTACGTTGGTGATTGCCTTCATCGCATACTGGCCGACCTGGCAGGACGGTCTCGGTGAGACCATCGTCCAGGGGTACTATATGCACCAGGGTGTCGGCATGTGGTTCATGCTTTTCACGCTCGGGCTGGTCTACTATTTCCTTCCGCAACAACTCAACAAGCCGATCTATTCCTACAGCCTCGGCATCCTCGCATTCTGGACACAGATCCTTTTTTATACGCTCATCGGCACGCATCACTTTGTGTTCAGCGCCATACCCTGGTGGTTGCAAACCGTCGCCATCGTGGGAAGCGCGGGAATGCTCATCCCGGTTACCGCAGGTACGGTAAACTTCCTGATGACGTTCAGGGGCAGTTGGTCACAGGTAGGACACAGCTATATCCTCCCGTTTTTCCTGGTCGGCATCGTGTTTTATTTCACCGGCTCCTACCAGGGTACCGCGGAAGCGTTTCGCTACACGAACCTGCTTTGGCACTTTACCGATTTCACCGTGGCGCACTCCCACCTGACCATGTACGGGATCATCGCCTTTCTGGTATGGGGCAGCATCTACGCGTTGTTGCCGCGAATTACCGGGCGTGAGCCATCGCAGCTCGCTGTCGGCGCCCACTTCTGGATGGCTTTCGTGGGTTTGATGTTCTACACCATTCCGCTGATGATCGGAGGGACCCTTAAAGGGCTTCAATGGATGGAAGGCGGTGCATTCATCGAAAGCGTAAAATTAATGGCGCCCTTCTGGCTGTGGCGCGCGATCGGCGGCACGCTCATGTGGTTGGCGCATCTCGTGTTTGCGTTCAACTTCTATCGGATGATAACGAAGAAACCCGTGGACGTTGAAACCCTCGCGTTCCGGAAGATCGGGGAACTGAAAGCCATTGCGTAAATAAGACGATTATGGAGGTATTTAACGATCATAGAAAGCTTTTCGGTCTGGCAACGTTCTTCTTCGTCGGACTCTCTTTATTCGTGGTGATTCTCCCTGCCATCAGCAACCAGCAGAACAACGCGCCCCTGCCGGCAGCGGTGTCGTTGGCGGGAGAGGAACTCGCAGGAAAAAATGTATTCATAGAAAATGGTTGTGTCGCCTGCCACACCCAGCAAGTGAGAAATGTCGAGATGGACAGGGTGTGGGGCGCACGGCCTGGCATTGCTGCGGACTACGCCATTCACGAACGCATGAGCTGGTGGATGAACACCGCCACGCTTATGGGTACGGAACGAACAGGCCCCGATCTCACCAACATTGGCTTGCGGTTGCCGAGCAGTGACTGGCATTTGTTGCACCTCTACAACCCGCGGGCTGTGGTGGAAGCGTCAATCATGCCTGCATATCCATGGCTGTTCACACACAAGGAGAAAGCGGAACCGGGTGATGTTGTCGTCAGGGTTCCGGAGGCATTTGTGAAGGAACCGGGAACGGTGGTGGTGGCCACGGACAAAGCAAAACAACTGGTGGCCTACCTGCAGTCGTTGAAGCAGGTCGACCTTGCAGCGGCGCCGGAGTTTCTCTACCAGCGCGAAGCACAGCCCGGAACGGCTGCGGCTCCGGCAAAGGATGCCGGGTTGGATGGCGCAGCACTGTATGCCAACAATTGCCAGGCGTGTCACCAGGCCAATGGCGAAGGTCTCCCGGGTGCTTTTCCGTCCCTCAAAGGAAGCAAGATTGTTACCCGTGATGATCCGAGCCTGCTGATCGAGGTGATCATGAAAGGGTACGACGCCAGCGACGCCTTTGGGCAAATGCCGGCCATCGGCGTGATGAACGGTCTTGGGCCGGAAGAGATCACGGCCATCATCAACCACGAACGCACAAGCTGGGGGAACGACGCCCCCACCGTCACGGTCGAGGAAGTCAGTGAAATTATTGAAATGATCAAGGCGGAGGAAAATATGTAAGCTAATATCGTTTCCTAAGGACGTGGTAGTCCTTTTCTCCCGCACGTCCGGCGGTCCCTGTCTTTCGGAGACAATGGCAGGGCGTTAGCGGGCGCGGAAACGAATGAAGTAAACGAAATAAATATGTATGCCATGAAAAGAGGTTTGGTACTGACTGCCCTTATGTTCATCAGCACGCTGTCGATGGCCTGCGATGTCTGTTCGAAACAACAACCGGAGGCCCTCCGTGGGATTGCACATGGCGCCGGACCCGACAACAGCTGGGACTACCTTATCGTATTGCTCACTGCCGTTGTGGTGGTCGTATCGCTGATCTTCTCGGTTCGATGGCTCTTGCGGCCCGGCGAGAAAGGTGAGGACCACATCAAGCGTTCAATTTTCAAATACGAAGTATGATGATTGAAAGAAGCAGTATTCGCTTGTTCATGGATGACGATCCGCATCCATTTGCCGAGTTTGACGCGCCGTTCAACTTTGAGCTGGATACACATAAGCTCGTCGACGGCGACCATGTGCTCACCATTGTGAGCAAAGATCCTTCCGGGCGCGAGGGGATACGGCGAATCCCGTTCGTGGTGAGGAACGGCCCCTCCATCGCCGTGGAAGGAATCCGGGAGAACGCCATCGTCGACGGTGTATTGCCCGTGATGATAAACGCCTACGGACGCGGTGACCAAAAACGTTTTCTAATCGAAGGCAGCGAAACGCCACGCAGTATTCCCGCCTGGATCTGGGCGGCAGTACTCGTGTTCTTTGCCTGGGCGGCGTACTACACCATTACCTTTATATAATATGGAGCAGGTGAGAAGAGACATTGAAAGCATTGACGATATCCGCCTGTTTGTCGACGAATTTTACGCTAAGGTCCGCGTGGATGACAAGCTGGGCCCTATTTTCGGTGAACACATCGCCGACTGGGAGCCACACCTGCAGACGATGTATCGTTTTTGGAATGCGGTATTGTTTGGTGTTCGCGAATACACGGGTAATCCCCTGATGAAACATGCCAGGCTGGCCGTGCATGCAGATCATTTTCAGCGTTGGCTTGACCTTTTCTACCAAACGCTGGATGCGCATTTTGAAGGAGCCGTCGCGGAGGAGGCGAAAAAGAGGTCGCTAATTATGGCGCACTCGATGTATAACCGGATCAATGAAAGGATGTCTTCATTATAAAGAAAACAAAAAACGTTATGAAAAATCTTGATGAAATGTCACTCGGCGAAATTGTAAGCCGAAATTACCGGACCGCGGAAGTCTTCTCGCGTTTCAACCTGGATTTTTGTTGCAATGGCAACCGGAAAATCGAGGACGCCTGCAAGGAAGGCGGCGTGGACCCGACCGAAGTAATCGAGTCGCTCAAAGCGCTCGATATGGACAAAGGTGACGACCTGAATTTTAACGAGTGGCCCGTGGACACCCTGGTCGACCACATACAGAAACGCCATCACGCCTATGTGGAGGAAAAGACACCGTTGATCAGACAATACCTGGAGAAGATCTGCAATGTACACGGCAACCGGCATCCGGAGTTGCTTAAGATACGCGAGATCTTCAATGAGGTTGGTGGCGAGCTCGCCGTCCACATGAAGAAAGAGGAACTGATGGTGTTTCCCTATATCAGGAAGATGGCCCGGGCACACGCGGAGGGCGCGGCCGTCAATCCGCCGGTGTTCGGCACGATCAACAGCCCCGTCGACCACCTGAAGGCGGATCACGCTGAAGAGGGAGAGAAGGTCGCCAGGATCGCCGAACTGAGCAATAGTTTCATTGCTCCCGACGACGCGTGCACAACGTACCGGGTAACTTTCCAGATGCTGGCGGAGTTCCGCGATGACCTGCATCGCCATATTCATCTGGAAAATAATATCGTGTTTCCAAAGGCGGTCCGACTGGAAGCGGAGCTGGCCGCTTCCGCGCTGAGATCGGTGGATAACAAAGGGTGATCGGGCGCTAGGGCATCACCGCTCAACGGGCGACGTTCCAGCGCACAACCTTTCCAAGTTTCTCCGCGGAGCGGATCCTGATCTTGCCGCTGTCGATATCGATCAGGCCTTCGTCTTTGAAGTCGGAGAGCACGCGGATCACGGATTCGGGCGCCGTGCCTACCATCTTGGCCAAGTCGTCGCGCGAAATCGAGATCTGCTCAGCCGCATCCTTCAGCGAAGCTACCTTTAGCAAGGACTCCGCCGTGCGCTGCCGGACGGAGTTGTAGGCGAGGTTGAGCAGTTGTTCTTCCTTTTCGCTGACCTTGCGGCACAGCATGGAGATAAAGACCGCAGAGACGTCGGGACTTTGAAGCAGGACCATGAAGTCGTGTCGGGGGATGATCGTGAGCTCCGTGTCTTGCATGGCCACGGCTGCCTCCTTGTAGGCGCTGTTCTCCAGGATGGATTCATACCCGAAGAAATCGTTTTCTTCGGAGATCCCCGTGATGAACTCTTTACCGTCGGGATGGGATTTGAACAGCTTAACACTGCCGGACCGGACAAAGTACAGGTTGACGGGCGTGTCGCCTTCGGCGAAGATCTCTGTTTTCTTCTTGTAACTTTTGACCTTCCTGTCTTTACCGAGATCCTTCAGGTTGAGGAGTTGCCGGGCGTCACGGATAAAATCGTCCAGGCCTTCTGACGTGGCTTCATAATTCCTTTGTTGGATCGCGCTCTTCCGCAGCCGGGCCTCGACGGCATTCAATAAATCGGTGTCGTCGAAAGGTTTGGTGAGATAATCGTCCGCACCCAGGTTCATTCCCTTGCGGATGTCGGTTTTTTCGGTTTTTGCCGTCAGGAAAATAAAAGGGATGCCGGCCGTCTCAGGCTTCTTGCTGAGGATGTGCAGCACACCGTAACCATCGAGTTCGGGCATCATGATATCGCAGATGATAAGGTCGGGTTTCTCCGCCTGCGCCAGTTCCACGCCGGTCTTCCCGTGGGGCGCGGTGAGCACCTCATAGCCCGCGAGCTCAAGGATCTCGGCGGTATTTTCCCTTACATCGGGATTGTCTTCGATCAATAGTATCTTTTTCATGCGTCGATTGGGTTGGCGGTTGTGGTCCACGGTGGAACGTCCATGAGGCTTGCGTCAACGGTCCCCTTCGGATGGTCCGGCACGAAGGGGCAGGTCCACGGTGAAGGTGGTGCCGCGGCCTTCTTCGCTTACAAACGATATTTTCCCGTCGAGAAGTTCGACGTAGCGTTTCACGATGTTGAGCCCCAAGCCTGTACCCTGTACGTTGCCGGCATTGCTGGCCCGAAAGAACCGATCAAACATGTGGCGCTGGTCATTCTTCGGGATGCCGATGCCTTCATCGCGGATAATAAACCGTATCCGGTCGTGATTCTTATGACAGTCGACATAGATGGACTTGTCCGCGCCCGAATATTTGCTTGCATTCGAGATCAGGTTGTAAAATATGTTTCGCAGGATGCGCGCATCGGAGGTTAACTCCATTTCGTCGGTATGGCAGGTCACCACCAGATCCTGTCCTTCCTTCAGCATGGCGCCGATCTGCTCGTGAACTTCCCGGAGAAAATCCGCGATGTGGATCGACTCGCTGACCACTTCGATCCGGCCTTCCTCCAACCTGCCCAGCGAAAGGAAGTCGTTGAGTATCGCGGTCAGGTGGTTCACCGAAGATTTGATGCGGTTGACATGCTTGTTGATCTTGTCGCCTTCATTCTTTTCATTGTACTGGTTGATGAGTGCAGCCGAGCTCATGACCGTACTCAAGGGTGTTCTGAATTCATGTGAGGCGATGGAAACGAACTTCGTCTTCAATTCATTGAGTTCCCGTTCTTTTTCGAGCGCTTTCCGCGCCTCTTCTTCCGCTTTCTTTCGTTCCTTGACTTCTTCCTCCAGCCTGGCGACGGAACTATTCAACGCCTCCGTTCGCAGGTGAACCTTTTTTTCGAGTTCGGCGGCGTAGACGATCAGTTGCTCTTCGCTTTTCCGGAGGGCGTCCTCCGCTTTTTTCCGCTGTGAGATGTCGCTGATGAACGCCATGATCAGCAGGTTCCCCTGCATGCGGGTGTAACTCAAACTGATCTCAACGGGTACCTCGGTGCCGTCTTTTCGCAAAGCCGTAAGGTCGCGTCCGTAGCCCATCCGTCGCGGCCGCGGATCGGCGTGAAAGGCTTCTCTGAATTTGGTGTGATTGCTGCGGAAGCGTTGGGGGAGCAGCGATTCCAGGGACGTGCCGCTGAGTTCGCCCTCTTTGTAGCCGAATATCTGCTCGGCCGTCGGGTTGGCCACTACAATTCGGCCGTCGGTGCCCACCATGACAATGCCTTCCGACATACTGTAAAAGATCTCCCGAAAGGCATCATTGCCGATTGACGGGATGTCTCGCCGTGCTTCCATAATGTATCGCTGTGGCAATTTAAAAAACATCGGCAGATGATAAAAGTCAGTATCTCCCATGATGAAAGTCTCACTTTGCGCGCGGATTTCGCCCTAAGTTCGTAGCATGGAAAGATTATCACCAGGAATGGATATGGCCGGAGACATTTTGTGCGTCATTGACCTTTCCGAGGGGTCGAAGGATGCCTTGCGCTGGGCCGTTGCCCTTGCACGCCGCCTGGGTAGCCATGTTACCATTTTGTATGCCTACCGCTTGAATGACGGAAGTCACGAGGCCGTCGCCTTGAAGCGCCGTATTGAACACGACGCACGCATCCATTTTACGACCCTTGAAGGCGACATCCTGAAGGACCAGGGCATCTCGTACGACTTCACGATCGAAGTGGGGTTTGTGGCGGACAGGGTGGCCTTGCACGCAAAAACCCGCAGGCTGGCATTTCTTGTCATAGACAGTAGCATCGGCACCAGCAACCGGGAACTGCTTGACGAAGCCGTCTCGGAAATTCACGTACCCCTTGTCATCGTGCCCCAACGAAAACCAACTTTTGCATGAAGAAGATACTTGTGCCCACGGACTTTTCCAAACCCGCGCAATGGGCCATGGACACGGCCCTCGGTGTAGCGAAGACCGCGGATGCCGAATTGATCCTGCTGCACGTCATCGAACAACCCTACAGGTCGTTCAATGTTCAGGGACAGGTCGCCCAGTCAGAACCCGAAGAAGAAAAGCTTTTCATCACGCAGATGATCAGCAAAACCCGGCAACGCCTGAAGGAAGCGGCGATCGAAGTTGAACTGGCCGGGGTTCAGGTACGCCAGAAACTGCGGATGGGCAGCCCTTTCCACGGCATGCGTGAACTGATCCTGGATGAGCAGGTAGACCTCGTCGTTATGGGCACATCCGGCAAGACAAAGCTTGAGGAGATGCTCATCGGATCCAACACCGAAAAAGTCGTTCGTTATGCGAAATGCCCGGTACTCACTGTACACGAGAAGCCCAAAACGTCGACATTCCGCAACATTGTGTACGCATCGTCGCTCAGCGATGATGAAAGCGCTTTTTCGACGGTGGTAAAGAATTGCCAGCGCATGTACGGCTCGCAGGTCCACCTGGTGCGGATCAACACACCGGCAAATTTCCGATCAGACGTCACGGTATTGCCGGTGATGGAACAGTTTGCCGCAAAAAACGGTTTAGTGAATTACACGCTGAATGTGTTCAACGACTTTAGCGAGGAGGAGGGCATACTTCACTTTGCGAAAAAGATCAATGCCGATTTGATCGCGATGGCGACGCACGGAAGGAAGGGTTTCGCGCATGTACTGGTGGGCAGCCTCGCGGAAGGTGTTGCAAATCACGCCACCAAACCCGTTCTTACGTACGCAACGAAGGCGCACTAAAATGGACGGTCAGGCGGCAAGCCCCTTTCTCCACGGCATCGCACAGGCGTAGTTTGTATTTTTTTCAACAAAATATAGATTGCTCATGAAAATCATCATCCAAACACCCGAATTCAAAGCCAAGCAGGACCTGCTGGACCTTGTGAACGAGAAAGTGGAGAAACTCGGCAAGTTCAACGAACGGATCATCGATGCGCGGGTGACGTTGCGGCTCGACAAATCCGACACGAGGGCTAACAAAGTGTGCGAGATCAGGATGGGTGTTCCGGGAAATGATCCCTATGTGAGCAAGCAGGCGGAGACGTTTGAAGAAGCCATTGCCCTGGCAACTGACGCGATGAAGCGACAGGTGGTCGAGGCGAAGGAGAAGGCGTGACGAATTACGAATTACGAATGACGAAGGACGAATGACGAATGGGAAGCGTGCGTTCAGCTTGGACATTGGTCTTTGTGGGCGGGCTGGGTCGCCCACATGCATAACTCGTCATTCGGCTTCGCATTATCCAATTCGTTTCCCTTTGCGAACAATGATCTCAGAGCCTTCGGCAAGAAAGACCGATTGCGGTTTCAGGGCGTTCAAGAGCGCGAACGGTTCGCCATAAACGTTGCCGAAATTTACATCTATCGTGTAGTCCTTCACCGGGTACACCTGCCAACGCGGGTGTTCAACCTGGTATTGGGAAGTGGTCTTGTCGTCGATGCTGGTGTAGCCCCAGTAGTGCTCTGTGATGAATTCCTCTTCGCTGCCTTCGGCAATGGCCGATGGTTTATTTTCGGCTGCCACGCTTAGTGTGTTCCATCCCCGTTTTTTCCACCCGTATTCAACATTTAGATTCCCGTCTTCCAGTCGCCATTGGTGACGCATTCGCATCGTCTCATACTTTTCTCTGTAAACGGTGTTGGCTACGATCGACAACGCTGGACGCGGTACGATCTCCTTGATAAATACAACGCCACGCCTCCACGTCCCTGCCATGTGGTATCGTACGTAAATCCTGAGATTGACTTCCTCGAAGTTCCGATGAAAGGGTATCGGGAAACCCATGAGTCGGGTATCCAGGAACATGAATCCGACCAGGCTCAGGTAGCAGGTGCCTTGCCATCTGTCGATCTCCGTGCCGTAGGGGATGTACTTCTCCAATAAGGGGGCAGGAACGGCGTAGTTTGCCATGATCAGTTTCCGCCATTGGGCGGTAAGGAATGCACGAGCGGGTTGCGTCCCTTGCGCGTTCTTCGTCGCACGTAATTCGCCGGAAGGGGTTGAATTCATCTGCGGGTAATCATCACCATATTAGTGATTCCCGGGCAATCTTTTCCGCTACGTCATGAAAAATTTAAACCATTGAGGTGCGGCGGTCCGATGCCAAAGACCGGCATTGGGGCGTTAGGCCCTAGCTAGGTATTAGGGTTGTGACGCCTGGTTGGGCTTTCGTGATGTTCTTCCTTGACGCGGCGGGCATCCGGACGCTGACGGTCGAGGGACTCACGGTAGTGCAGGCAGCCGCGGAGAAACTCGGGCCATTCCGGGACAGCGATGTCCGGGTCGGTCTTTTCGGGGAGCAGGCCCCACAGTTGCGGATGATGCCAGCATAATTCGTGTTTGGTGCTGTCGCGGTGCGCGCGAATACCGTTCCTCAGTTTCCTGACCTCGAGGATCAATGCTTCGCGCGACAGGCCGTTGAGGTCTTCGTCCATATTTCGTTTTCCGCCGAGGTAGCATAATCGTGCCGCATTCCTGCAGATCAGCGCGTGCTTTCCGGTTTTGTTCAGGGCGCATGGCAAAAAAATCATTATTTTGCTTTCATGAGAAGCCTCCTTTTCCGGTTCATCCGTTCGATTCGCGACTTCACCAGGAAACATTTTCACGCAGACAATGAACACCTGCCGTATTACGTCACCATTCTCATCGCTGCCGTCTTCTTTGTGTTTGCGCTCAACGCCTTCGTGGAAATCACTGACGAGCTTGCCGAGAATGAGCTTGGCGAAATAGATCAGCTCGTTACCGACTTTGTGATATCGTTTCGCAATAACTTCCTCACATCCGTGTTGACGTTCATGACCCACATGGGCGACCGGTACGCCTACCTCGTGATCGGCATTGGCGTCGGCCTTTATTTTTTCCTCCGGCACAAGAACTGGACGTTCATCGCCCAGACCGCGGCGGTGATGGCACTTTCGACTCTTTCGAACGTGGTTCTGAAAAATGTCATCAACCGCCAGCGTCCCGTTATCGACCACCTGGTGTCGGTGGACACCCTCAGCTATCCCAGCGGCCATTCGATGAGCGCCATGGCATTCTACGGGTTCCTGATCTATCTCACGTTTCATCTTGACGTTAGGAAACGGGCACGCACCGCGATGGTCGTTGTCCTGGTGGCCACCATTTTTCTGGTCGGCCTCAGCCGGATCTATCTAGGCGTCCATTTTCCATCCGACGTAGCGGCGGGCTACATGGGCGGATTGATCTGGGTGACCTTTTGCGTCGTATTTTTCAACGTCGTGCGGTTGTACCGCCATGAAAGACGAGAACAAAAAGCCGAATAATCGGGCATCGTTATTTATTTCAGTCGTTTCTTTCGTATTTTCAACACCGGATCAATTTACCTTCCTATGCGCTTTCTTTTTACAGGACTCTTAATGCTTACCGCCATGGCGTTACAGGCACAGGATACGTGGTACTACCTCTTTGTCGGCACTTACACAAACGCCGACAAATCCAATGGCATCCACGTCTATCGGTTTACACCCTCGACCGGCGAAGCCGAGGAGGTCGGCGTCACGACCGGCGTTCGGAATCCGTCGTACCTGGCAGTCAGTAGGGACCGCGGGAACATTTATGCCGTTGGCGAATCCGGTGGAGGTGAAGGGGCGCTTCACGCCTATGCCTTCGATCGTGAAAAAGGCAGTCTCCGATTTCTGAATACCGTGCCGTCACGCGGCGACAATCCCTGCTATGTATCGGTGGACGACAAGAAGCAGCTCGTTTTTGTGGGAAATTACAGTGGAGGAAACCTCGCGGCGTATAGCCTTAACGACGACGGGTCGATCAGGGAAGGAGGGCAAGTGATTGATCACGAAGGAAGCGGCCCGGATACCCGCCGCCAAGACAAGCCTCACGTACATGCGGTGGTCGTCGACCCCGGCAATAAGTTTCTCTTTGTTCCTGACCTCGGTACCGACAGGATCAGCATCTATAACATTCAACCGGGCGCTACACAGCCGCTCTCGCCGGCCACGCCGCCATACGCCGCGCTGGAAGGTGGCAGCGGCCCGCGCCACCTGGCATTCCATCCCAACGGTGACTACGCGTATGTCGTCAACGAACTTAATGCGACCGTTACGGCCTTTAAATACCGGAAAGGGAAGCTTGAAACGATTGAAACCGTGAGTATGCTCGCGGAAGACTTTGATGGTGCGGTGGGTGCCGCCGACATCCACATTTCGCCCGACGGTGCCTTTCTCTACGCGTCCAACCGGGGCGACGCCAACGAGATTGTGATCTGGTCTATTGGAAAAAATGGGATGCTCACGCCGGCCGGCCGGCAGTCGACGCTGGGAAAAACGCCGCGCAACTTTGCCATCGATCCCACCGGCAATTACCTGCTGGCAGCAAACCAGAACACCAACGACATCATCATTTTCAAACGCGACACGCGTACGGGGTCGCTCAGCGATACCGGAAAGAGAATTCGCATCGACAAGCCGGTTTGCCTCAAGTTTGCAGCACAATAGATATGCGTAACGATTGACGTATGGACCACTGTGTGTCGGGCAAAAGATGTTTTCCTACGAAGGAGGTGGCCGAAGATGTGCTGCTCGAGTTGTGGGGAAAAAACGACTATCGCCCCGGCGAGGCCCCGATTGCCGTTTACCAGTGTGACGACTGCGGAAATTTTCACCTCACCTCCCGCGAGCCCATGAACGAAAGACTTGCCCAGGCCATTGCGGATGGGAAGCTGAATTTGCAACGCGAAGCGCACAGGTGGTCCGACAAGTGGAAGCGCAGGTGATGGAGACCGCGCCACGGAGGCGGTTCAAGGGTGAACTTTTACACACCTGATTTTTTGATGGCTATGTCCCCCTGAATATTTCGCTACAATCAAAATGAAGCGACAACAGAAAAGCGTCGGATAAAACTTTACAACGGCCGTATCTGACGCATGGGCACGGTCCGGCGGGCATGGCACTGCATTTATGGTGAATGATATTGTTAAACTTTATCAATACCATTCACCATGAAAACAAAAATTTCCGTTATCGTAGCTGTTGGATTTTTCGCCGTGGGTTGTTCTAATGACGGAAGAATCCGGGAAAGGCCAAAAGACATCGAGCCCACTGGTCCAAAGACCGAGATCTATCAAAAGATTGTTGAGAACTTTCCGGAGCATCAGAATGTAAAGGAGACCTTGCCGACTCTTTTTGAAGCTTCCGCCCGAAAGGAAGTTGTTGTCACGAAGGAATCACCGGTGTATGTGACGTTCATCGCGGAGGGTGCAAGCCTGCCCAACTCGTTTGGGTGGTACAGTTATCCGAAGGACAGCACGCCCTCGTCGGCATCGGAGCTGGACCTGCACATTCTTTTTCCGCATGTGTCGGATCGCGTGCTCAATCAGGGTGATCGCCTGAGGTTGGGTGAGGGCACGTTTCCGGAGGGGACCGTGATCGGATTTTTTCTCATCATCCACGGATGGCAAAACGCCGAGATCAACTACGATCGGGAAACGTTTTACACCGACCTTGGCTTCAATCCAAATACGGTGCAGCAGCATGTGTTGTTCCAGCAGGGAGAGTTGGGCGACATTATCCTTGCGTTCGAAGACGTGCTTACCACCACAACGAGTGACCAGGATTTCAACGACATTATTTTTACGGTTACTGACAACGCTGATGACACCCAGGTCTCCAGCTTCGAACTCAGTGGGGTGGCGCACCTTTAGCGCGGCAAAATAAAGGAGAGGCTGAGCTGGTGTGGGCAAATGTCCCCACATTTAGGCACGTCGCACCCCGGAAGGGGTGTGACCCGGCCCGAAACCGTGTCTGGTGAAAGACGCGGTTTTCCTTACCTTCCCCGGGATGCCAACCTGGCCCCCGCCGCCGTCTCGTGCGTCCATCCTGCATTCCGTACTTTCTGCACACGCGCACAGGTCCCGGACACACGTGGGTGGCACGGTTTTTTTCTTGTGTAGATATTATTCCATGATTTTTCCGGCGCATTTGACCCTTTATCAGGAGGTCGAAGCGGAAAGGGGTTTATCGAGATATCAGGAAATGCGCCGACACCGATAAATAAGTATAGAACTTCCCATTGTTGATTTGAAGATCGTGTGCATGTATTCAAGGGTCCGCCATGCGGCGTTCGGACGGGAGTCGGAGGCGGCTAAGATCCCAGACATGCCTGCCCCTCGAAGGTCCGCGGGATCAACGAATTCTTTCAACGACGTATCGTATTCAGAAATCTTAACCAATACACTACTATGAAAAAGCACCTTTCGTTTATCGCCATCCTGATCGCCTTTTCGCTCATGGCCTGCCAGGACGCCAAAGTCAATGTTCAGGACATAGAAAAAGACCTGACCTACTTCAGAAACGTAGGCGAGGTTATTCCCTTTGAGACCGGCATGGAGTGGAGGGACTATTTCCGGCAGAAGAATCATGCAAGGACCGAGTTTCTGGGTGAGTATACCATCTCATCGGCGCAAGCCGCGGCGCTCATAGGCTCCGTGAGCACACTCGCCGGTGTGGCGTTTCACCACGCATACGATGCCAGCGGACATCACCACATTATTGCAATCCCCATCGATGAATCACTGAGCCTTTGGGCTGACATTCCGGGCCGGATCTATATCGACACCAATACCGGTGATGAACTAAGCCGCGTTCAGGCCCAGGCATGGTCGCAAAATTACCGGGACGCCCATCCGGGCAAGGTTTGGTTTCATTTCTTTGGCGGCGACGTTTTTGACGAGATGGCCACTTTGCCTTACTTCGACGCCATCGATATAGAGCAGGCGGTCAACATCCTCGACTTTACTCCCCAGTTGTTGCTGATCGTTTGGAACGATGACCTGAATCTCCTCGGAAGAATGAAGGACGAGCCGGGCACCGTTTACGACGCATCAAATCCCTGTCCTCCCTGCGGAGTACACGATTAAATTGTTAGTTTCGCTTTAGCAAATATGAGATCGGATCTTCTTTCCGACATAATCAGGATCGCTTCGAACGTTTCCCTGGCGTTTCCGCTTGTGATGTATCTCATGCGGTTCAAGCACGCGACGCGCCGGGTGCACATCATCGGCGCGTTGGTAATCATCTCGGGGATAAGCGATCTCGTGGGCTTTATCTTGTCCAAGGATCAGGAGTCTACGGTGGTGCTGTTCAACACGTACTATGCCGTGTTGTTCTTCCTGCTTACCTGGTTCTACTACGAGATCCTTTTCCTCAACAACCGGCGTATCATGGTATGGATAGGGCTGGCCATTTACTTGCAGTCGTTCATTCTTACCACGCTGTTTGTGCAAAGCTTTTTCGAATACCAGACGCTGATGTGGGTGATTACAGCCATCATCATGATCATCTATGGCATCGCCTACTTCTTTTACTCTTTCTCGACCATACCCATGGCCAACGTGTTTGGCTATAGTTTTATCTGGATCAACAGTGGTGTGCTGATATACTTCTGCCTGAGCCTCTTCCTCTTTACCGTGGGCAACTACGCCCTTACACGCCTGGACACCGAAATGAGTGCCGTGGTGTGGAGTTTCCATAACGTCAGCAACATCCTTAAGAATGTCCTCTTTGCGATAGGTATCTACCTGTATAAACGTAAGATTGCTGAATTCTAACCGCTTCCGGAAGGCGTGCGCTTTCCGGAAGCTTTCCTTTTATCAAAGCGTTATTTGAATTCCTCTTCGAACGAGTCGTTCCAGTTGAATCCGTTGAGCACCCATCCGTCGGGGTTCTTGTACCAGGTGAAGATGAGGCGTATCGCTGTATTGCGAAACAGCACGCACCACGTCTCGCGGATGGCAAAATCGCCGATCGTCTGCTCCCTCACCCTGGTGATCGCCGAGGCCGGGGCAAACCGCTCGTGGTAGATATCCATGTATTCGTGCGTTTTTTCTTTGACGCTGCCGAATTCCGCCTCCGAAATCGGCCAATATGGTTCGATGGCGGCAAAGGCCTCGTCGACTTTGTTTTGACGGAAAAGGTCCGCTACCCGTTCCGAAAGGCGGTACATTTCAGCCTTGTCACGGAACGACTGCCCTTGTGCGTCGCTGGCGGTCAGCGTCGACACAAGAAGGATAAGTACACATAATAGCTTCATGGAATGATTCGTATGATATTGAATCCTCCAAAATAGCATTTCAGGGCCGCCATGCAAACACCCTCCATGCAAAACCGGCTCAAGGAAACACGGTCCCGCGCGAAAACTTTTACCACCATGTGCAACAACGCCCTTTCATTCATGAGAAAAATGGTCGTAATTACAATATATGTACAAATTCCCCATCACCAATTATCGCGAATTTTCGGACCTGCCGCTGGACACGCTCGACAGGCTCCGGTTTTCCGTGTATATACTGGATTTTGAGTGGAAATTTCTTTTCCTGAACGACTTTGCACGGACGTATCTCAACAAGGATAAAAAGGATCTGGTCGGCGAGGTGATCTGGGACGCGTATCCAACGCTGCTGAACCTTCCCGCATTCAGGCAATTGAAAAAGAGCGCCGAAAACGGTGCGGTGATCCGCGTTCAGACCTTGTCGCCGCTTACTTCGAAAAGGCTCAGCCTCACCAACTACAAACTGGACGATTGCTATTATTTGGCTGCTTCGATCCTGCCCGACAAGGCGCAATTGCTCGATGAACTCCGCGATGAACTCACCAGGAGGAACCTATCAGCGCAGAAATAGCTTATTCGGGATTTTCGCTTGAAGCCGTGCTGGCAACGCCCAGTTTCTGGAGCACGAGGTCCGAAACGTCATTGTTCTTTTGACCATAAAGCACAATGTCCTGGCCGGCGACCATCGCGTTCAGAATGAAAGCGTAGTTATTTTCTTTCGCCACGGCGCTGATCGCGTCGCCCACCTTTTGGTACACCGGCTCCATCAGTTCCAGGTGTTTCTTTTCATACGCCGTCTGTGCGTCAAGTTTAAACTGCTCCAGGCTCTGTTGGAGGATCTGCAATTCCCGCTGTGCGCTGGCTTTGATGGCCGGAAGCATCTCCTGTTCCTTGGCGATATAGTCGGAATATTTATTCTGAATCTCCTGCGTTTTCTCAGCGATCTGCTTGGCCAGTTGGTCTTCCGTGACTTTGAGTTCCGACTCTACAGCCCGAATTTCCGGCATGCGGCTCAGGATGTAGTCAACGTCGGCATAGCCAACGCGCACATCGGTCTGGGCGAAGGCCGTTGAGGTGACCAGAAAAAAGAGAAGGAAGAGGGTGCGGGATGTGTTCATGATAACAGCTTCAGGTTTGTCTTATGATGGTCAAAATCATTAAAAAGTTGACCAGGACAAAGCAAAATCGGTACCATTGTCGGCAATTAGTGGGAAAATGCGGTATCGGTGCCTTGTTTCTTAATATGAAATTAAAGGATCTGCCGGATGCCCGTCTGACCGGAGGTTCCGCCTGCCGGATTATTTTCGTGTGGATTTGAACGCTGATCGCCAGACAGGTATCTTTTAACCCATCCGATGATGATATTTGCTCAATGCGTTTGGTTAGGGACATTCTTTGGTTTCAACTCCCGCCACGCGCTTAAGGCTCCTAACTGAATGAATTG
This sequence comes from uncultured Roseivirgaceae bacterium, assembly GCA_964551035.1. Taxonomy (GTDB): domain Bacteria; phylum Bacteroidota; class Bacteroidia; order Cytophagales; family Cyclobacteriaceae; genus Chryseosolibacter. The sequence goes on along the minus strand of CAZKBK010000019.1, from coordinate 3,027 downwards.
GTATGAATGTTCCTGACAGGCGATGAAGCGCAGCGTCATATCCTATAATCTCTTTTTTCTCGCCCTGATGATCGGGTGCTCGGGGAAGGAAAAGCAATCCGGCGTCACGCCCCGGACTTCGGATGTTCCCGAGGGCATGGTCTGGATCGCCGGCGGCGAATTCGTAATGGGCACGGACGAAGCCGACGCCTATGAAGATGAGCGTCCCGCACACCGCGTGCGGGTATCCGGGTTTTGGATGGATGCCACGGAGGTGACGAACGCGCAATACAAAGTATTCGTCGACGTAACCGGTTACACGACGGTGGCGGAACGCAAGCCGGAATGGGAGGAGATAAAGAAGTCGTTGCCTCCCGGCACGCCCGCCCCGCCGGATAGCCTCCTGGTTGCGGGTTCCCTCGTGTACCACAAGCCCGATCACCCCGTGCTTTTGAATGATATATCCCAATGGTGGGTATGGACGCCGGGCGCGAGCTGGCGGCACCCGGAAGGGCCCGGAAGCGATCTTGAGGGAAAGTGGAATCATCCGGTCGTTCATGTTGCCTTTGAGGATGCGGTCGCCTATTGCAAATGGGCGGGACGAAGGCTTCCCACGGAGGCGGAGTGGGAATTTGCTTCCCGCGGAGGCATCGATGGTGAACGGTTTGCATGGGGCGGCGAATACAAACCTGAGGGCAAACCGATGGCCAATACGTTTCAGGGGAGTTTTCCCGTCAACAACCTCACGGAAGACGGGTTCGCAGGCACCTCGCCGGCGAAAAATTTTCCCCCCAATGGCTATGGGCTCTACGACATGATTGGCAACGTGTGGGAATGGACCAGTGACAACTACGATGCCGGCTATTACAAGGTGCTGGCAAAGCGCGGACTGGTCGTTGATCCGGGTGGGCCGGACCGCTCGTTCGATCCGAATGAGCCCTACGCGGTGAAGAAGGTCACACGCGGGGGGTCGTTCCTTTGCGCGGATAACTACTGCGTCAACTACCGTCCCAGCGCGCGGCAGGGCACGTCGGTGGACTCGGGAAGTTCGAACATCGGTTTTCGGACCGTAACTCGTCAGTAATCAGGAACCAGCCCGTCATGTTCGCGATGCAGGGTCCGCTGTTCCCTCGCTGACGCTCGGGAAAGGTTTCGCGCAGAGGCCGCAGGGACCGCGGGAGGGTTTGCGATGCCCGCCTTCGCCATGTGGTTCCCATCCAAATCTTCCATTTCACAACTCAATGTCGTTGAATGATGAGCTATACTTCATCCCCCGCGCCTCGGTGACGAATCCCACCACCCCACAACATCTAACTTGAAGTACATTGTTTCTAAACTCAACGACAATGATTTGCCGCTCGTCATTTCATTCCCTTCCGCACAAATTCAAACTCCATCTCCCTGCCGTTACCCGAGATCTTCGCCTTCAGCTTTTCGCCTTCCAACGTGTAGGCGATCTTCTTTGGGAAATCGTGATCCGGATTCTCGCAAACAAACGCGCGATCCGAAAGTGTGGTAAGCCTGAATTTCACGGGACGGTCGTTATGGGGAACCTCGGCGATATAGGTGATGTCATCTCCTTCCGGGACGATGCGAAGGCTTTCGACGAACACGGTATCCGTGCCACGTAAGGTGACACCGACACCTTTCAGCTCATGGGGTGAAACAACGACCCATTGTTCGAAGGCAGTCTCTCCCTCCTTTACATTTGTACGGTTCCAACGACCCTCCATCCAGGAGAGCGTTTCGAGTTTTCCGGTAAGGCGGACCTGTGCGGGGCTTTGACAGCAGCATACCACTGCCAACAATAATGCGGGGATTAGTTTCATGGCTTAAGGTTATGGAGCAAAAATATGCCGGAGGATGGGCGTTGTATTGTACAAACCCGACATTCGTCAGAACCCGGTTCCTTTGCGCAGGAAAAAGTTCGCCATATTCTCCTCGCCGAAATAATATTGCGACGGATCTTCGCCGGTAAAGGCGCGAAAGTTCCGGATGAAGTGCGACTGATCGTAGTAGCCGGTAAGGTAGGCCAATTCCGCCCACGAGATCTTGTTCGCGCTGACGAGTTCAAAGATATGGTTGAAACGGATAATGCGCGCGTACGCCTTCGGACTCACGCCAATCCACGTTTTGAACAACCGCTCTGCCTGTCGTTCCGTCACGCCGATTGCCTCCGCCACTTGAGCAATGGAAACCATTCCCCGGTGGCGAAAAATAAGCGCCACGCCGTTGCCGGTCGGGGGAGCGGCCGACCTGCACGCCGCCTTCATGGCAAGCAGTTGATCGGTGAGGTTCTTCACCAACGCGTCGTGCGTTGAACTGTGACGGACGACCTCGCGCAACTGCGTTTCTATCGTCGGCACTGCATCGCGCGCTTCGACCACCTTGTCTGTGATGGCCGACATGTCGACATCGAAGAGCCGGGTCACGGCGGTGGGATGGAGTTTGATGCCCACCATCGCGGACGCCCCCGTATTTTCCAGGAAGAAATGGCGCGTGATCTGACCGGCGAGGAGGTTGTCGGATTGTAATTTCCATTCACCGTCGATATCGATCCGATAGGGGTCCCCATAATGGAAGATGAGTTCGGGAAAGCCGTCAGGAATGATCTTCTTCCGTTCCGGCTCAGTCCTCGCATCTTCCACGATCCAGAAGCATTCGACCACATCGCGCAAATCGGCCGGGGCGCCGTAGCGCCGGAAGAAGGGAGCCGATGGGTTGCCGGGGTTCATGCGTGTACAATATAATCGAAGCCGCGCATTGCGGAGGGTTTAAGATCTACCAATGTTGCGCCAGGGTCAGCGGTCGCGAATCGCTTGACACGCATGGCGTTTTGATAAAAGCGATTCCAGTGGTTGAAAAATCGCCGCTGTTGCGCAGGTTTTTCACCCCCGCATAGGCAACATTCGGATCGTCAATGTTTCCGTTGACCACCTTAAGGTCTGTTCACGCTGTAGACCGAGTCCCAGTCTATACCTTTCAATTCAAAGCATTGCTGTCCGGGGAAAGTCCTCGCGTGACGTGTCAACTTTATTTGTCATCGTT
>CAZKBK010000018.1:79267-94707 GCA_964551035.1 uncultured Roseivirgaceae bacterium | reverse complement strand
AACGGGTAAGGAACCGCTACCAGCACAAAACCACCCGCACGATGATCAAGAGGCTGAAGGCCGCGACGGAGAAGTCAGAAGCCGAGACTTTATTCAAGGAAGTCTCTTCCCTGATTGATAAGCTGGCCAAGAATAATATCATCCACTGGAAAAAAGCCGCCAATCAGAAGTCGAAGCTGGCGAAAGCCGTGGGCGCATTGAAATAATTCCCTCAGGGTATTCCATAAAGGAAACTGACCCTTCCCCATAAGGAAGGGTTTTTTGTTGGCTGGCTTTGCTGTGCTCTTAGCTCTCTGCTCTCTGCTCTTAGCTCTCTGCTCTTAGCTGTTAACTCCAAAAAACCTGACCTCCTGGCATTCCTTGCCCTTCATGCTTACCTTCATCCGACCAATCCCCCTCTCTGATGATCGTAAAAGAAGTCAAGCCACTAAAAATCAAGCACTGGGCGCCGGAAGACCGGCCCCGGGAAAAGCTGTTGCTGAAAGGTACCGCGGCGCTGTCCGACGCCGAATTGATCGCCATCCTGCTGGGCTCCGGCACAACCACGCAAACCGCCGTTGAACTCGCCAAGACCATGCTTGGCCAATCGGCCAACAACCTGCATGAACTGGCCCGGTTGTCTGTCGGCGACCTGACCAGGATCCGCGGCATTGGCCAGGCCCGGGCGTTAACCATCATTGCCGCCCTTGAGATCGGCCGGCGCCGAAAAGATTCCGATCCGGAGGAGAAGCCCAGGATCAGCGGTTCGCGCGACGTGTTTGAACTCCTGCGCGGACATCTTGAGGACCTCTCCCACGAAGAGTTCTGGGTCGTCCTTCTCAACCGGGCAAACCGGGTAACAAAAAAACAACAAATCAGCCTTGGCGGCGTTGCAGGTACGGTGGCCGATCCAAAGATCATATTCAAACACGCCGTCGAAGCGCTGGCCAGCGGGATCGTGGTCGCCCACAACCATCCTTCCGGGAATTTGACCCCCAGCCAGGCCGACATCGACCTCACCCGGAAAATAAAAGAGGCCGGCAAACTTCTGGAAATCCAACTTCTCGATCATATCATCGTCGGCGGCCAGAAATATTTTAGCTTTGCAGATGAAGGAATGCTGTAGGAAATGAGGAAAAGAGGAACAAGGATCATTCTGATCGGATTTGCGCTGACCATGCTCTCTGCGGTGGCGCTGGACCTGGGCCGGGAGGCCCCCGCGGAGCCGGCCGCCCCGCCCGCGTCACCCCCTCCCCCGAATCCTCACCTGGTGAACCTCTTCGCCGAATACGAGACCCACATCCGAAAACGGCTCATGGCCACGGGTACACCCGCCATTGCCATCGCCGTGGTGCACGACACCTCGGTAATCTATCTCAACACCATCGGACTGAGGCAAGTGGGCCTTGCGGACTCGATCGACCTCCATTCGGTGTTCCGCCTCGCATCGGTGTCCAAAGGCTTCGCCCCGGTGCTCACCGGCCTGCTTGTAGACGAAGGCGTCCTCCACTGGGACGATCCCGTGGTCCGCTATCTCCCGGACTTCGCCCTGCACGACAAGGCATCCACCGACAGCCTCACCATCCGGCATGTGTTGTCGCATACCACGGGCCTCCCCTATCATACCTACACGACACTCATCGAAGACGGGATGGACATCAAGTCCATGGTCCGGCGCCTCCGCGATGTTCCCGTGGTCGCAAAGCCGGGCGAGCTTTACAGCTATCAGAACGTCGCTTACAGCATCATCGGGGAGGTACTCGAAGCCGCCACGGGGAAAACCTATCAACAACTGATTAAGGAACGGATCTTCGAACCCCTCGCCATGGGCGATGCCTCGATATCCTACGAGGAAATGTTGCTGAACCCGAATGTCGCCAGGCCGCACCGCCATTGGAAAAAGGGTTGGCGCGTCACTTCGATCAACGACACCTACTACAACGCCGCCCCCGCGGGCGGTGTCAACGCAAGCATCTCCGACATGGCCGCGTGGATGAAAGCCCTGCTGAACCCCGGTGATCAATTCATCCGTGAGTCGACGCTCGAGGAGATCTTCACGCCCTATGTGAAGGCGCGTTCCAGGAACCGGAATTTCCGGAAATGGATCGACCGCGCCGACTCCTGGTATGGCCTCGGCTGGCGCGTGCTCCAGTTCGATACGGACACCCTGCTTTACCATGGCGGGTATGTGAATGGCTACCGCACCGAGATCGCCATCGACCGCCGCAATCGCCTCGCGATCTGCGCCCTCAGCAACGGCCCCGGCAGCGTCGTCGATAACAGTGTCCCTTATTTCTTCCATTTGTACTTCAACCGCAGGGACTCCATCTATCAATGGGAAAATGAACACGAAATACTCGCCAGCCAACACCATGCAGGCAGCGCGGCGAGGTAGAAATGAATCGTCATGAAATCGAAAAATGTCCTCCTGGCAGTCATCGTTGCGGTTTTCATCGTCGTCATCTTTTACAGTGTGAACGACAGCCAGGATGAGACCGCCTACCGGAAAACAATCCTTGAAGAGCGCGAACAAACCGACCGGTTTATGCGCGGAGAACAGTCACCGTTCGCCGCAAACCCGGAGGCCTATGCCGGCCTGAAGTATTTCGAGCCCGACCCGCAATACCGGATTGTCGCCATGCTCGAACCCGTTGATAAGAAACGCGTGATCTTCCTGCCGACCAGTGACGGCAAAGAACAGCAATACACCGAATACGGGTACGCCGAGTTCAGCCTGGGCGGCGAGCGGCACCGTTTGCTCGTTTACGAAGGCATTGGCGTCGGGCCGATGAAAGGCAAGTTGTTCGTGCCCTTTGGCGACAAAACCAGCGCCGCCGAAACGTACGGGGGCGGAAGGTACCTCGATGTCACCCATACCCGCGGCAGCGCGACGGTTGTCCTCGACTTCAACAAGGCCTATAATCCGTACTGCGCCTACAACGATACCTACTCCTGCCCATTGCCGCCGCCTGAGAATCTTCTGAACGTACCCATCAGGGCCGGCGAAAAGGTCTATCATGCCAGTCACTAGCAAGGCCGGCCAAATTTCGGGTGTAATCCAATGTCGTTTAGTTAACAGTTTCACCTTTAAGGCACACCCCACCCTGTCATCCCGGCCTTTGCCAGCAGGCCTGAGGCGATTCCGCGCACACGCGTCCCTTCAGGGACTACAGAGCGTGCGCGGTAGGGTGAAGACGAACGATACGCCTGAACCAAACAACGACTTTCCGTGTAATCCGTCTTTCCCGATGGAGACTTTCTCCTGGCGGATGACAAAGATTCTTTCAAACACCTTATTTTTGACCGTTTTATTTGCGCCCAAGAACAATCTGAAATGACCATTTCATACGACTGGCTGAAAGAATACATCGACATTCCCGAATCCGCGGAGGAAATCGCAAAAGTGCTCACCTCCACCGGGCTTGAAGTTGAAAGTGTTCATCCTTTTGAAAGCGTGAAAGGCGGCTTGCGGGGTTTGGTCATCGGCGAAGTGCTGACCTGCGGTAAACATCCCAATGCCGACAAGCTGTCGGTAACAACCGTCGACGTCGGCGGCGAGCACCCGCTGAACATTGTTTGTGGGGCGCCGAACGTTGCAGCGGGCCAGAAAGTGGTTGTCGCCCCACCCGGTACCACGATTTATCCCACGAAGGGGGAACCCTTCACCATCAAGAAAGCGAAAATCCGCGGTGAACAATCGGAAGGAATGATCTGCGCGGAAGACGAGATCGGACTAGGCGAAAGCCACGAGGGCATCATCATCCTGGACACGAAAGCGCCCAACGGCACGCCGGCGGCGGAACACTTTCACATACCGTCCGATCACGTTCTGGAGATCGGCCTCACGCCCAATCGCGCCGACGCGGCATCACATATCGGCGTCGCCCGCGACATCCGCGCCGCAAAGGGTCGCGACCTCAGGTGGCCCACGGTCGATCAGTTTAAAACCGACAACCAGGAGCTAAACATCCCGGTATCTGTGGAGAACGCCGAGGCTTGTGCCCGTTACTCCGCGGTCACCCTTTCGGGAATTAAAGTGGCTGAATCTCCGACCTGGTTGAAAAACCGCCTGCTGGCCATTGGACTCACACCAATCAACAATGTTGTCGACGTCACCAACTACGTCTGCCACGAACTCGGACAGCCCCTGCACGCATTCGACGCCGACCAGATCAGCGGGAAAAAAGTTTTCGTTAAGACCCTGGCGGCGGGCACACCTTTTACAACGCTCGATGGCAAGGAACGGAAACTGCTCGCAAGCGATCTCATGATTTGCAACGAGACGGAGGGCATGTGCATCGCCGGCGTATTCGGCGGACTAAAGTCGGGTGTTACGGCGCAGACGACGAGGATATTCCTGGAGAGCGCCTGCTTCTCGGCGGACGCGGTCCGGCGGACATCCCTGCACCATCAATTGAAGACCGATGCATCGTTCCGCAACGAACGGGGCACCGATCCCAACATTACCGTGTATGCATTGAAGCGGGCAGCGCTCCTGATCAGGGAAGTCGCAGGCGGTTCCATCTCGGGCGACATTGTAGACATCTATCCGCAACGGATCGCCCACCGCGTGATTGTCGTACGCGACCGCAACGTGAACCGCCTCATCGGGAAAGTTATTGAACGGGAGACGATCTTCCGGATACTGGCACTGCTCGACATTGAGATTACCGAAAAAGGTCATGACCAGTTCACGGTATCGGTGCCCCCCTACCGTGTGGATGTTTTGCTGGAAGCCGACGTCATCGAGGAGATCCTGCGCATTTACGGATTCAACAACATCGAGGTCCAGGGTTCGGCCAGGGCCGACTACCTGGCCGACTTTCCGGCGAAGAATCCGGATAAATACAAGCGGAGCATTGGCGAACTCCTCGTTTCAAATGGTTTTTATGAGATATGGACGAATTCCCTCACCAACATCACCTATCAGGAACGCCATAAACTGACGTTCGAGGACGAAACCGTCGAGATCCTCAACAAACTCAGCGAAGAACAGGGTGTGCTGCGCCAGACGATGCTGTTCTCGGGTCTTGAAGTTTGCGCGCACAACATCAACCGGAGGCAACGCGATCTCAAGTTGTATGAATTTGGGAAGGTCTACTCAAAGCGGGAAGGCAAATTCGTCGAAAGGGAAGTACTTGCCCTGTACCTGACCGGCAATTCCGAGACTGAAAACTGGCAACGCCAAACCGCGCCCGTGACCTATTACGATCTTGCTCAACAGGTTACACATATTTTGTATCGCACGGGCATCGAGTCTGTGAAGCAGGAGATAGTCGACGACCAAATGTTCGAATACGGCGTTGGGCTTTCGGTCGACAAAACGCCCCTGGGTAAAGTCGGAAAAGTAAAGTCTTCGTTCACCAGGGATTTTGGGATCCGGCAGGAATTATTTTATGCCGAGCTCGACACATCCTTGCTTTTCAAGCGGGCAACGCCTAAGTTAGTAATTCGGGAAGTTTCGAAATTTCCCGAAGTGAAGCGGGATCTCTCGCTCGTGCTGGACGCCCCGGTTCGCTTCGATGACATCCGTCGGCTGATATTGGAAACCGAGAAGCGGTTGATCAAGAACGTTGTGGCTTTTGATGTGTACGAGGGAGAAAACCTTCCCAAAGGGAAGAAGGCTTATGCCTTGAGTTTTACCTTGTTGGACGAAGCGAAGACCTTGACCGACCAGGAGATCGATCGCACAATGGACCGACTTATCAGGGCTTTTGAAGATAAATTGGGAGCCGTGATCAGGAAATAACGCAACTTACTGAGTCGTCCACATAAGCATGGTTCAAAGCCCAGGCATGTACGTTGAAGCAAATCCAAAAGAAACAACCCCGGTAGTCATGGACCAGGAACTCCTAAAAGCCAATCTGTCCGGATTGGAGCGTAAACTTTTGATTCTGGTAAACGAGCACAAGACCCTCCAGGACGAGGTGAAGACGCTGAAAACGGAGAATGCAGCGTTAAAATCGGCCCTGAAGAGCAGGGACGAGCAGCTCTCGGGCTTTCATAATCAACTGAAAATCACTAAAATTGCCGATAATTTATACCCGGAAGACGGAAGTGTTTCCGAGTTGAAGAAAAAAGTAGACGAATATATAAGGGAGATTGATAAATGCATCGCTCACTTAAGTAGATAGCCGAGTAAGATTTCTTGATGGAGGAACTTTCAATAAAAATCAAAATTGCCGACCGTGAGTACCCGATGAAGGTGAAGCGCTCAGACGAAGAGCGGGTGCGAATTGCCGGCAAACTCATCAATGAAAAACTAAAATCTTACCGGGAGCAGTTTGGGATTGACGACAAGCAGGATCTTTTGGCCATGGCAGCCTTCGACTGTCTGGTCGACAAGATGGCAGCCGAAGAAACACACCAGGTTATCGACCAGACGGTGTTTGAGAAAGTGAATCAGCTCAACCAGCTCGTATCCCAGTCTATTCTTTAATTTCTTCCTCAGCACTTTCAGAGCCAGAGTGGCACTCCGGGTTACATCATAACCCTATTTCTTATGTCAACCCTGGTCATAGAAATCATCGCTGCCGCCGCAGGAGCCCTCATCATCGGCCTGCTGTTCGGCAACCTGCTTTACAAGCGCAGGCTCGCCCGCCGGCGGGAGGAGTCGGAAGAGAAATCGCAGCTTATCATCAAGGAAGCCGAAATTGCGGCGGAGAACCTGAAAAAAGACAAGATCCTTGAAGCCAAGGAAAAGATCCTCAAAATGCGGAGCGAGTTCGAAGAAGAAGCCAACCGCAAAAAGAGTCAGATCATCAGCAACGAACAGAAGATCCGCCAGCGCGAACAGAGCCTCAGCAAGGAGTTGGAACAGATCAAGCGGAAAGAGGGCGAACTTGACGACCTCCGCACCGACCTCACCGCCCAGCTCGAGCATGTCAAGAAACGCAAGGAGGAACTCGACAAATTCAACCAGCAAAAGATCCAGATCCTCGAAAACGTCTCCAAACTCACCGCCGACGAGGCGCGCGAGCAACTCGTGGCCACCCTGAGGGATGAAGCGCAGACCCATGCCTCAAGCTACATCAAGGACATCATGGAGCAGGCGAAGCTCACGGCAACCAAGGAAGCGAAAAAGCTGGTCGTGCAGACCATTCAGCGTACAGCCACCGAGCACGCCATTGAGAATTGCGTCTCGGTCTTCAACATTGAAAGCGACGACATCAAAGGTAAGATCATCGGCCGTGAAGGCAGAAACATCCGCGCGCTCGAAGCCGCAACCGGCGTGGAGATCATCGTTGACGACACCCCGGAAGCGATCATTATCTCGGGATTTGATCCCGTGCGTCGCGAAATCGCGCGCCTGGCACTCCACCGCCTGGTGCAAGATGGCCGCATTCACCCCGCCCGCATCGAGGAGATTGTCGCAAAGACCACCCGGAACATCGAAGATGAAATCGTCGAAATCGGTGAGCGCACCGTCATCGACCTCGGCATACATGGCCTCCATCCCGAGCTGGTGAAAATGGTGGGACGGATGCGCTTTCGGTCTTCCTATGGGCAAAACCTTCTTCAACACTCGCGCGAAGTGGCCAACCTGTGCGCGATCATGGCTAGCGAACTGGGCCTCAATGTCAAACAGGCCAAGCGCGCCGGGTTGCTTCACGATATCGGCAAGGTATCAACGGAGGAACTGGAGAAACCACACGCGATCGTCGGCATGGAACTCGCCCAGAAATTCAAGGAACACCCCGTGGTCTGCAATGCCGTCGGGGCACACCACGATGAGATCGAAATGACCAACATCATTTCCCCGATCGTTCAGGCTTGTGACGCCATCAGCGGCGCACGGCCGGGCGCCCGCCGCGAAGTCATGGAGCAGTACATCAAACGGCTACGCGAACTCGAAGACGTGGGATTGAGCTTCGATGGCGTCGAAAAATGCTACGCCATCCAGGCCGGGCGCGAACTCCGCGTGATCGTCGACGCCGAAAAGGCTTCCGATGAGCGCGCCGGTCAGCTCAGCTTCGATATTTCTCAAAAAATTGAACGCGATATGCAATACCCCGGTCAGATCAAGGTCACCGTCATACGGGAGATGAGGAGTGTTGCTTATGCCAAGTAGATCAGGAATTGAATCCAGCACGATAAAAGCCCCTCCGGGGCTTTTATCTTTTCAGGCCAACGTCCGCAATCGAACATGGTTCGGGACACGCCGGGGGCCCGAACAGGCCATTGCCGATTTTCCACGGGTGGTGCCGTGATTACCATTGATTGTTCTATTTTTCCCGCCGTAATGATGCCAACCATACGTATACTCGCACTCACCTTTATGGTTTTTGAGGGTTTCAGCCAGATTCAGGATACCGCGTTTGTCAGCGAAGCAAGAAAACAAAGTATCGCCCAATACAAGGAGACCATCAAAGGCCAAACATTTCTTTACAGTGGAAGCGAATACAAATCCTCGCCCACAAAAGACGATCAGCATCCGTTCTTTATCTATGACGACTGGGTATTCGGGTCGGTGCTTTATCATGGCCATCGCTACAGCAATATTCCTTTGCTTTACGACATCATGACGGACGCGCTGGTGACTGAAAATTACTACAACGCTCAGGAGATTGTCCTGGTCAGGGAAAAAGTTGAGGCTTTTACCCTGGGGACGCTTGAATTCAAGAAACTTCGCGAAGACGACTACAACGGCTCAATTCCGTCTACGGGGTACTACGAGGTCATCTACGACGGGCCCACCCAGGTGATCGCAAAACATTTGAAGGTCCAGGAAAACCGTATCGAATCGCAGCGTGTCATTATCGAGTACAACGACGTGGACCGGTACTACGTGCTCAAGCATGGGCGTTTTTTTCCGGTCAGGGGTAAGAGATCCCTGTTGAAGGTGCTGGGCGATCAGAAGCCGGCCCTCCGGCAGTTCACCCGGAAACACGGCCTCTTCTTCAGAAATGATCGCCCGGGCTTTCTCAAAAAGGTCGCGTCGCACTACGACACTTTAACAGATCCACAACAATGACGAAGCGGAGTATAATCCTGGTTTTCTCTTTTCTGACCATTTCATTCGGCATCTTCGGGCAAAAAGGTGAAAGCGTAACCGGCCAGTTCCACGGCGTTTCCTTTGATCGCTTTGTCGAACTTGTGGAAGGCACCACGCGGTATCGTTTTTTCTATGACCCCGCATGGACCGATAGTCTCGTTGTGGATACGGAAGCGAGCCGCGAGGCCCTCGGTGCCGTGATGGAACGCGTGTTTTTCGAAACAGACCTGCACTACGCGATTGACGCCGCCGGAAACGTGTTCGTCACCCGGGAGCGGATGATCATGACCGACTTGCCGCCAGCGTATAAAAAAACGGTAGCCGGCGCCGCAAAAGCACCGATCGCTTTCGACTACTCCCAATATGAGGTTCGGGAGAAGGAACAGCAGACTGCCGAAGCCAAACGCTATCACATCGGCCGCAGAACAACCAACCTGAACGGAACGGCCACCGTGGCTGGGAATATCCGAAACATGATAACCGGCGAGCCGGTGATTGGAGCAGTTGTGTATGTCGAGGAGGAAGGCCTGGGGATTTCCACCGATCAATTCGGCTACTACGCCCTCACGCTGCCGAAGGGACAACACCGACTTTCTGTCAGGAGCATCGGCATGAAAGAGACCCATCGCATAATCGTGCTGTACGAGGATGGCCGCCTGGATATCGAGGTCGATGAAGAGGTAACGCCTTTAAAGGAGGTCGTGGTGGAATCAGAGCAGGACATCCGCGTGACTGGCCTCCAGATGGGGCGGGAAAAACTCGACATCCGTACGATGAAACAAATCCCGCTCGCCCTGGGTGAAACCGATATCATGAAAGTGGTGCTCACGCTTCCCGGCGTGCAGAGCGTCGGTGAAGGAACCGTGGGGCTCAACGTGCGTGGCGGCGCAACGAATCAAAACCTGCTGTTGCTGAACGACGCGGTCGTGTACAATCCTTCGCACATGTTCGGATTCTTCTCCACTTTCAATCCTGACGTGCTTAAGAATGTGGAGCTTTTCAAAAGCGGCATCGGGGCGGAATACGGCGGGCGTCTTTCGTCCGTGCTTGATGTCCAGATGCGTGAAGGCAACACCAAGGAATTCACCGGGTCAGGAGGCATTAGTCCGGTCACGGGCCGTTTCACGATTGAGGGCCCCATTCTCAAAGACCGCACCTCCTTCATCATCGGTGCGCGTTCCACCTACTCGGACTGGCTGTTCGGACAGTTCAACAGCACGGAGTTGGAAAACAGCACCGCATCGTTCTATGACATTACCGCCGGCGTTACCCATGCGATAGACGACAACAACAGCTTGTACTTGTCGGCGTATTTCAGCAAAGACCGTTTTCGCCTCAATTCAGATACCCTTTACGGCTACAGCGACCGCAACGCCACCCTGAAGTGGAAGCGTGTGATCAACAATAAATTTTATGGCGTCTTTACAGCGGGGTTCAGCAACTACTCGTACGATGTGACCAGCGACGCGATACCGATCAACGCGTTCGAAATGGACTTCGGTATTCGCCAGTACAATGCCAAGATCGACGTTTCCTATTTTCACGACTCGCGTCACACGATTAACGCCGGCATCAGCACCACGCGGTATGAACTCCGCCCGGGCAGCATGCAGCCGATAGGAACTGAGTCGCTCATCGCGCCGGTAAGAATCCAGCGCGAGCACGGACAGGAGAGTGCCGTGTATTTGAGTGAAACATTTGAAGTCACCCCGGACCTTTCGTTGTACGCAGGGTTGCGATATTCGTTTTATCAAAACCTCGGCCCGCGCGATGTCTATCTTTATCCCGAGGGAGCGCCGCGGCGCAACGTCTCCGACACCGTACACTACAATTCCGGAGACGTCGTGGCTACTTATCACGGGCCCGAGCCACGCTTCTCGCTCCGTTATTCCCTCAACCAAAATACGTCCGTGAAGTTCAGCTATAACCGAATGAGGCAATACATTCAGATGTTGAGCAACACCACGGCCATCACACCCACCGACATCTGGAAACTCAGCGATGGTCATATTCTTCCGCAGGTTGGCGACCAGTGGTCTGTCGGATTCTACAAGAACATGCGCGGATCGATCGAAACCTCCGTCGAGGGTTATTACAAGACGATGAAGAACACCGTCGATTACCGCGGTGGAGCCGAATTGCTCCTGAACCCCAACATTGAAAGGGATATCCTCAATGCCGAAGGCAAGGCATACGGCGTAGAGTTCCTTTTGAAGCGTACCGCCGGAAAGCTAAACGGATGGATCACCTACGCCTGGTCCCGCTCCCTGCTCCGAACCGTGAGCCCCCATGCCGAAGACATGATCAACGATGGACGCTACTTCCCCAGCAACTACGACAAGCCCCATGCCGTGAATTTTATCGGAAACTACAAATTCAGTCGCCGGTTCAACTTTTCGCTCAATGTGGTCTACAGCACGGGCCGTCCCATTACGCTGCCGATTCAGGTCTATGAATTGAATGGTTCGAAACGTGTTCTCTATTCCGACCGCAACCAATACCGGATACCGGACTACTTCAGGACAGACATTTCCATCAATGTAGAAGGAAACCATAAGGTGCGTAAACTGGCTCACAGTTCATGGACTTTCGCCATTTACAACTTGCTTGGAAGGGCGAACCCTTATTCGATATTTTTTGTCACGGAAGGCGAACGGATTCAAGGTTACAAGCTTTCGGTGTTCGCGCGGCCGATACCCACGCTCACCTACAACTTCAAGTTCTGAGGAGCCATGCAAGCAAACACGCACCCGCATTCAATTTCCTTTTTCCTTGGTGACTTGGAGATAACAACAACAAAACTACGGCCATGCATGGCCAAAACCATTTCAAACTGTAAAGAAACATGCGCAAGATAATTCACGTTCTCAGCCCGCTGGCCCTCCTTTCCCTGTGGATGACCGCATGTCTCGAGCCCTTCAATCCCTCGGTGGTTGTTGAAGAACGGAACTACCTGGTGGTGGACGCGCATCTCGACGCCAATGGAAACGCCAATGTGCGCCTTTCCCGTACGCTGCCCCTCTATAGCGAAATGAGCAGCCCGGATGAAGTAAACGCATCCGTCGAAATTGAAAGCGAGGGTGGCAGCCACGTTCTGCTTGATGAGATAACCGCCGGAACTTATTCGGGCGTCGTTCCGGTGGACGTCAATGAACGCTATCGCGTCCGGATCGTTACAGCCAACGATGAGCGCTACATGTCCGATTTTGCCGAGGTGAAAATTTCGCCGCCGATCGACAGCGTCTATTGGAAACCCGGTGCTGACGGAATCTCGGTGTACGTCGACACCCACGACAACGAGAACGACAGCCGTTACTACAAGTGGGAAGTGGAGGAAACTTACGAATATACGTCCCAGTATGCGTCAAGGTATATTTGGAAGGACGGACAAGCCCTCCCGAGGCCCCTTGACCAAATGATCTTCACGTGCTGGCGAACCGACACATCACGCCACATCATGCTGGGTACCACTGAACAACTCGAGCGCGACATTGTCAGCCGCAAGGAACTCGTCTTTGTGGCCAAGGGGGCCAAAAAAATGTCGGTTCGCTACAGCATTCTCGTGCGGCAGCGGACGATTTCGTCTGAGGCGTACGAATACTTCAGGCTGTTGGAACAGACGACGGAAGACCTTGGCGGGCTTTTCGATCCGATGCCCGTAGAGGTGACCGGAAATTTTCACGACCTCGGTGATTCCAATCGGCCCGTCATCGGCTATTTTACCGCAGGCACCGTGGAAGAGGAAAGACTTTTTATCGGGTTCCACGAACTTCCACGCCATCTGCGTGTGGCACAAGCATCGGGCTGTTTCATGGATACCCTGTCGCTTGAAGATCTTTTACCGCTGACTGAATCAGGACTACTGCTGATCGGGCCAATTATGCCGCCAGGCAGCCCTTTCATTAGCGGCTATACAACCGCATCGAAACACTGCATCGATTGCAGGGTTTACGGAGGAACGACTACAAAACCTGATTTTTGGTAGAGATGAAAGTAAAGTTACGGTCCCTTTTCCTCGCGGTAGTGGCCACCGCGCTGATCCATACCGTCGGTCAGGCACAGGCGAAGCTCGATTCTCTGTCCTGGAAATTTGCTGAGTATAGAAAGAACTCCCTGACGGAAAAATTGTTTGTACACACCGATCAAACTTGTTATTTGGTCGGCGAGACCTTGTGGTTCAGCATCTACGCCGTCGATGGGACCATGCACATGCCTTTGGATTTGAGCAAGTTCGCGTATGTGGAAATACTCGACAGCCAAAACGCACCTGTTTTGCAAGCAAAGGTTACGCTTGATAAAGGACGTGGTCAGGGGTCATTCTATCTCCCCGCGTCGCTGGGGTCTGGCAACTTTGTACTGCGTGCCTACACCCGGTGGATGCGAAACGGTGACCCCGTCTTTTATTTCCATCAGCGCATCACCATTGTGAACCAGTTTACCGGTCCCGATTCGCCGGGCAAAGAACAAGGTAAGCCCATGGTTTCCTTTTTTCCCGAAGGGGGGAATCTCGTCGCCGGTATTCGATCAAAGGTGGCCTTTCGGGCCGTCGATTCAGGGGGAAAAGGGATTCATGTTAAAGGGGCAATCCTCAATCAGCAGAACGACACGATCACCCGGTTCGCAGCAGAGAAGTTCGGCATCGGCACATTCGAATTCGAGCCGCGGGAGGGCAGCTACCGCGCATGGATCATTGACGCGCAGGGCAACACAAGCTTTCACCAATTGCCAACGCCGTACCGCGAGGGCGTGGTGATGCGCCTCGAAGAGCAAGGATCTAATGTGGTAATCTCAATAACGGGAAAGTTCAACGGGTCGAAACATGCCGGCCTTGCATTGTTCGGCCACAGCCGGCAAAGGATATTTTTCAACCGTGTACTGACCTGGGATCGAACAAAGGCTGTATTTATCATACCTGTTGCCGATATCCCGGGCGGCATTGCGCATTTTACAGTGTTTGATGAAAAGGGACTGCCGCTGTGCGAACGTCTTTACTACAGATTTTCCGATCGCCAGCTCGATGTGCAGGTGCGCGCGAGCCAATCGGCACCCGGAACCCGCCGGAAAGTAACCGTCACCATTCAGACAAAAACAGAGGGTGCCCCTGACGCTGCCGACCTCTCGATTGCCGTTGTGAAAAAGGACTCGCTGGCAACCTTCACGCCGGCATCGATATTTCCATACCTCTCGTTGTCATCCGACCTCACTGGTAATATTGAGTCGCCCGACTATTACTTCGGTTCCAACCAAAAGGATGTAGCCAGGCACATGGATAACCTCATGCTCACCCATGGCTGGCGGCGATTCAACTGGGAAGCGGTTAACGGGGGCAAGTCTGTCATCGCGTTTGCGCCAGAGTACCGTGGCCACATCGTTGAGGCCACCGTTGAGAACGATGCCGGGGCGGTGCATGGCGAATTGGCGTACCTGTCCCGGCCCGGAAAAAAAATCGAACTCTACGCCTCACGCAGCGATGTGAACGGCAACCTGCTTTTCGAAATCCACGCAAGGGCCGGAAGGAATCAACTCATCATTCAGCCCGACGCTCCGAATCCTTCGCTCACCATGGCGCTGCACGATCCGTTTTCGGACCGGTTTGCTCTCCTTTCTTCAGCACCCTGGAACCTGCAACCGGAGCTGAACAAATCGTTGTTGAACCGTTCGATCGCCATGCAGGTTGAGGACATCTTTCACGACGATGTTGGGGACACACCCACATCCAATCCAACCGACACGACGGCGTTCTATGGCCTCGCCGACGAAACCTATTTGCTCGATGCTTACACCCGGTTCCCCGTTATGGAGGAAGTGATGCGCGAGTACGTACCCGGCGTATTGGTACGGAAACGCAAAGATGGATTTCATTTCCTGGTGATTGACCGCCTTAAGGGGGGAGTCCTTGAGCCGCCGATGATACTGGTCGACGGGCTCCCCGTCTTCCAGGCCGACCGGGTGATGAACATCGATCCGTTGAAAATTAAAAAGCTTGAAGTCGTCGGGAGGAAATATTACCTCGGCAGGGCGACCTTTCAAGGTATTGTAAGCTACTCGACCTACAACGGCGACCTTGCGGGGCTTGAGCCCGTACCTGGATCATTGGCGATTGACTATGAAGGGCTTCAACGTCAGCGCGAGTTCTATCATCCGGAATACGGCACACGCGCGCAGTTGGAAAGCCGCATCCCTGACCGTCGGTATGTCCTTTACTGGAATCCGAAACTGGAAACGGATGCCAGCGGCCGCGCGGAGGTGACCTTCTATGCATCCGACGTTGAAGGCGAATTCGAAATACAGGTGCATGGCCTGACCAATGAAGGCCACGCCGGATCAGCGGCACGGCGTTTCACCGTGAACCCGTAAGCGCTACGAATGGGATGAGCGGCGTTGAATCTGAGGTTGCATCGCTCTGTAGGTGCGAAATGTCGGTAGCACGGGTGCAACCTGCCACGTGGCGGTCGCGTGCCACCGA
>CAZKBK010000018.1:47723-79167 GCA_964551035.1 uncultured Roseivirgaceae bacterium | reverse complement strand
CGTTCATGGCACGCAAAGCACACACGCGGAACGAAGGAATGGAGGACCATCACAATGAATTACCCTTCCCCGCCGTAGCCATGGCGTAGGCGGGAAGGGCGATGGAAAGTGTGGTAATATTGTAGATGCAACCCTTGTGGGTATGGCATCGCCCCGTAGGGGCGAAATGTCGGTAGCACGGGTGCAACCTGCCACGTGGCGGTCGCGTGCCACCGATATAATTGAAGAGGCAGGTGACCATCGTTCATGGCACGCAAAGCACACACGCGGAACGAAGGAATGGAGGACCATCACAACGCATTGCTCATTCCTCCATGTGGGCGACGATCTCTCCTTCATTGATACGAATGTCGTCTTCGCCGATTTCATCGAAAGGATTTTCCAGATGATCCTGTATGTTGTCGAGGCTCACGAGGATAAAACTGTAAAGCACCGGCATGACGTACTCGAGCCCTTCGGAAAAGTCCTCAAAAGTATTCGCGAAGTAGGGCCCGTACAGGATGGGGAAGACGTAGAGGAAAACTTTGCTGTAAGCGCGCAATGTGATCGGTGTCCGATAGTCATGGACGATCTTCAGGTTGTCGAAGGCGATGATCATCTTGCTCACGTACTGGTTGATACGCGACGATTCCCCACTCTGCACGCCATAGTCCTTCATTTCTATCACGAGTCGCGAAAGCTTTGAAAAGAGGCCGTAGATCTTTCTTTCGTTGCTGTCCCAATCCTTCTTCTGTCCGGAGGTGAACATCGTACGCATCGTGACGATCAGATCGCTCACGATGGTCTTTATTTGGGCGGGGAAATCATGGCCGTTGTCGGTGGTCCAGTCGCGCGAGGCGTAGTAGATCGCAATCGCGTGGCCTTTGAAATCGGAAAACCGTTGAAGGGCCGTCTCCCGCCGGTTGTAGGCCGAGCCGATCGAAAACACCACCGGAAATACAATGGCAACACCCACCAGCATGTCGGGAAAATCCGCGATCAGGTGAAAACGATAACAGATGTATGTCGAGATGATGCTAAGGACGGTGACGACGATCGTCTTCAGGTTGATAATCAGGAGAAAACTCTTCAGAACCTTCATGGTGCGGGGTATGGCCATGTCAAAGTTCTAACAAAAGGCAATGATTAACAAATCTAAACAAGCCGTTCTCCAGGCATAGCACCATCCGAATGCCTAATCTCTAATGCCTAATACCCTTTTCCCATTCTCCTATCCCCTCAGTGAACCCTTGAGGGTCTCCAGCAGAAATCCCGTCCCATATCCGATAAACTGCAGGAGCGCCGAAGGCACCGCCGCCATCGCGACCCAGAGATTGCGGGTGGTGGCCAGCGCGTGCGCAAGGATGAGGGTGAAGTACGACAGGTAGGCCGTCCCGGCGACAAAGAAAAGTTGCCGGCTCAGCAAGGGAAGCATGATCGTGGCGATCAGCCCCAGCGAAAAGACCGTCGGAAACCAATGCGTCATCTTTACCTCCGCGGGATACACCTTGCCGACCAGCGCACGCCCCCTCCCAAAGTGAAAGACCTGTCGGACAAATGCGCCGACGTTGGTCCTTCTTTTATGGTAGACGAAGGCCTCGGGAATAAGCCCGACCTTGAAACCACCGGCGCGCATGCGAATACTGAATTCAATGTCCTCTGCGTAACGGTCAAAGTGAAAACCTCCGGTTTTGGTGAAAACGTGGCGCGCGAGGCCCATGTTGAAGCTGCGTGGCTGAAACCATCCGACTCGGTTTTTCCCTCCCCGTATGCCCCCCGTTGTAAGCACCGATGCCATGGTGTAGCCCACTGCACGCTGGAAGATGGTGAAGTCCTCATGGGCCCGGTCGGGGCCTCCCCAGGCGTCAAGCCCGCGACTTGAAAGCGCACGCGACACCACGTCCAGATACTGTGGCGGAACCACGCAATCCGAATCGAACACCACAAGGTATGCTCCTTCGGCGTGGGCAAACCCGACGTTGCGGCTGGGCCCCGGTCCCGAATTCGGTTTCTCCACATAATGTATGGGCATCGCATCCCGGAACGCATCCACAATCCCTTCGCTGCGCACGGTCGATCCATCTTCAACGACAACGACTTCAAAATCCTTCAGGGTTTGTTGCAGGAGGCTGTGCAGCAGTTCTTCCAGTTCCTGAGGCCTGTTGTATACCGGAATGATAATCGAAAACTTAGGTGGTTTCAATAGCTAGCTGTTCACAACCTGCAGTTTGCCGGTGGTATCGTCCTGAATGCCCACCTGGTCGATGACAAGATAGTCGCGTTTGGAAAGGGATTGCATGGCGATCATTTCGGCGAGAAATCCGGTGACAAACAATTGCACGCCGATAATCACGGCCACGAGGGCAAGGTAGAACAGGGGCTGTTCGGCGATGTCCCGCTTCATGGGAATCCTGGAAAAATATAGGGAGTCCATCTTATCCCAAAACAGTTTGACGGTAAAAACGAATCCTACAAGAAACGACATGGTGCCGAACGTGCCGAAAAAATGCATGGGCTTCTGCCTGAACCGGCTGACGAACGTAATGGAGAGCAAGTCGAGGAAACCGTTGATAAAGCGCTCGATGCCGAACTTCGTGCGCCCGTACTTCCTTTTTTTGTGTTCGACCGGCTTTTCGGTAATGCGCGTAAACCCCGCCCACTTGGCGATAAGGGGAATATAGCGGTGCATCTCGCCATAAACATTGATATTCTTCACCACCACGCCGCTATACGCTTTGAGGCCACAGTTGAAATCGTGCAGCGGGATGCCGGACAATTTTCGCGTTACCCAATTGAAAAACCTCGACGGAATCGTCTTTGAAGCAGGGTCATACCGTTTCTTTTTCCATCCTGAGACCAGGTGGTAACGCCCCTCCCTGACCATGCGGTACAACTCGGGAATCTCATCGGGGCTGTCCTGAAGATCACCATCCATCGTGATGACCACCTCGCCCCGGGAGGCCCGGAAGCCGGTCTGAAGCGCCGCGGATTTGCCGAAATTCCGATTGAACCGAACCCCCTTAAAACGACCATCGGACTGGTTCAATTCGATTATTTTCTGCCAGGTGTCGTCCGTGCTACCATCGTCGACCATGATCACTTCAAACGAAAAGCCGTGCGCGTGCATGACACGCCCGATCCATTGACAGAGTTCCGGAAGCGATTCTTCTTCGTCTTGAGCAGGAATGATTACCGAAATATCCAGACGCATGGTTGACCGATGATTTTACTCCGGCCCAAATATCGCTAATAATGTCGATATTCGGGCCGAAGGGCCCAACCATCCCCTGTCAGGCGTCACATCATTTCCGGTTCATTCTTGCGAACGATGAGCGAAGTGATCGCACACACAATGGCGTAGATAAGAAATCCCCAGGCAAAGCCTGTAAGCGATCCGGAAACGGTGAAGCGGCCGGCCGTATCCTCACGCACTTGGTCCATTTGCGTGTCGATCTGGTCTTCCGGGGCTCCAAAACTCCGCATCATTTCCTCCGCATTGACAACCGCTACATCGGTCAGTTTAGCGGGAAGTTCAGGGTCGATCACCGTGTACATCAAAAGGTTAAATGCTGTGGTCAGCACGGCAGCCGCCAGGCTGGTCAATACATTTGTTCTGGTGCTTTCTTCTGTGTAAAGATGGTGACAATCAATCCAATCAACACACCGAAAAAGATACCGAAGAAAAAGTAAATGGGCCAGAACAGGGCTTTAGTCCATCCAACTGCCATGTCGATCTGATCATCGGGCATCCCTTGCGTCTCCATGTTTTGCCGCTGCAGGTCATAAAACGTATCCATGACGGCGGTGTCGATCACGGCCGCATAGAGGTAGGTGAACAGCCCTCCAAGCACGGTAGAAACCAAGGCAATCCAAAATGCGATGCCGACGCCCTGGCCATAAGACATGAAGCCATCGCCGGATTCCTTAAAGTTCTTGTGGGCCAGGATCAGGACACCGATGGAGAAAATCATTCCAAGCCAGTTCCATTTGTTGTCAAAGGCGTTCGCGCCGGCAAGCACCAGAATCAGGAAATAAATGATTGAAACCACTCCCAGGATAAGGCCGTATTTCAGACCAACGGAGCGGGCGGATACGGGTTCTGTTGTCGCGGTATTTTCCATATTAATCAGGTTTTAGGTTGACGTCTCAAAATTACAGACAATACAATACTTATGAAGAAAGCGATGACCAGGCTCTGCACAAACCACGTGTAGGCCAGTCCCATAGCATTAGTCGTCGGAAGAAGCTCCAAATTACGCTCGTACACGTCTTTTCCTATCTTGTCGATCATTTCCGGCGGCATACCCCTAAGCTGCTCCTGGAAAAGCCTGACGTACGAGGTCAGGAATTCCCCCTCGAAATGGATAAAAAGCACGAGTCCTGCTGAGCCAATGAAGGCGAAAACGAGCGTTAGTACGAACGCCCCGATCATGCCCTGCCAGAAATACAGCACGCCGCCAAAAGAAAAGTCGCGAAGTTCCTTGAGGGCAAAGAAGATAAAGACACCGAAGATGAAGATCCTGAAGTCCATGTAGGGGGAAACCAGGAGCGGATGCTGCACGAAATAGTAAAGGAGAATCGTAAGGATAATTCCGAGAACGCCGGCAATGAGCCCGTAGCGCAGCGGCACCTTGATCAGTGGAGACATAATTTAAAGCTGTAATGCGTGCTTTCCATTATTAAAGACGGCGATCGCCCTGCCCTTCAGCTCGCTGCCCAGCCAGGGAGAATTCTTTGATTTCGAGAGATTTGTCTTTGCATCAAATGACCACACATGGTTCGGATCGAAGAGCGTGATGTTCGCCTTCTCGTCCTCCTCGATGACGGGTGCCGGCAGTCCCAATATTCTTCTGGGCCCGGCGGTGACCTTGTCGATGAGGACCTCCCAATCAACATGCTTGGCGAGTGAAACGAGGTTGCTTCCGGCGGTCTGCAGGCCGAGCATGCCAAAATCCGCATGATCGAACTCCACGTTCTTGCTCTCTTCGTCCTGTGGCGTATGGGCCGAACAGATGGCATCGATGGTGCCATCCTTAAGGCCTTTGATCAGGGCGTCGGCGTCGGCACGTTCACGCAAGGGAGGATTTACTTTGTAATGGGTGTCGAAACCGGCGAGCGCGCCGTCATCGATGAGCGGCTGGTAGGAGGCGACGTCGCAGGTAACCTTAAGTTTCTTCTTTGCGGCCCGCACGAGGTCAATGGATTTGGCCGTGGACAAGCGTGACAAGTGCAGCCTCCCACCCGCGTAGCCCAGCAATTCAAGATGTTTGGCAATGGCGATCTCCTCGGCAATTCGCGGCATCCCTTTAAGCCCCAGTCGCGTACTGTTAACCCCTTCGTGCATCTGGCCAAATCTATTCAGCCAGTTGTCTTCGGGGTGATCGACGAGGACACCGTTGAACGACTGCAGGTACTGCAACGCTTTCAGGAATATGTCGGTGTGCCAGATCGGCTTGAGGCCATCGGTAAATCCCGCCGCTCCTGCCTGGTGGAGGTCGATCATCTCGGTAAGTTCCTCCCCAGCGTTGTTTCGGGTAACCGAGGCGAGGGCATGGAACTGAACAACCTGATTTGGATTGTTGCGCGTGATGTAGCTGATCTCGTTTTTCGTTTGCACGGAAGGTACCGTGTTGGGCAGCAACGCGACCTCGGTGAATCCGCCGGAGAGCGCAGCACGTGCCACGGAGCGAAGATCTTCCTTGTGCTCTAACCCGGGGTCGCCGCAAAACACCCCGAGGTCAAACCACCCGGGCGAGAGCAACATGCCTCCGGCTTTGATCACTTTGTCCGCTGAATAGTCTTTGTCGCCGATGCCGGCGATGCGACCAGTATGGATGAGAATGTTTTTTTCTTTGAGATGGAACGATGACCCGGGATCGATCACCCGGGCGGATTGAATTAATATCTTCATCAACCTTTATTTAACAAAGCGGATGAGAAGCACCTCCACAAGGAGGAAGAACAACGCGATCAGGACCGCGTACTTCCAAAGGGATTTTCCTAAATACCGTTCCCTTATCTCGCTGCTGAACGCTTCCGCCGATTCCGCCTCAAAGATACTGATGTTTTCGCCATTCCCCATTTGATTTTTCACTTCCTCGCTCGTGAACCGGTCCAGCAAAGACTCCCGCTTGTCCAGGTTGAAAGCAACCAGACTCACCGTATCATCTGCAGAGGTCACGCTGTAGAATCCCTGGCTCATGGAAAATTTAGGGATCTCGAGAAACACCTGGTCATTGACACGTCTTTGCGCGGGGAGTATCTCCTGATCGCCGATGAGGCGCAGTGGTTCATCCTGGGGCAGGCTGTCCAGGCGCAGCGTAATAAAATCCTTGTTGAGGGTGTGGTAGAGGCGATTTTCATTTTTTCGACCGCTTGCTGCGATCCGGTACATGACCGGGACGAAAATAGCGTGATTGTAAAAGTCGGTATAACCCGGCTCCAGCGGGCTGGCCATGAGATAAAGCCATCCCTGACGATTAAACCTCGATAAAAAAGGCTGATCGTTCTTGAACTTCAGGATGGCGGATCGATCCGGGCCCCAATCCAGCATCGGCGTCGCGCGCGGCATGGAGATCGAAACCGACCGCTCCTCGAAGACATTTTCAAAGAAAGGATTGTCGAAGTCCGGGCGGCTGAGATCACGGGGGTCGGGACCGGTCGTCCTCACGCGGACCTCGTTTGCCCCAAGGAGTTGTTCGAACCCCTTGGGGACGGGCTTTGTTCCGGGTATGAGCAGCAGCGTTCCCGACTCCTGAAGATATTCAGCCAGCGAGAGGCTCAACGAAGGGTCTAAGCGATCGAGGCCATTTACGACCACCAGGTCGGCAGAAGCCAACAAACTGTAGTTGAAATTCGTGACGGGAAACGCGTCGAAATTGAAGACCGTTGTATTCCCGAAGACCCGCTCCACGGGCGTCACTTCCGCCGTAGCCTTGATCTCAATGATGCTGACCTTGCTGGTGAAATTGAGCGCGAGGTAGAATTGGTTGTCGAACGCAACAGGAAAGTCATTGAACGATATCACGGCCCTGTTCAATCCGGAAAGACCGGTGGTAAGGTCAAAGGTAGCTTGCGCTATACCGCCCTGTGGAATGGTAACCGTCGCGGTGCCCGCCTGAATATTATTGATGGTAAGCCTCACGTTCAACTGGTCTACCTCCGCGTCGCCTTCGTTTCTAACCCGGACCGTAAGCGCGTTTCGTTCTCCGCTTGCCGAAAACGGGTTTTCAAGATATGCCGTGTCGAGAAATACGTTTGGGGCGCTGGCAAAGTGCACGGGCACCAGGTGCCACTGCGAGGTACTGTCCCATTCCGTCGGAATGGAACCGGCGGTGGATTTTTGAAAGTCCGCGATCCAGAAATATTCCCGGGCGCGGCTTGCGCCATCCTGCTCAAGGCGTTGTTTGATTTCGCGCATGCTTCTGGTAACGGGCGAGATGCGTATCTGCGCAAGGATGTCCATCGCCTCGGCTTTCGCCTTGAAGGTGTTGGAGAACGGCGCAAAGTCGTTGGTAACGATTCGGTATCGCGTGTCGGGAGGAAAAAGGTCGACGATGTGCTGCGCGAAAGCCAGGGCGGCATCCAGGCCGCGGCTGCGGTCATCCAGATGGGCCGCCATGCTTTGTGAGTTATCGATATAGAGTACGATGTTGCGCGTGTTGGCCATCTGTTCGCGGGCGGGAATCACCGGTTGGGCAAAAGCGATGACCAGGAAAAGGAGAAACAGTAGCCGTGAGGCGAGGATGAGGTAGTGCTTGAGCCGGCGCTTGGCGGTGGTAACCTCCTTCACGTGCTTCAGGAAACGTGTATTTGAAAAGTAAACGCGCGTTGTTCTACGGAAATTGAACAGGTGAATGACGACCGGGATTGCCAGCGCCGCCAGGGCCCACAGGAATGAAGGATACAAAAACGTCATCTGATTCAAAGATAATTAGCCTTTTGGCATTGCAACGCCTATTTCATCTAAATCGCATGCCCGCAAGGCGGGCAACGGATTCCGCCAGCCATCACAAAAAAACCCCGGTCGTCGGAACCGGGGCTTTTGCGGACAAAGGGGGGAAATCATTGTTTGCCTCCCAGCATCACAAAGTCGTTCACATTGATCTCGGTGATGTACTTTTTTTCGCCGTTGTTCTCGTACATTCTGTGAACGAGCTTCCCTTCGAGGGCAATTTCCTGCCCCTTTTTGAGGTACTTCTCCGCCACGCCGGCCATTTTTCCCCAGATGACAATATTATGCCACTGGGTATCCTCCACCTTTTCGCCCTTTTGATTTTTGTAGGTGTCGGTGGTGGCGATGGAGAACCACGCCTTTTTCCTTTCGTTGAACACCTTGACATCGGGGTCCTTGCCGAGTCTGCCGATGAGCTGCACGCTGTTTCGTAAGGATTTCATAACATAGACTTTTATTGTGTTGAACATGTTTTCCGGAATTCCGGACGTGCGTAAAAGTGGCGACGAAAATAACGGCGAGTCGTATAAAAAACGGGTATTTTCGTTTATATTCGGGTATACACGTTTCTACATCAATGGTCATGGACCCTCTCAAACAACAAGCCTGCAAGGAATGTGGTAATGCGTTCCAGGGCAGGGCGGACAAGAAATTCTGCTCCGACCAGTGCCGTACCAGCTACAACAACCGGCGCCGCCGCGTCGAGCACATGTACATTCGGGAAGTCAACAGCATTCTCAAACGCAACCGCAGGATACTGCTCATGTTGAACCCGCATGGCAAGAACAAAGTAAGCATTGGCAAGCTGCGGTCGCGCGGCTTCAATTTTGATTATTTTACCAGTACGCACAAAGCCAACGAAGACATGCAGTATTTTTATTGCTACGAGCAAGGGTATCTCCGGCTTGAGAAAGACCAGTGTTTGCTCGTCACAAAAAATGATTATCAGTAGTGTCTGTTATCAACCTCATCTCGGGTCCGCGCAACATCTCAACCGCCCTTATGTATTCGTTCGCACAACGCGCCGACACGCGCGTAGTGGATGAACCGTTCTATGCCGTCTATCTCGCACACACAGGATTGAATCACCCCGGCCGTGCAGAAGTCCTGAAAGTTCAATCGTCCGACGCACATCAGGTACGCCGGCAACTCGGGGAGGCTTATGACCGCCCGGTGCTGTTCATCAAAAACATGGCCCACCATATGGAAGTGATGGATCAGCCATTCATCGATGGTGCGGTCAACATTTTTCTTATTCGCGATCCCCACCTGATCCTGACCAGTTATTCGAAGGTGATCGGGCGCCCCGTAATGCGGGATATCGGCATCGAATATCAGTTTGAACTGTTTATGCGTTTGAGTGAACGTGGTGAAAAAATGATCGTGGCGGATTCAGCCCATATCTTGAGTAGTCCGGAGATTGTACTGCGAAAAATATGCGAAGCATGTGGCCTTGAATTCGATCCTTCCATGTTGCAATGGCCCGAAGGACCCAAACCATATGACGGCATCTGGGCGCCCTACTGGTACGCCAACGTCCATCGTTCCCGGGGTTTCGATGCGCAGATTTCGACGCGCCGTCCTCTCCCGGCCGACCTGGACGCCCTGTATCAGCAGGCCAAGCGTTACTACGAAAAACTCCTGCCATTTTCTATAAAAGCTTGACCTGTATAGAAAATAATACTTACTTTACTCAAGCCCATTTTTACCCGCCTGTTTGAATGAACAAAAGTATACCTCCTTACAGGGTAAAACTATGTTACAACAGTTCAATCCGCGAAATGCCGACATCATCGTATATGTTGGAGGCACGCTCTTACCCAGGGAAAAAGCACGGATCAGTGTTTTTGACAGCGCGGTGCAGGGCGGCGACGCGGTATGGGAGGGGTTGAGGGTTTATGACGGCGGCGTTTTTTGTCTTGACCGTCACCTCGATCGTCTGTTTGACTCCGCCCACGCGCTGGCATTTGCCGATGTCCCCTCGCGGGATGAGATCAAGGGTGCCATTGCACAAACCCTTCGCGCCAACAAGATGCGCGACGATACACACATCAGGCTCACCCTCACCCGCGGTGAAAAGATCACGTCCGGGATGGACCCTCGCCTTAACACGAAGGGATCATGCCTCATCGTGCTTGCCGAATGGAAACCCCTCGTGTACGACAATACCAAAGGCATTCGCGTGGTCACGTCTTCTCAGCGAAGGAACAATCCGCAGTACCTTGATTCCAAGATTCACCACAACAACCTGCTCAACAACATCATCGCAAAGATTCATGCGAATGTCGCCGGTGTCGATGCGGCCATCATGCTCGACCATGCCGGCTTTGTCGCAGAACTCAATGACACGAACATCTTCATGGCCAAAAACGGCCGCGTGTACACGCCGTTTCCCGACGCCTGCCTTCATGGCATCACCCGCGGGCTGACCATGGAAATATGCAAGGACGCCGGCATCCCCCTCGAGGAACGCAACCTGTCGCTGGTCGACTTCTATAACGCGGATGAGGTTTTTGCGTGCGGCACCATGGGCGAGCACACCCCGGTCGTCGAGATCGACGGACGAAAAATTATCAACCGCGCAGGTACGAACGTGCTGGAACAAATAAGAACCCAATTCAAATCAATCATACCCAACTATTCCGAACAACTTATTTAAAGCTTATGGCAACCAAGAAAAACAACTCCATTAAATCCCTTTCCGGCGAGCGCTGGAAGGAATTGAACCTCAAGAAAGGGGTGAGCACCAAGCGCTATGCCGTCTCGAACCGCGGCCGCATTGTCAGTTTCAAGACCAAAGTAGATGAAGGATACCTGTTGCAACCACGCCTGACGCAAGGCTACCCCAGTGTCACGATCGGACGCGCGGAAAACAGGCAGAACTATTACCTTCACCGGCTGGTGGCTGAACACTTCGCCAAGAAAGCAAGCCCACGGCATAACTTTGTGATCCATGTCGACCACAAGAAAGAAAACAACAAGGCCGAAAACCTCAGGTGGGTGAAGCACGAAGACCAGATAGCCCACGCGTTAAAAGATCCCAACGTGTTGTCGCGCCAGAACCCCGACGAAGGACCAAAGCTGAACGTCGCAAAAGTGAAACTTATCAAGCGGGCCCTGAAGGCAAAAAACCAGCCCACACTCAAGGCCCTCGCCCGGCGATTCAGAGTTTCGGACATGCAAATTCACCGCATAAAAACCGGCGAAAACTGGTCTCACGTAAAAGCGTAGCATTCCACTCAACCCCTAAACCCTATCATGCAGAAGCTTATTCCTGTCTTCTTCCTGCTGACGCTCTTTTGCGACGTCGCGAACGGTCAATCGTCCAACGCCTTTCCCGTTGCTTCCAGCCCGGAAAGTGCGGGCTTTTCATCAGACCGCCTGAAACGCATCGACGTATTCCTGGAAACCGCCGTACGCGAACAACGGACACCGGGTGTTGTCGCGCTCATCATCCGCGATGGGAAAATCGTGTACCATAAGGCCGTGGGTTATAGCGACAGCAACGAGAAAACACGCTGAAGGAGGACGACATTTTCCGAATCGCGTCGCAAAGCAAGGCCATCACAAGCCTCGCGGTAATGATGTTGTGGGAAGAAGGCAGGTTCCTCCTCGATGACCCCGTGTCAAAATATATCCCTGAGTTCAAATCACCCACCGTACTCAAAACATTCGACGCATCCGACTCGTCCTTCACCACCGAGCCGGCGCGAGGAGAAATCACCATCAGGCATCTGCTGACACACACCTCGGGGCTGGATTATCCCGTTATCGGAACAACCGAACTCAAGGCGATCTACGCAAAGCACGACGTCCCCAGCGGAATTGGCAACGAAGAGGATGTGCTCGCCGACAAGATGAAAGTGCTTGCCACCATGCCGTTGCGACACCATCCCGGTCAGGAATGGACCTATGGACTCAACCACGACCTTCTCGGATATCTGGTGGAGATCTGGTCAGGACAATCGTTCGACGAGTTTCTGAGCGAACGTATCTTCGCGCCATTAGGCATGAAAGACACGTACTTCTATTTGCCGAAGGCGAAGCATAGCCGGCTGGTGTCCCTTCACCACTTCGTGGACGGCAAACCCGTCCCGATGAAAAAGGCACCGTATGATGCGCCCGATCCGGACTACCCAACCCTGGATGGAACCTATTTTT
This sequence comes from uncultured Roseivirgaceae bacterium, assembly GCA_964551035.1. Taxonomy (GTDB): domain Bacteria; phylum Bacteroidota; class Bacteroidia; order Cytophagales; family Cyclobacteriaceae; genus Chryseosolibacter. The sequence continues at coordinate 67,073 of CAZKBK010000018.1, read as the reverse complement.
CAGGCGGCGCCGGGCTCTCCTCGACAACGGAAGACTATGCCAGGTTCCTGCAGTTGTTTCTCAATCTCGGAGAATACAACGGCGTGCGACTGCTCAGCCGGAAGACCGTCGAACTGATCCTTACCGATCAGCTCCCTGAAATTGAAAACGGGTATGGTCTCGCCTTTGGGCTGGAAACCGAACGCACCGACCATCGTTCGGTACTCAGCCTGGGTTCGTTCATGTGGGGCGGAGCGTTTTCAACCACCTACTGGGCTGACCCGGAAGAGAAACTGATTGCGATACTCTATAAGAATATCTATGCGGATCCCTATTGGGAGTTAGGTGAAAAGTTCAAAACCCTCACCTATCAGGCGATCGCCGATTAGCTTTTGTTGACCTTGATCTCCCGGTGGTAGCCGTTAGCCAGTCGGTTGAAGGGCAGGTTTACCACCAGTTGCTCCTCCCCCACAACACTCGCATTGATTTTGCCAATGTCGATATAATAGGGCACCGTCTTGTTATAGACAAAACGGGGCAACTGAACCAGCCTGTCATTGCATTGGATGTTAATGAAGAAAAATATAGCCAGGTTGTTGTTGTGAACCTCCACGCGGATTTCCTCCGGCGCAATACCCGGTACCTTAATACAGATCTCCCGTGACTCCTCGCTGTGTACGACCGTCACCTGCGGCTCGCTTACGCCACCATTGATGGTGTTCAGCACATCGATCGAGGTGATCAGATCCAAATAATTCGTCCGTTTCATTTCTATCTCCTTCCTGCCAACAGTGCACAAGATACGTACCATTTTTCCCAGGGAGACAAAACGACATTGCGCTAGCCATTTTGACCAAATCGTGATCCGCCCGACCTGCCATTTGTTTTACTTTCCGGATTGCAAACGCCGGCAGGTTCCGTGCTACAGCTCAAACCACTTGAAAAATTATTGTACCCACGGCAAGGCTGCTTTATCCGTTGTGGGCGCTGGGAATTGGGCATTGGGGCATTTGGCATTAGGGATCGGGCGGCACCGCAGGTTGTTCGCCGGATGCTTGTGTCGACAATCCGAAAGCTGAGGTAAGGCTGTCAAAAAGAATTACACCTCCCGACCTCGAGCGGGGCCTGACCAATCAAGGCACATACTCTTTAATATATACATGATCAGCAGGCCCATTACCCACTGTCCAATAATCCGACAATCAATGATCGAAATCGTTTGTTTTTTTCTGGAAAACCTATACCTTCATTTCATCGCAAAAGAATCCAGCGTTATGGGAAAAGTCAGAAATATCATTCAGACAAAGGGTGGCGCCGTGTTTACCATCCCTTCTGACACCACCGTATACAGCGCCCTTGAGTTGATGCTTGAAAAGAGCATTGGCGCGCTTTTGATCGTCGACAATGAGAAATTTGTCGGAATTTTTACTGAACGGGACTACGCGCGAAAGCTCGTACTCAAGGGCAAATCTTCCAAAGACACGCTTATCCGCGAAGTTATGACCGAAAGACCCATTACGGTCGGGCTGGACACCACCATCGAAGATTGTATGAAGATCATGTCGGACAAGAAGATCCGGCATCTACCCGTGATGGAGGATAACAATCTCGCTGGGTTGATTTCCGTGGGCGACGTGGTGAAATTCATTATCGAAGAACAAAAGTTTATTATAGAGAACCTGGAACAATACATCTCGCAACGATAGTATTGTCTGCAAACTGTCATCGCTGACAGGTACGCGCTTTTGGCTGGAACGGTAGGTGTTGTTTAAGAACCTTAAACACTGTTTGCTGGAGGCAAACTGTTGTGCAGAGCTTAAATGATAACACTGGAATACTTTGGCCCATACTCGTTTATGGGGCCATCGTTCTGAGCCTGGTATTCATAATGCTGGGCCTTTCTTTTATATTGGGGCAGCGTCACAAGGAGCGCGCCACAGGCGAGCCCTATGAAGGCGGGATCCTCAGCACCGGCTCGGCCCGGCTGCGCTTCTCCGCGCAGTTCTATCTCATCGCCATGCTTTTCGTGATCTTCGATGTCGAGACGATCTTCATCGTCGCCTGGGCAATCGCGTTCCCCGAACTCGGATGGTTTGGATACTTCGGCGTCGGCATCTTTGTCATACTGCTTTTTGTCGTTCTGATCTATGAGTGGCGTAACGGCGCGCTGGACTTCGGCCCCGATGGAAGAAAAATCCTGAAAGCTTACAAGCAGATCACCGCCGCAAAGGAGAGCCATGTCAAGATCACCAAACGGACCGATCCACCTACAAAAGAATCTGAACACGAAGAAGCAAACGTAACCAACAAAATATCGATGCTATGAACTGGTGGTTGAGCAAGCCTGATGAAACTGCGGTAAAGGGAACGAGCACAATGGAAGATACACTGAAGCAGAGCATCATGCTTACCACCGTCAGCGACCTCCTGGCATGGGGCCGAAAGAATTCCATTTGGCCCTTTCACTTCGGCTTGTCATGTTGCTTTGTCGAAATGGCCACCAGCATGACTCCAAAATATGATGTCGCGCGATTTGGCGCGGAAGTCATCAGGGGCACGCCGCGTGAAGCCGACGTTATGATTATTGCGGGGACGGTGTTTATCAAGATGGCACCGATCATTAAACGGCTTCACGAGCAGATGATGGAACCTCGATGGGTGATCTCTATGGGCTCCTGCGCAAACTCCGGAGGAATGTATGACATCTACAGCGTGGTACAAGGCGTCGACAAGTTTCTTCCGGTGGACGTATACGTGCCGGGCTGTCCGCCCAGGCCGGATGCGTTTATGGAGGGACTCACCCTTCTGGTCGACTCCGTCGGAAAAGAAAACCGGCCGCTGAGTTGGGTGATTGGTGAACAGGGTGTCATCAAGCCCGAGAAGATCGACGTCAAGACCGTGAAACGTCACGAAAAACGAAAGGAAATGACAACGTTTCGCTCGCCCGACGAGGTGTAGAAACGTATTGTGGTTAAAAAGATCAGAAAAGAACCCGTTGTATTAGAACTATGAAGAGATGGTAAGGTAAGGATAGCAAGGAAGGGAAAATTTTTCGGTCACGAGGCCACGGATGTTGTTCAGCAATATGGAAAAATCAAATAGTCCAGCGGAGCAATTGCGTACAAAGTTCGGCGAATCCACATTCACCGCGCAACGCACCAAAGATGAGATCCTCACCTTGTGGCTCCCGTTGGACCGCTTAAGAGAGGTGCTCTCATTTCTCAAAGCGGAAATAGACAAACCTTACCCCGTCCTTTACGATATCACCGCCATCGACGAAAGAACGCGGAACCGCAGCAACGGCTATCCCGTCCACGATTTCACCGTTGTCTACCACCTGCTTTCCTTTGAACGCAACAATTTCATCAGGTTGAAAGTGGCCCTTCAGGGCGAATTTCCCAGCATCCACAGCGTACACGATCTCTGGTGGAACGCAAGCTGGTATGAGCGCGAGGTCTTCGACATGTTCGGGATCCGCTTCGACGGTCATCCAAACCTTCGAAGGCTCCTGATGCCCCTTTCCTGGAAAGGACATCCCCTGAGAAAGGAACACCCCGCACGCGCCACGGAAATGGGACCGTTCCAGCTCTTTGACGAAAAGATGGACCGCGAGCAAGCGAACCTTCAATTTAAACCCGAAGAGTGGGGTATGGTGCGCCATAGCGAGGATTCGGACTTCATGTTTCTCAACATCGGCCCGCAACATCCGGGCACGCACGGTGTGCTGCGACTCATCCTTCAACTCGACGGAGAAGACGTCGTCGACCTGGTACCGGAAATCGGCTTCCACCACCGCGGCGCCGAAAAGATGGCCGAACGCCAGTCTTGGCACACTTACATCCCGTACACCGACCGTGTCGACTACCTCTCCGGTGTGAATAACAACCTCGCCTATCTCCTCGCGGTCGAGAAGCTCGCCGGCATCGAAGTGCCGCCGCGCGCCCAGGTAATCCGCGTCATGATGTGCGAGTTCTTTCGAATTGCCAGTCACCTCGTCTGGTACGGAACATTCGCACAGGATGTCGGCCAGCTTTCGCCGGTGTTCTATATGTTCACGGACCGTGAAAGAATCTTTGACGTCGTGGAAGCCGTCTGCGGCGGGCGGATGCATCCTAACTGGTTCCGAATTGGCGGCGTGGCGCAGGACCTGCCCAAGGGATGGGAAAAACTCGTGCAGTACTTCGTCGACTACTTTCCAAAGAAGCTCAGGGAATACGACAAGATGGTGCTGTCAAACGCGCTGTTCAAGGCGAGAACGGTCGGCATTGGCATCTTTACCCTCGATGAAGGCATTGAATGGGGCGCCACGGGCTCGAACCTCCGGGCGTGTGGCCTGGAGTGGGATTTCCGCAAAAAGCAACCTTACAGTGGCTACGAAAACTTCGATTTCGAGGTACCCATCGCCCAGAACGGCGATTGCTACGACCGCGCCGTTGTGCGCGTGGAAGAAATGCGCCAAAGCCTCCGCATCATCGAACAATGCCTCAAGCACATGCCGGAGGGACCCTACAAGGCCGACCACCCGCTCACCACGCCGCCGGTGAAGAAGCACACCATGAAGGACATTGAAACGCTGATCACGCACTTCCTCAACGTAAGCTGGGGGCCGGTGATTCCGCCGGGCGAAGCCATGAGCTGCATTGAAAACTCCAAAGGCGGAAACAGTTATTACGCCGTCAGCGACGGAAACACTTCGCCGTACAGGATGAGGATACGGACGCCATCATTTGCCCACATGCAAATGATGCCCTACATCAGCAGGGGGTACACGGTGGCCGACTTGCTGAGCATCCTCGGAGCGATGGATTACGTGCTCGCGGACATAGACCGATAGAACAAACAAGTGCCCCACAAGGGCCTGCTAATATTCCTGTTATGTTGTCAGTGGAAGAAAAACGTGAAATCGAAGAAGCCATCCACACGCTGCCGGTACGGAAGGCCGCCTGCATTGAAGCGCTGAAGGTCGTCCAACTACACCGGCGGTGGATCTCTGACGAAAGTCTTAAGGATGTTGCCGAGTACATGGAGATGTCACCCGAAGAACTCGATTCGGTGGCCACTTTCTACAACCTGCTCTTTAGAAAGCCTGTAGGACGACACGTCATTCTCGTTTGCGACAGCATCAGTTGTTGGGTGATGGGATATGAAAACCTGCGGTCGGAACTCATCAAACGACTGGGTGTTGAATACGGGCAAACGACACCTGACGACCGGTTTACCTTGCTGCCTAATTGTTGCCTGGGCACGTGCGATCGCGCCCCGGCCATGATGATCGACGACGACCTCTACCAGGATGTCCGCGCGGACCAGTTGGACGACATATTAAACAAATACCAATAGGCTGACCGTTATGGAGCGACCCCTAACCCAACATATCCGCGCTGACAAGAAGCCGCTTTCCCTGAAGGAGTACGAAAAGGTGGGCGGATACCAGGCCTTGCGCAAGGTGCTGAAGGAGGGTATGAGTCCAAAATCCGTCCAGGATCTGGTTAAGGAATCCAACCTGCGCGGAAGAGGTGGCGCAGGATTCGTGACCGGGCTGAAGTGGAGTTTTGTTCCGCTGGATGCCCCGAAACCCAAATACCTGATCGCCAATGCCGACGAAATGGAGCCGGGTACATTCAAAGACCGCGTGCTGCTCGAATACACGCCGCATCAACTGATAGAAGGTATGATCGTGTCGGCGTATGCGATCCAGGCGGATCAATCGTACGTCTTTTTGCGGTGGGCCTACAAAACCGCCGCCGGCGCCATCCGCGAAGCCATCGACGAAGCTTACCGGGCCGGCTACCTGGGCAAGAATATTCTCGGCTCAGGCTTTGACCTTGAAATGCACCTTCACACCGGCGTAGGGCGATACATGTGCGGAGAAGAAACGGCACTGCTGAACTCGCTGGAAGGAAAGCGGGCCACGCCGAGAGCCAAGCCACCGTTCCCGCAGATCAGCGGGCTATTTGGCAAACCCACCATCGTCAACAACGTCGAGACCTTTTGTTGCATTCCGCATATTGTCAACAAGGGCGCGGCCTGGTTCCAGGGCCTGAGCCGCACGAAAGATTCGGGAACAAAACTGTTCGGGATCAGCGGGAAAGTAAAAACGCCGGGATGTTGGGAACTTCCCATGGGCATCACCATGCGTGAACTCATTGATGAATACGGGGGGGGCATGCAGGACGGGCTCAAATTCCGCGGCGCCTTGCCCGGTGGCGCGTCTACGGATTTTCTTGTTGAAGAGCATCTCGATGTGAAACTCGATTACACCCATGTCGCGGCCGCGGGTAGCCGGCTGGGCACGGGCACGCTCATCATACTCGATGACAAAACCTGTCCCGTAGGATTCGTTCAGAACCTCGAACAATTCTTCGCGCAGGAGTCCTGCGGGTTTTGTACACCCTGTAGGGAAGGTCTGCCATGGACCGCGCGCATTCTCGCCTCACTCGATGAGGGCGTCGGCCGTCAGGAAGACCTCGAATTACTCGACTTTCACACAACCTATTTAGGTCCGGGAAACACATTCTGCGCGCTTGCACCAGGGGCGATGGAGCCGTTGCAAAGCGCATTGAAATATTTCCGGAAAGATTTTGAAAAACATATTCACGAGCAAAAGTGCCCGTGGAAGTAGACATACAATAACAGTCGTTGTGCACCATGCGCCGTTCTTCCCACGGGAAGGGTGTGCTAACGCCATCGGCTGGGGACCTTGAATCAGCAAACTATGCCCATACTCTACGTCGATAATGTGCCTTACGAAGTCGAGTCCGGAAAAAATCTGCTCGAAACCTGCCTGAACCTCGGCTTCGATCTCCCGTACTTCTGCTGGCATCCCGCCCTCGGGTCCGTTGGCGCCTGCCGCCAATGCGCCATCAAAGTGTTCAAAGACGAAGAAGACACAAATGGAAAACTCGTGATGTCGTGTATGGAACCCGTAAGCGACCAGCAGCGGATATCCGTTCAGCATCCCGAGGCAAAGAAGTTTCGGAAGAATGTGATTGAATGGCTGATGACCAACCATCCCCACGACTGCGCCGTATGCGACGAGGGCGGTTCGTGTCACCTGCAGGACATGACGGTGATGACCGGCCACGCCTACCGGCGATTTCAATACAAGAAACGCACGCATCGCAACCAGGACCTCGGGCCCTTTATCAACCATGAAATGAACCGCTGTATCCAGTGCTACCGTTGCGTTCGTTTTTACAAAGACCACGCAGGTGGAAAGGATCTCGATGTCTTTTCCTCCAGGAGCAATGTGTATTTTGGTCGCGCGGAGGACGGCACGCTCGAAAGTGAATTCAGCGGCAACCTTTCCGAAGTTTGTCCCACCGGTGTGTTCACCGACAAGACGTTAAAGCAGCATTACACGCGCAAATGGGATCTTACCATGGCGCCTTCGGTGTGCCACCATTGCAGCCTCGGATGTAACACCATCGCAGGCGAGCGGTACGGCGAACTGAGGATGATCGCAAACCGGTACAACGGAGACGTCAATGGTTACTTCCTTTGCGACCGTGGACGGTTTGGATACGAGTTCGCCAATGCCCCTCAACGCATACGACAGCCCCTCATCGACGAACAGCCGTCAAGCGCGGATGCAGTCATTAATGAGGTGGCCGACGCCATTCAAAACGGAAAGGTGATCGGCATCGGTTCACCCCGCGCCTCGCTGCAATCGAACTTCGCACTCAAGGCCCTCGTGGGCGAGGACTGTTTCTTCCACGGTGTTTCCGATCCGGAACACGACATGGGCGAACTCGCCATCCAGATATTGAAGGACGGCCCCGCCCGCGCATTTTCCCTTCGCGAAGTAGAAACCGCCGACGCCGTGTTCGTGCTCGGGGAAGATCTCACCAACACCGCCCCCATGCTGGCGCTCGCCGTGAGACAAGCCGTGCGCCAGCAACCCATCGACGACGCGGCAAAGGCACGTATCCCCGAATGGCACGACGCCGCTGTACGGGAAAAAGCCCAGGAGGACAAGGGCCCGCTGTTCATCGCCTCGGTCAAGGATACCAAACTTGATGACGTCTCCACGCAGACGTACCGCGCGGCACCCGACGACATGGCGCGATTGGGCTATGCCGTCGCACACCTCATCGACAATACCTTGCCCGCCGTTCAAAAGCTTCGTCCCGAAACTGAAGCCCTGGCCAAACAGATCGCCAGCGCCTTAGTTGCCGCCAAGCGCCCCGTCGTCATTTCCGGGACTTCCTGTGAAAGCAAATCCGTCATCAAGGCAGCGGCAAATGTCGCGTGGGCTTTGCAAAAGAAAAATCCCAATTCAGGGATCGCCCTGACGTTGCCGGAATGCAATTCCCTCGGACTGGCGATGATCGGAGGCCATCGACTGGATTCTGCGTTCAATTGCGTGCTCAATGGACACGCCGACACGGTGATCATCATGGAGAACGACCTCTACCGGCACGGCAAGACGGAGGAAGTCGACCATTTTCTCTCAACGTGCAAAAAGGTCATCGTCTTCGATCATTCGCCTACGCCAACCACGGGAAAGGCGCATATCGTCGTTTCCGCGGGAACATTTGCGGAATCGGACGGAATCCTCGTCAACAACGAAGGGAGGGCGCAGCGTTTCTTTCAGGTATTCGAGCCCAATCCCAATATCAAGGAGAGCTGGCGTTGGCTCTTGCACATTGCGGCCATTACGCAGCATGAACAACTCAGTAAATGGTCGAACTTCCGCGACATCACCGCCGCCATCGCAGCGCATGAACCCTTGTTGCGCGGCGCCGACAACGTAGCGCCCGCTCCGGACTTTCGAGTGGTCGGGCAAAAGATTCCGCGCGCACCCCACCGGTTCAGCGGCCGTACCGCCATGGTGGCGAACGTCAACGTCAGCGAACCAAAACCTCCGGAGGACTCAGACTCACCGTTGAGCTACACCATGGAGGGATTCAGAGGCTATCCCCCCTCATCGCTGATCCCCTTCTTTTGGTCACCCGGATGGAATTCCGTTCAATCGGTAAACAAGTACCAGGAAAAAATCGGCGAAGCCTTGCGCGGCGGCAACCCCGGACTCCGGATGTTTGAACCGCATGTGAACGGGACTGCACCTTACTTCACCGTGATCCCGGAACTATTCACGCCGTTGGAAAACCGGTTCTGGACCGTGCCGCTGCACCACATTTACGGTTCGGAGGAATTGAGCGTTCGCGGGGCGGCGGTTGGCCAGCGTGCTCCAAAACCGTACGTGATGATCAACGCCGCGGATGCCGCCGAACTTAAACTCACAGAAGGACAAGAACTGGATTTCGAGATCGAAGGGCAATCCTACCGCCTGCCGGTAATTCCGAGCAACACGATTTCGAAAGGGCTGGCGGGCTTACCGTATGGGCTACCCGGCCTTCCGTTTGTCGAGTTACCGGCATGGTCAATATTAAAGCAGTCGTGATGGAAGAACAAGGAATACATCCCATGCTCATTGTGGCCGGCGTGCTGGGCGGCGTAATGCTCGTGGCGCCGCCCCTCATCTGGCTGGAGCGAAGGCTACTGGCACTCTGGCAAGACCGTTATGGCCCAAACCGCGCCGGACCTTTCGGGCTGCTCATCGTTCTGGCCGACACGCTCAAACTGTTTTTCAAAGAGGATTGGATCCCGCCCTTTGCGGACAAAAAGGTATTCGTCATCGCCCCGGCCATCGTGATGATCGCCGCCCTGATGGGATTCGTCATTGTGCCGTTCGCGCCGGGATTCATTGTCTCCGACGTAAACATCGGAGTCCTGTTCTTTCTCGCCACCTCTTCGATGGGCGCCTACAGCATCATCCTCGGGGGCTGGGCGTCGAACAACAAATACGCATTGCTGGGTGCCATGCGCGGCGCCGCACAAATGATCTCATACGAAGTCTTCATGGGCCTTTCCATGATGGGTGTAGTGTTGATGACCGGTTCCTTCAGCCTCCAAAAGATCGTCACCGCGCAGGCCGACATGTGGTATGTGGTCCCACAGTTTCTCGGGTTCCTTACTTTCTTCATCGCTGGCATCGCCGAAACACATCGGCTGCCTTTCGATATTCCGGAATCGGAAAGCGAAATTATTGCAGGATTCCATTCCGAATATTCGGGCATGAAGTTCGGAATGTTCTTTGTCGGCGAGTACGTGGGTATCATCCTCATCTCCGCCATCACGGTTAGTCTTTTCTTCGGCGGCTGGCTGGGGCCGGATTTTCTGCCACCCATCGCCTGGTTCATCATTAAAGTATTTGTTTTCATCTTCCTCTTTATCCTGTTGCGCGCATCGCTGCCACGACCGCGATACGACCAGCTTATGGATTTCGGATGGAAGATCCTGTTGCCCATCACCATCATCAACCTGATGGTGACGGCTGGAATTGTACTGTGGAACGACGAAAGCATACCCAGGCCTTTTTAGAGGTGAGGGCGAACATTTTAACAACGGAATAGCTATGTGGAGTATCATCCGAAGTATGTGGCTTGTGTTCTTGCATATGTTTCATAAGCGCGAGACCATTCTTTATCCCGAAGAAAAGCCGAAACTGACTACCCGTTGGCGTGGGAGGATCGTGCTGACACGCGACCCCGACATGGGTGAACGATGCGTGGGCTGCTACCTCTGCGCCGCGGCTTGCCCGGTGGATTGCATTTCACTCCAGGCAACGGAGGATGAGCACGGTCGGCGCTATCCAGAATTCTTCCGAATCAATTTCTCGCGGTGCATCTTCTGCGGCTATTGTGAAGAAGCGTGTCCGACCTACGCGATCCAGTTGATCCCCGACTTTGAAATGGGAGAATACAACCGGCAAAACCTGGTCTACGAGAAAAAGGACCTCCTGATCGACGGACAGGGCAAGTATCATGGATACAACTACTACAAGGTCGCCGGTCTCGCTATCGGCGGCAAAGGCAAAGGGGAAGCTGAAAATGAAAATCCGCCGGTTGACGTAAAAAGCCTGTTACCCTGATTTTATGGAAGCTACATTCTACATCGCATCCGCCGTTGCCGTGCTGTCGACCATCATGGTCATCACACGATACAACATGGTGCATGCCCTGATCTATCTCGTCGTTTCATTCCTTGCGCTGGCGGTTGTCATCTTCGTATTGGGAGCGCCGTTTATTGCCGCGCTGGAGGTAATCATTTATGCCGGTGCGATCGTCGTGCTGATCATTTTCGTGATCATGATGCTGAACCTGCGGGACGAGACTGTTCAGCAGGAAAAAACCTGGCTCACCAGGGATATTTACGTCGGCCCCGCAATACTGTCCGCCATCCTTTTGGGTGAAATCATCTATATCATTGTTGAAGGAAACTCAACAGCACTCCACCATGCCGGAGTAGACTCCAAGCAAGTAGGGATATCCCTTTATTCCACCTATGTGATCGGCGTGGAGTTGTGTGGTATCCTGTTGATGTCGGGCATCGTTGGCGCCTATCACCTTGGAAGGCAAAAGAAAAAAATTGTGCATCGGTTCCTAGAACAAGTTGAAGAATGAATAATGTACCCGTTGAAGCCGGCCTTTTGCTCGCCGGTGTCCTGTTCATGTTGGGGTTGATCAGTGTGCTGATCAGACGCAATATCATTTTCATGCTGATCTCGGTAGAGATCATGCTCAATGCCGCAGGTTTGGCCTTCATTGTCGCAGGCGCAAAGTGGGGCCAGCCCGACGGACAGGTGATGTTCATTTTCATTCTCACAATGGCGGCGGCGGAAGTATCCGTTGGCCTGGCGCTCATCCTCCAGCTTTATCACCAGTTGAAGACGCTGGATGGCGACGCCGCGAACAAAATGAAAGGGTAAGCGCGGCACACGGGCAGTGTGGCCGTGATCAAAAATTGAATACGCTATGGAAGAGCTACTCTGGTTAATTCCCGCCCTCCCCTTTGCCGGGGCGTTTATCCTCATCGTCACGAGGGGAAACCTCCCGCGCACAATAGCGGCGATGGTGGGCGCCGGCAGCATTGGTGTGGCCGCGGTGATCACGGGTCTTTTCGGACTGCAGTTCCTTGACGATTCTTCCCTGATCATCACACAACACTTGTGGACCTGGTTCGACGTCGGTGGATTCAACCCCTCGTTCGCCCTCCACCTCGACGCGCTCTCCATGGTCTTCATCTTTGTCATCACATTCGTCGGTTTTCTCATTCACCTTTACTCCATCGAGTTCATGCGTGACGACGAAGGATTTTCGCGATTCTTCGCCTATCTCAACCTGTTCGTTTGTTCGATGCTCATCCTGGTGCTCGCCGACAACCTCTTGCTGATGTATCTTGGATGGGAAGGCGTGGGCCTTTGTAGCTATCTGTTGATCGGATTTTGGTACACGGAGGCGAAGAACGGGTATGCGGCAAGGAAAGCCTTCATCATCACCCGGGTTGGCGATACGGCCATGGCGATAGGCCTTTTCATGCTCTTTAAATCGCTGGGCACACTGAACATACAGGAGATCCTTACCCTGGCCCCGCAGACCTGGGCCGTAGGCTCGGAAGTCGTCACGGCGATTGGTTTGTTACTCCTGGGCGGGGCGGTAGGTAAATCGGCGCAGTTGCCGCTGCAAACCTGGTTGCCGGATGCGATGGCGGGTCCATCGCCGGTAAGTGCGCTCATTCACGCGGCCACCATGGTGACCGCCGGTGTATATTTGATCGCGAGAACCCATGTGATCTTCGAGCTGGCGCCAACGGCACAACTATGGGTAGGCATCATCGGCGCCGCCACCCTGCTGATCGCCGGCTTCAGCGCGCTTACGCAATACGACCTGAAGCGCGTGCTTGCCTATTCAACGGTAAGCCAGATCGGATACATGTTCCTTGCGCTGGGTGTCGGCGCGTGGTCGTCGGCTATATTTCACTTCATGATCCACGCGTTCTTTAAGGCCCTCCTCTTCCTTGGCGCTGGAGCCGTGATCATGGTGCTTCATCATGAACACGACATGTTTAAGATGGGCGGTCTCAGACGCAAACTGCCTGTGATCTTCTGGACGTTCCTCATCGGCTCCGGATCGCTGGCCGCCCTGCCCTTCATCACGGCCGGTTTCTACAGCAAAGATCAGATACTCTGGCTGGCCTGGGCGGGCGAAAGAGGAAATGCATGGTTCTTCTTCGCGGCACTCATCGGGGCGTTTGTCACCGCGATCTACACGTTCCGAATGGTGATTCTGACGTTCTACGGCGAAGAAAAAACACATGTCGGTCATCCGACCGGAAATTTGATCAACATACCCCTCATTGTCCTGGCTTTTCTCTCCCTGTTTGGCGGTTTTATCGAACTGCCCCATACCCTCGGGCACGTGGAACTGTTCTCCGGCTTTGTCGACCCTGCCCTTCCTTCCATCATCATGAAGCCAGGCGTAGCGTCGGATGAATGGATCGTTCAGCTTTCCGCGGCCTTACTCTGCCTCGTTGGTGTGTACGTCGCCTGGTTCTTTTATGTGAAACAACCCGAGACGCGCGCTGAACTCAAAAGCTCTATGATCGTGCTCAATCGCTTTTGGTTTGGTGGATGGGGATTTGACACCCTTTACGATACCCTATTCGTGAAGCCCTTCGTGTACTTGTCGCAGGTCAACAAGCACGATGTCGTGGACAAGCTCTATGCGGGCATTGTGGAGGCAACGAATTTTTTCCATCGGATCTTCGCGCGAACACAAAGCGGAATCATGCGATGGTATATCATGGGCATCGTCATCGGGGCCATCTTCGTGTTATCGATAGGATTGTTAATGACTTAAAAGCAACGCTATGATCCTGGTTTGGTTTATCGTGATATTGATGAGTGGCGGCGTTATCGCATGGATTTTTGGGCGGTTAAAGCCCGACATCGCCCGCTGGATTGCGCTTTTCTCCACGCTGGTCCCGCTCGTAATCGCGATCGTGTTCTGGCTGCGGCAGGACACCGGCATCCGTCTCGGCCAGGAAGCCTGGCTCATTCAATTTCATGCTGATTGGATACCGTCCTTTGGCGTAACGTTCAGCCTGGCGCTTGACGGGCTCAGCCTGCTCATGCTTTTGTTGACATTCTTCCTCGGTGTGCTGGCGGTGCTGACCTCCTGGAACGAGATCCGGTACCGTCCGGGGTTCTATTACTTCAACCTGCTCTGGGTTCTCGCCGGCATCACGGGCGTGTTCCTCACCATGGACCTTTTCCTTTTCTACTTCTTCTGGGAAGTGATGCTCATACCGATGTATTTTCTGATTGGTATCTGGGGCCACGAAAACAAAACCTATGCGGCGTTCAAATTCTTTATCTTCACCCAGGCCAGTGGATTGTTGATGTTGCTGGCCATCCTCGGACTTTATTTCATTCACGGCAATGAAACGGGAACGTTTACCTTCAGCTATTTTGAACTGCTCGACACGCCGCTGAGCGCATCCGCTGCCCGGTTGCTGATGCTCGGCTTCCTGGCAGCTTTCGTGGTGAAATTGCCCGTGATACCTTTTCATACGTGGTTGCCGGACGCGCATTCGCAGGCGCCCACGGCGGGTAGTCTCATCCTTGCGGGCCTCCTTCTGAAAACCGGTGCATACGGACTGTTGCGATTTGTCGTCCCCCTCTTTCCGGAAGCTTCAGCAGAGGTCGCACCCTGGGCGATGCTGTTCGGGGTGATTGGTATCCTCTATGGAGCGGTGCTGGCGTTTTCGCAAACCGACTTCAAGCGGTTGGTAGCCTACACGAGTGTCAGCCACATGGGTTTCGTCATGCTCGGCGTATTCGCATTCAACGAGATCGCTTTGCAAGGTGTGGTCATGCAAATGATCACACACGGTCTGAGTACGGGCGCCCTGTTTATCCTCGCCGGCAGCTTATACGAGCGCATCCACACGCGCGACCTGCTGAAAATGGGCGGCTTTTGGCCGCGCATGCCGTTCATGGCATTTGTGACGATGGTCTTCGCGATGGCCTCCCTGGGCTTGCCCGGGCTGGGAAATTTTGTCGCTGAGTTTCTCACGCTCGTCGGCGCGTGGCAGGCGAACCCGGTACTTACCGTTTTTGCCGCAATCGGCGTCGTGTTTGCCACAGCTTACTCCCTGCGAATCGTGCAAAAGATCTTCTATGAAAAAGAGGCAAAGGCGGAACACCCCCTGGCTGACCTTTCCCTGCGCGAGCAGTTCATTTTTGTTCCGATGGTTGTGGTGATCATCTGGCTGGGCGTCTTCCCGCAATCGGTGTTGAAAACATCGAAACGCCCGGTGATGGAAGTGCTTGAGTACAAGGCCGTGCAGGCCGCGGAGGGCGGCGAAATCCGAGACATGTTAAGTAAAAACGCCGATAACCATGAGTAGGACCGATTTTCTCAATGTTATTCCTCTTTTTATCCTGACGAGTTCGGCGATCCTCATTATGTTCTCCATCTCGGTGAAAAGGAACCATAAGCTCATCTATGTGATTACCGCGTTATCCCTGGTCGCGGATTTTGTCTACATCATGACCTACCATGCGGGGCTGAAATGGGTTATCGAACCGCTCTTCGTCTTCGATGGGTTCGGGATTTTCAACATGGGATTGATCCTGATGACGGCGCTTGCCGTTACGATGTTGTCTTATGCGTATTTCGAGCAGCGGGAAGAGCGGAAAGAGGAATACTACATCCTGTTGATCCTTGCGACGCTTGGGGCAAGCGTGCTCTGCATCAGTAAACATTTTGTTTCCCTTTTTCTTGGACTGGAGATCCTCAGCGTGTCCTTGTATTCGATGATCGCCTACCTTCGCAAGCGTGAAAAATCCGACGAGGCCGGATTGAAGTATCTTATCATGGCCGCATTTTCGTCGGCATTCATCCTTTTCGGGATGGCACTCATCTACGCGATGACGGGTGCCATGGAGTTCTCCGGCATTGCACAATTTCTTTCAACAAACGGGAACCCCATGCCGTTGGTATTACTGGCCGGCTTCGGCTTGCTGATCGTGGGTGTGGGCTTCAAGCTGAGCCTCGTTCCCTTTCACATGTGGGCCGCCGACGTTTATGAAGGCGCGCCTGCGCCCGTCACGGCGTTCATTGCCACCGTATCGAAAGGGGGAATGATGGTGCTTCTGGTACGTTTCTTTACAGTCGTCGACGGCTATCGTTACGAATCCCTGGTCATTATCTTTTCCGCCATAGCGATCGCATCCATGTTCGTCGGAAATTTCCTGGCCCTCCGTCAGCAAAACGTTAAACGCATCCTGGCATACTCTTCCATCGCACACATTGGCTATCTCCTGGTGGCCTTCCTCGCGGGGGGAACGCTGGGCACGGAAGCGGTGACTTTTTACCTCGTGGCCTATTTCATTACCACCGTCGGTACCTTTGGTGTACTCGCCATGTTGTCGGACCGCGATCGCGATGCCGAACTTCTCGAGGACTATCGCGGCCTGCTGTGGCGGCGTCCCTGGACCGGCGCGATGTTCTCGGCCATGCTGCTCTCTCTCGCCGGGATTCCGCTCACAGCCGGATTCGTTGGAAAATTCTACCTCATCGCCGCCGGAGTCAACACTGGCAAATGGCTCCTTATCGTCATGCTTGCCGTTAACAGCGCCATCGGCCTCTACTACTACATCCGGATTGTCGCCATCATGTTCGAACGGCATGAAGGCGGCAAGGAGCCCCTCCCGACTTTGTCGCCGGCGGTTTACATCGTCAGCGGAGTCACGCTCGGCGCACTGGTAGCACTGCTCCTTTGGGTTGGAATTTATCCCGAATGGATGATGGACGTGATCAAGGAATTCGTGCGCGTGTAATCTCTCACCGCGACGTGGATAAGCGCGATCCGGCGACTAAAGATTGTCAAGGAAGGGCCGCCTGCGTTCGAGCTTCAGGTCCTTGAGCACGGCGGCCTTGACCGCAATGGTGAAATTATAGGATTGAAACCTCCCAAACGGAATCCAGGTGAGGTTCATTGCCCAACAATGGAGGTCGCGCGATATGCCCAGGTTGGTCTGGGTAAATTCGCGACGTTCAAAGTGATAACCCGACGTGTAGGTGATCTTCCACTTCTCCGTAACCGACAAGTCGCCGGACATCTGCAGGCTTTGCGTGACCTCCGGATCCCTGCCCAACCGATGGGAGTAATTCAGGGAGTAACCGATATTCAGGCTCCATGGGATTTCAAAGTCGATGTAGGCGGCCGAATGCTGAAGCATGTACTGCTTTTCATGGTCAGGAATATCCGACGCCGCAATTTTTGCCCGGGTATCATTCTGCTGGTCGCGCTTTCGCGGATTGAGGTTCGTCGATAAAGCCACAGTTGCCGTTGTAATACGGCCAATGCTGCCGCGGCTCCATGCATAAGTTTCTACCCTGCGTTCGGTTGTCGTTCCGGTCTCCGGGTTGGTGATCGTTGCGTAGTAATAAGGGTCGAGGGTAGCCGACATATTCACATTGATCGTATTGTCGAGAATGTTTGTGTTTGCGGACAGCCGGACATTGGCAAGGTTGAAAGAGTCCGCCAGCAAGTTGTAGCTTGTTCCAATCGACAAGTTGTTCAGCAACATGACCTTGCGCTCAACAGTATCCTTCGGGGCCTTTACCTTCATCTCCACGTTGTTGCCGATGCTCAGGCCGATGGCGCCCGTCCTTCCCGCACTCGATCCGCCGTATACAAAACCCTGATGCTTGTCCTGGAAGATCTCATCTCCATTGTTGTCAATCAGCCTGTCGAAATAGGTGGCGTTTGAGGTGAAATCCGGCGCATAGGAGAAGGAGATGCTCGGGTTGATGACATGGCGGATCGCCTTCACCTTGCTGTTGGGATTCTTGAAATGATACATTCCGTAAATCCGTGTATTGAGTCCCGTGCTGAAGGAGTAGTTTGCGAGGCGATTAAATCCGCGCGCCGTGTCGCTGACCACGGGCCTGTCCAGGATTTCGTCAAACTCCCATTTCAGACTCTCGAAATACCATTTCTCCTCGTAGTTGAACGAAGGAGACATCGTAAAGTATTTCAGAAATTTAAATGAATAGCTTACCGGTAGCGTGTGCCTTACCCCTTTGCGGGCTTTTTCAAAAAAGAACGGTAGATTATCGAAAGTAAAAGGGGCGATGCTGTCGGTATCGGCGGATGGCGTGAGCCTGCCGAGATTATTCGTAATGCGGTTGGTGGCAGCCATCGAATAGCCAATGGAGAAGTTGTCGAGAGGACCCGTGACTCCCCGGCGCTGGAAGGGATAAATATTGGTCATATTGACCGTCAGGTTCGGCAGCGGCAGGTCAACGAGTCCCGTCTGAAGATCCTGGTTGTGGCTGAGGTTTATGCCTGCCGAAAAGGGTGTGCCCGCAAACCGCTTGCTGTAAGAGACGTTTGAACTGAGCTTTGTCGTGATGTTGTTGAGCGCCGACGAATACAATTCACCGGGCGTCCCCGACATGAGCAGGTTGTTTTGGTTAAAGGTGGTGGTGGCCGCGTTGACGGAGGCGGCAAAGCGTCCCGTCCCCTTTGACTGCGGAGAATGGCTCCAGGTCAGGCGAAAGTCGTTTGAAACATTCTTGTCCTCGATGTTAGCCCCGAGGCGGTTGCGCGAATAGCTGAAATTGAAATTGCCATCGTAGGCGTAGCGTTTCTTATAAGAGGAAACGGCGTTGATGGCGTGTCCTCCCTTGGAATAGATGTCACCAGTGACGGCCAGCTTGATGTACTCGTTGATGTCAAAGAAATACCCGCCCCGCCGGAGGTTGAATCCGCGGCGACGTTCTTCGCCGTAGGACGGGAATATAATGCCCGATTTGCTCTCGCGCTCGGCAGGAAACATACCGAACAGAAATCCGGCTGGAAGGGGAATGCCGTTAAACTCCACATAAAAAGGTCCCGCAACGATCTTGTCGTCAGGGATTGCTTTCGTTTTCGAAGCGATTATCCTAAAATGGGGATTCTCCAGGTCACACGTCGTGTAGCTGTTTTGAACGCTCAGGATCTCATCCCGCTCGTTCTTGAACGCTGCCTTACTGGCAAGGATACCCTCGCCCTGCTTGGTGAGCACTTCGATAATCCTTGCCCGTCGTGTCTTGAAGTTATAGATGATGCCCTTGGTTTCATAGACTTCCGATCCGTTCTTGAAGATCGGGTATCCGATCCGATTGCCTAAGGAATCGCGGACACCCTGTGCGGTGATGGTATTGCTGCCGTAGTCGATGAAGATTTCCTCAGCCTGAAGTTCGATGGTGCCGTAAGTGATCTTCGCGTCGCCATAGAGCCAGATGAGCTTCCTGTCGATGCTCGCCCGAATTGAATCCCGGGCATTGTACACGATCGTGGTTTCGATATCGCTCTTGGGCGGGGGGAGCGTGTCGGCCGGGATCGTGTCCATGGCAATACCCTGGGCCCGGTCGGCGTTTATTCCCGGGCGAATTCGCGTCGAATCCGCTTTATCCTCAAGCGACCGGGCAGGGTTTTTGATAAACCCTTCCTGCCCTAAGGAGGAAAGGG
>CAZKBK010000018.1:0-47713 GCA_964551035.1 uncultured Roseivirgaceae bacterium | reverse complement strand
AGGGCGGCAAACATGAACAGCGGAATAAATCGCAACGTACGCCACACAGACCTCGAATTGGCAGGGAGACCTTTAAGTTTTATGGAAAAATTCACAAATTTGCGTAAAGTTATTGCAATTTGTTTGAACATTTTAATGCCTGTGAGGAAAGTTGGTGTTGCGGTATTGCTGATAGCAATAACCTTGCTAAACTCGTCCAGTACCCTTACCAGGCCCGAATTCAAAATCGACGTGGTGGTCATCGACGCAGGCCACGGCGGCAAAGACTCGGGAACTCGCGGTAAGCGAGCCCTGGAAAAGGACATCGCCCTTAAGGTTGCCCTTAAGACTGGCAAGTATATCGAAAAATATGTTCCGGGCGTCAAGGTGATTTATACCCGCACCGACGATCGCTACCTGAGCCTTGACCAACGCGCCGACATCGCCAACAAGGCCAAAGCCGATCTGTTCATCTGTATCCACGCCAACGCCCTGCCCGGGGGCAACGCCTACGGCACCGAAACATATGTCATGGGTATTACCAAAGAAGAAAAGAATTTCGAGGTGGCTAAACGCGAAAACTCCGTGATCCTGCTCGACGAAAATTATAAGGAACATTACGAAGGCTTTGATCCTGAAAGTCCCGAATCGTACATTCTGTTCTCCCTCGCGCAAAGTGCATACCTGGAAAGCAGTCTGAATTTTGCCCAAAAAATCGAAAGCCAGTTCAGGTATCGCGTCGGACGACACAGCCGCGGGGTAAAGCAAGGTCCGTTCTGGGTACTCTGGAGCACGGCCATGCCCAGCGTCCTGATAGAGATCGGCTTTCTCACCAATCCAAAGGAAGAAGAATACCTTCTCTCCGAACATGGTCAGGATCTCGTGGCATCTGGGATATACCGGGCTTTCAAGGAATACAAAAATGAAGTAGAATCCATAAATTGATCCGGATATTCCGATATTTCCGCCCTAATTAGCCCTGATCCTCATGAAAATTTCCAAGGAAGTACGTGTTGCCCTGTTCATGATCGCGTCCCTGGTATTGTTGTACTTCGGTTTCTACTACCTCAAGGGCATCGACTTCTTTTCGAGCGATCGAAAGTACTATGCGGTGTACCACAACATAGACGGCCTCACTGAATCCAACCAGATACTCATGAACGGATTCGCTGTCGGACGTGTAAGCGACATTCATATCCAGCAAAGCAGGAACCGGGTCATCGTTGAACTCTCCATTGATTCTGAGATTGTTCTCACAGACTCTTCGGAGGCGGTGCTCAATGGCGACCTGCTGGGTAGCCGTTTTATCCAACTCATCCCCGGCCGGGGCATTAATCCGCTGGATCCCAAAGACACGATCCGGACGGATGTCGCCAAAGGGCTTACGGACCTAATCGCCGAGAACGCAGAGCCGGTCGCCGCAAATTTGCAAACGACCCTCTCAAAACTCAACAACCTTCTCGACTCCCTTAGCGAAACTTCCTCCGAGGCAAAAGCGATGATCATGGAGTTTAAACGCATGCCCAACATGCTCGGCGACAAGCTGTCTTTCGTGGGAAACACGATAGACTCCGTCGCAGGCACCTTTGATGAAACCGGTAAAAAATTGAACTCGAGTCTCACGGCCCTCCAGCCCACGCTTCACAACCTCCGCGTGATCACCGACTCTTTGAAGAAGGTTGAACTCAACGCCACGTTGGAAAAGACACAGCAAGCCATCACCAAGCTGAACACCACACTGGACCGTCTCAGCAAAGGCGACAATACAGCAAGCAAATTGCTTACCGATGACTCGCTCTATGTAAATCTGAACCTGTTATTGAGAAACCTCGACACGCTGGCCAACCATTTCAACGAGAACCCCAAACATTTCATGGCCCCGCTTGGAAAGAGTAAGAAACAGATCCAGCGGGATCTCGAACGGGCGAAAAAGAATGACGAATAATCCTTTCCGAAGACCACGGACGACCTAACGCAGTATGTCAGACACCGATTTGGAGTTCAATAAAAACGAAGATCAGTACCGTCAGCTTCTTTCCGGTCTAAAGGAGCGGGCAAAAAAAACCAAAACGGGTGGTGGAACCAGGAAGATCGACGAGCAACATCAGCGTGGAAAACTCACCGCAAGGGAACGCATTCAATACCTGATCGACAAGAACTCCGCGTTTCTTGAGATCGGTTTATTTGCCGGAGACGGCATGTATACAGACGTCGGCGGATGTCCCTCCGGAGGCGTCGTTGCAGGTCTGGGCTACGTGGAGAAAAGACTTTGTGTCATCGTGGCCAACGACGCCACGGTAAAAGCGGGAGCATGGTTCCCGATCACGGCGAAAAAGAACCTGCGCGCGCAGGAGATCGCCATGGAAAACCGGCTTCCCATTATTTACCTCGTAGACAGCGCCGGCGTATTCCTGCCGATGCAGGATGAAATCTTTCCTGACAAAGAACATTTCGGACGACAGTTCCGAAACAACGCCCGCATGTCGTCAATGGGAATCATTCAGATCGCCGCAATCATGGGCAGTTGTGTTGCCGGTGGGGCTTACCTCCCGATCATGTCCGACGAGGCGATGATCGTGGACAAAACCGGCTCAATCTTTCTCGCCGGACCCTATCTCGTAAAAGCCGCCATTGGCGAGGAGGTGGACAGTGAAACGCTGGGTGGCGCTGCCACACACTGTGAGATATCGGGCGTTACCGACAACAAGTTCCCCAACGACCAGGCGTGCCTGGACCACATTCGCTCACTCTTCGGGAAATTTGGCTACAACGAAACGGCAGCCTTCAACCGAATAAAGCCCGCTCCTCCCGCGCGCGATCCAAAAGACATTTACGGCATCATGCCTTCAGACCGCGCCAAGCCCTACGACACACTGGAGGTGATTCGACGTCTTGTCGACGATTCCTCCTTCGACGAATACAAAGCCCTGTATGGCAAGACCCTGATTTGCGGAACAGCCCGCATTGATGGGTGGGCCGTCGGAATTGTTGCGAATCAACGCAAAGTGGTGAAGACCAAAAAAGGAGAAATGCAGATGGGCGGGGTGATCTATTCCGATTCCGCCGACAAGGCGGCACGCTTCATCATGAATTGCAACCAGCGCCGGATACCGTTGCTTTTTCTCCAGGACGTCAGCGGATTTATGGTCGGCAGCAAAGCGGAGCATGGGGGCATCATTAAAGACGGCGCCAAAATGGTCAATGCGATGGCGAACACAACCGTGCCTAAGTTCACCGTGATTATCGGCAATTCATACGGAGCGGGGAATTATGCCATGTGTGGCAAAGCCTACGACCCCCGGTTGATCTTCGCATGGCCCACCGCTCAGATCGCAGTCATGAGCGGCGCCTCGGCGGCAAAGACACTCCTGCAAATCAAGGTTAACGCACTCAAAGCACAGGGACGGCAAATCAATCCCGATGAAGAAAAGAAATTGCTCAGGGAAATCACCGACCGGTACAACGCGCAGTTGAGCCCCTATTATGCAGCCGCGCGACTTTGGGTGGACAACATTATCGATCCCCTGGAAACGCGCAACGCCATATCAATGGGTATCGAAGCCGCCAATCACGCGCCCACCGGCAAATTCAACGTGGGCGTGATCCAAACCTGACACGCCTCAGGCAGACTTTCAAACTGGCAGAAAATTTTTACCTTCAGGCCATCGTATGAACAAAACAACGGGCATGGAGCAAAAGGAGTTCAAGGCGCTGGTGTCGCTCCTGGACGATGAGGATGAGCAAATCATTACGCACGTCCAGGAAAAGATCCTTTCGCTGGGAACCGGGGTAATTCCTTTTCTGGAGCAGGAATGGGAGACGAATTTCAATTCCCAGGTACAACGCCGCATAGAAGACCTTATCCACGCTTTGCAATACGCGCTCCTGAAGGAACGGCTGAAGGAGTGGTACGAAGGTGAAGAACAGGACTTGCTCACCGGCATGTGGCTGGTGGCGACCTATCAGTATCCCGACCTCGAGCTCATCAAACTCCGCCAGGATCTCGAACAGATTTACTACGACACATGGCTGGAATTCAAGCCGGACCTCTACCCGTTTGACCAAGTGAAACTCATCAACAGCGTGCTGTTCAACAAACTGAAATTCGGCGCAAATACAAAGAATTTCCATTCGCCTGGAAATTCCATGATCAACATTGTGTTGGAAACCCGGAAGGGCAATCCCATCACGTTGTGCGTCGTCTATATGCTCGTCGCCCAGAAATTGAAACTTCCCGTGTCGGGCGTAAACCTGCCCAACCTCTTTGTCCTCACTTACAAGGACGACAAGCACCAGCAGTTCTATATCAATGCGTTCAACAAGGGGCTGATCTTTTCAAAACAGGATATTGAAAATTACATCAACGAACTGCACCTCACCCCCCTGTCTTCATTTTTCGAGCCCTGTTCAAGCCTTGAGATCATCCGTCGCGTATTACGCAACCTCATCATGTCGTTTGACAAGATGGGAGAACACGACAAAGCGGAGGAAGTAAAGGAACTGTTGCTGATCATCGCCGATGGTGGCGACCTCGGGGTTTGAGAATCTTTTTTGTTAACTACCTGCCCTCGCCCTTCATTAACTTTCCCAATGTACGGATCCCCTCGTCCACGCGATCCGACCAGGGCATGCCATAACTGATCCGAAAGCAATTCTCAAACCTACCCTGGGAAGAGAATATCTGGCCCGGCGCAATGCCGATGTTGTGTTTGAGTGCCCGTTTGTGAAGCTTGTAGCCATTCAGCTTCTTATGCATTTCAACCCACAATGCGAATCCTCCCTGGGGCCGCGTGATCCGGGTGTCGTCGGGAAAGTACTCGGACACCGCCTGCACATAGCGCAGGGCATGGGTATGCAATGTCTTGCGGAGGTGCCTGAGGTGGAGTTCAAACCGTCCATTGCTAAGGAAATCGGCGATCGCTGCCTGCGCGAGCGTGTTGGTGGAAACGGTATGCATGCGCTTGAGGCGTAAAATCCGTTCCTTGTATCTCCCGGGGATGGCCCAACCTACGCGATAGCCTGGTGCGAGCGACTTCGACAATGACGCAACGTGGATGACCAGTCCGTTCTTGTCGAACGTCTTGCAGGTCTTGGGGCGGGTTTTACCGAAGTACAGTTCCCCATAGATGTCATCTTCAATCAGCGGAATCTCTTTTTCGGCCAGCATTTCCACAAGCCGCTTCTTATGCTCGTCAGGCATCAGGCTCCCGAGGGGGTTGTTAAAATTGTTCACAAAGAGACACGCCTTGATATCAAATTTCGGGATCGCCTCCTCAAGATAACCGAGGTCCACACCGGTGACCGGATCAGTCGGTATTTCAACCACTTTCAAGCCGTGGCTTTCCATCACCTGAAAAATCGCGAAATAGGTGGGGCTCTCTATTGCGATCGCATCGCCAGGGTTGGTAATGGCCTTTACAGAAAGGGAAAGGGCCTCAACCGCGCCCGCGGTCACGATGACATCTTCTTCGCTAAACGTTCCGCCCCAGTTGAAGGCCTGTCGTGCAATCTGCTTGCGCAGAAAAACATTGCCCTGGATATGCTCATAATTCACACAACTCTGTTTCGAGTCCCGCAACACATGCATCACAGCCTTGTTCAGTTTCGCAACCGGCAGCAACTCATAGGCTGGCGCTCCCATCGAAAAGTTCAAGAGTTTGTCGTTAGCGAGATCAACATAGACGCTGTTGATCATGTCGTCGACGCTTACGGGAAGCGCATCATCAGGTGGTTCACAGGTTGAGGGTAGGTCGAGCGTGTGCTCGGGCGAATATTTGACATAGTATCCCGACTGCGGCCGGGCCTCGATCAACCCCCTGCCTTCAAGGGCGTAATAGGCCTGGAATGCCGTGCTCAGGCTGATGCCCTGCTCTTTGCTTAACGCCCGTACGGAGAGGAGCTTGTCGCCGACTTTAAGGACTTTCTTTTCTATCAGCCGTTCGATCCGCTCCGCTACCTCCAGGTATTTGTGCTCCGCCTTTGCTTGTGTCTGCGCTTCCATCTCGGGTTCTACTGTTATGCTCAAAAGTACTGAATTTCAAACTGTTTTTACGAGGAGTCTGTTCCGGAAAATGGATTCAAAGCCCTACATTCTGAGCTGTCAAGCCTGTTTTGTGAAAAACTGATATGGTAAAAATAAATAAAACTGAAACTGTTTTGATTCCGTATAAACCAAAAGCTTTGCAAATATTCCAAACCACCGCATGCAGAACCGGACCAATAACCTAGCCATCGTCGCGCTGGCGGCCGTGTGCCTGATCTGGGGCACGACGTACCTCGCCCTGCGCGTAGCCGTAGCCGACTTCCCGCCGTTTTTCTTCACAGCGATCCGGCAAGTAACCGCGGGGTTACTCCTCCTTACCTTCATTTTTCTAAGGGGTGGACAGAAACGGCCATCACGTCTGCATCTGATGCGTCAGGCTGTGGCCGGTTTCTTTATGATCTCGTTGGGCAACGGCCTTGTGGCGTGGGGAGAAATGCACATCCCAAGCGGAGTCGCCGCGATCATCTGTTCGCTAATGCCCGTCGTTGTCATACTGATCAACGTCCTGGGCAGCCGCGATGAACGGCCCACAATCCCGATCGGAATTGGTGTAGCCCTCGGGTTGATTGGCATTATCCTCATTTTCAGGGAACATTTCTCCAGCTTCTCCGATGTGGCTTACCTCGCAGGCATCGGCCT
The DNA here is from genome assembly GCA_964551035.1 of uncultured Roseivirgaceae bacterium. Lineage (GTDB taxonomy): Bacteria > Bacteroidota > Bacteroidia > Cytophagales > Cyclobacteriaceae > Chryseosolibacter. The sequence continues at coordinate 41,052 of CAZKBK010000018.1, read as the reverse complement.
AACCTTCGTTGCCGTACTTGCCTGGGCGGCAGGAAGTATCTGGATAAAAAAGAGAAATGCCGAAAGCAACCTTTTTGTCAACGCCGGTTTGCAAATGTTCTTCGGTGGTCTGTGGTGTCTGCCCCTCAGCCTGGCTTTCGATGACTTTGGTGCCTTGGTGTGGACGTCCAACGCCATTCTGGCCTTGCTCTACCTGATCGTCGTCGGTTCCATCATCGCATACGTGGCTTATTCGTACGCCCTGAGAAATCTTCCCATGACAATTGTGTCGCTGTACGCCTACGTGAATCCGCTTGTCGCCGTTGTGCTCGGGTGGTTGATCCTGGATGAGACCCTCAACCTGCCGATCGTGCTGGCGTTTGGCCTCACCGTTGCCGGTATCTATATCGTGAACCGCGGTTACCAACTCAGGAACGAATGGAGGGCGCAATTCCGATGACCATGGAAGTTTCTCATGTAGCCGTCGTAGACTATCGGCCGGAACACCAGCCGTGGTTTGAGAGGCTCAATCGCGAATGGATCGAGAAGTATTTCTGGATGGAGGAAGTAGACTATCAGGTCTTACAGTATCCCGACGTTCACATCATTTCCGCCGGCGGAAGTATACTCATGGCCACATATGAAGGCAAAGTGGTCGGCACCGTTGCGTTGAAGTACGTGACGTCCGGTGTATACGAGTTTACAAAAATGGCTGTCGATGAAAAATACCGGGGAAGGAAGATCGGGCTTGCGCTCGCCGAGGCAGCGATCAACCGCGCCCGCGTACTGCATGCCGAAAAGATCATACTCTATTCCAACACAAGGCTTGAACCTGCGATCGACCTTTACAGGAAGGTCGGGTTCATTGAAATTCCGGTCGATGGCCCTTATGCCCGAAGCAACATTAAGATGGAACTGGTATTGAACGGCAAATAAATGTTCCGGAACTTGCGATATGGAACATCCAATTACCATTCGAAGCTGTTCATTGCACGACGCGGAGGCTCTCGTCAGCATCGGGATCAAAACTTTTCGGGAAACCTTTGATGAAATGAATTCCGCGGAAAACATGATGCATTATCTAAACAGCACTTTTACGCTGAAGAAAATAAAGGCGGAGATCCAGGAAGCGCATTCCGCATTTTTTCTCGCGGAGTCGAACGACGCGTGCGTGGGCTATGCACGCATCCGGGAGGGCGAAAATCCCGATGGCATGGATGCCGCGAAGCCGCTCGAGATACAAAGGCTTTACGTAGACAAAAAGCACGTTGGTCAACGGATTGGATATCTGCTCATGACCACCTGCCTCAATTATGCAAAAGATCGAAAATACGATACAGTCTGGCTGGGGGTGTGGGAACACAACCGCCGTGCCCGGAAATTTTACGACAAATGGGGTTTTGAGGAATTTGGCCGGCACATCTTCATGCTCGGGAACGACGCACAGACCGACCTCCTCCTAAAAAAGGAACTGTAAACATGAATCGCACCCATACATACGCCGCTGTTACCCGGTGGACCGGCAATCGTGGTGAAGGCACGCAGAATTACAAGGCGTACAGCCGGGACCACGACATCTCGGTAGCGGGAAAACAGGACCTGCTCTGCTCGTCCGACCCTTCCTTTCGCGGGGATCCGCGACGTCATAACCCCGAAGAATTGCTTGTGGCTTCCCTCTCAGGTTGTCACATGCTTTGGTACCTTCACCTGTGTGCCCTCAATGGCGTGGTCGTTACCCGGTATGTCGATGAAGCCCGCGGCCAGATGGAGGAGAATGCGGACGGCAGCGGCCAGTTCAGCGAAGTCGTCCTTTCACCAACGGTGACGGTATTGGAAGCGTCAATGGTGGAGAAGGCCAACAAGCTCCATCACGATGCCAACGCCATGTGCTTTATCGCGCGGTCTGTGAAGTTCCCCGTCCGTCACCTCCCGGTGACAAGCGTCGCCGATGCATCCTCAACAACGAAATCACCGTGAGCAGACTCGCCTGGTTTGAACGAAAATTCACTTTCGGGATTGATCCCCGGTTGCTTCCTTTCCTTGTCGAGCGGCTTCGCGGCACCATCGCCCGCGTGGAAAGCAAAGTCCGGGACGTGCCCGATGCAGCCTTGTCGACGCGGCACGAAGGCAAATGGTCGGTGAAAGAAATTATCGCCCACCTCGCCGAGGTCGACGAAATTGCCTTTAAGCGTATTGAAGAAATCAAGCGCGGCGTTTCACCGATGTCCCCCGCCGTTATCCAGCCATCGCGCGACTATAATTCCTGGCCAATCGCCGACGTGATCGCTTATTTTGCCGACAGCAGAACGCGAAATGTCAGCCAATACGACCAACTCGATCCGTCCGATCTTCAGAAGACGTCGCGTCATCCCCGCCTGGGCGTCATGATGAACCCCGTCGACCTTGCGTGGTTCGACGCCGAGCACGATGATCACCATTTGGTGCGGGTCGGGGAAATCATCGCGGCACTAAAAACGGAATGAACATTGGCCTTGAATGCCGTTAACCTTCGGTGCCTCGCGCTACCCGGAAATAAATCATAGATGTAGTAATCAAGATTATCATGAACCCATTACTCAGAAAAGACCAGCAAAGCCTTAGCAGTATTCTCGAAGAGGTGTTGACCGTAGCCAAGGGCCACTTTGCGAAGATGGAAACGCTCCCGCCGGGCCAACACATCGACGACCTGCCCCACATGGAACTTCCCGAAAAAGGGATTGGCGCCGTGGGTGCCCTGAACCATTTCGACAGCCACTACGGCGCCCTCCTGGCGAACTCCGCAGGTCCAAAGTATTTTGGGTTCGTCACCGGTGGGGCAACACCTGCTGCGGTCGCCGGCGATTGGATGGTCAGCGCCTATGACCAGAATGCGTGTGGCAGCAGCGACAGCGTCGCCCCGAAGATCGAACTCCAGACGCTGCAATTCCTCCGGAACCTTTTCAACCTCGATGACACGTACACCGGGTCTTTTGTGACCGGTGCTACCATGGCGAACTTTGTGGGTCTCGCACTGGGGCGCCAGTGGGCGGGAGAACAGCAGGGCGTTGACATTAGCAGAGAGGGACTGTCAAACGCCAACGTTCCTGTTCTCAGCGGCACGCCGCATTCATCCATCCTCAAATCGATGGCCATGCTGGGCCTGGGGAGAAATACCCTTACCGCGATCTCCACTTTGCCGGACCGGGAAGCCATCGACATTGGGGCGTTGGAGGCTGCGCTGAAAGCGACCAGGGGTCCCGTTGTGGTCGTTGCCAACGCGGGAACGGTAAATACCGCCGACTTCGACGATCTGGAATCTATAGGGGCCCTTAAGAAGAAATATCCCTTTTGGCTGCACGTCGACGCCGCGTTCGGTGGCTTCGCCGCAGTCACGGAGCGATACGCGCATCTCCTGCGCGGCATCAACGCGGCGGACAGCATCACGATCGATGCCCACAAATGGCTGAATGTACCTTATGATGCCGGGATGCAGTTCACGAAACACCCGACTTTGCAATTGAAAGTCTTCCAAAATGCAAGCGCTTACCTGGGCGACCCCGCTGAAAGCCCTGACTTTTTTCACTACACTCCCGAAAATTCCAGGCGATTCCGCGCATTGCCTTCGTGGTTTACGCTCATGGCCTACGGGAAAGAAGGTCACCGGGAAATCGTAGAGCGAAATTGCGACTGCGCTCATTTTCTCGGCAATGCCCTCGCCCGGTCCGAACGGTTCAGGTTGCTGGCGCCGGTCAGAATGAACGTGGTGTGTTTTACCTTGAATACGGATACGCCAACAACCACTGATATAAGACAATTTCTGGCGGCGATCCGCGACGACGGCCGCGTTTTTTTTACACCTACGCTTTACCGGGGCGTGCCCGCCATCCGGGCAGCCATCAGCAACTGGCAGACGAACCTGACACATATTGAAGAAACCGTATCCGTCCTAACGGAAGTTTGGAACAAGCTTGCCGTTCAAACAATCGAATGAAAAACAATCCTCAGCCAAAAATCACACAAAGCTTGTGTCAAATAAATAAATATTCCCCGATAATGATGAAATTCACCTCCCCGATACCATGATATGATACCAGCTACTTTAAACATCCCCATCGAACACACGTCACAATCACGACTTGACGCCGTCGATTTTGAGAACCTGGAATTTGGACAGCACCTCTCCGACCACATGCTGATCGCCGAGTACGACCACGGCGCATGGCAGACACCTTCCGTTGTACCCTACGGCGATCTGCGCATGAGCCCTGCGATGCTTGCACTGCACTATGGGCAATCGGTCTTCGAAGGCATGAAAGCTTTCCGGATGCATGACGGCCGAATCAACATCTTCCGACCGCATAAACACCTGGAGCGCATAAACAAATCCCTTGAGCGGATGTGCATGCCCGCCGTGCCCGATGATTTGTGGTTCTCTTCCCTGCGCGCGCTCGTGGAAACGGATCACGCCTGGGTACCGGACACCGACGGTGCGTCCCTCTATATTCGCCCGATAATTTTTGCCACCGAAGCGCGTCTCGGCGTCAAAGTGGCTGACCAATACAAGCTCATCATACTTACCTCGCCCGTGGGCCCTTATCAGGCAAAACCTTACCGCCTCAAGGTTGAGGACTATTATGTTCGCACAGCGGAAGGGGGGACCGGGTTCGCAAAATGCGCCGGAAACTACGGTGGCGCTTTTTACCCGACCCAGCTTGCCCGCGACGCAGGTTTTGACCAGGTGCTTTGGACAGATCACAAAGAGCATCGTTATATCGACGAAGTAGGGATGATGAACGTGATGTTTGTAATCAACGGGAGTATCATCACACCGAAATTGTCCACCGCCATACTCGACGGTGTAACCAGAGATTCCATCCTGCAGCTCACCCGGGAATTCCCCTCCTTCAAGGTTGAGGAAAGGCGCATTACAATTGATGAAGTAGTGGCGGGATTTGAGAATGGAATGATCACAGAGGCGTTCGGCACGGGAACCGCAGCCGTCGTAGCGCCGATCGCCCTCATCAACATTCGGGGCAAGGAATATCAGGTTCCCGTTGCGGGGCCCACGAGTTTCCAACACCTTGTAAAAAAGAAGCTGAACAACATTCGCCTGGGGCTCGAACCGGACCCGTATGGATGGAACTTTGTCGTAAATTCTTAACGCCTCGTGTCCGCTTGCAGCACGCCCCTGCTTTGGCGAGGGGCGTAAGCCAGCGTACCGACTTTCCATCGCGACGTGATTTTTTGTAGGTGAAATAATCTCACAGACATTCTGAATGAAAGCCGTTGTTTTTAGGGGAAAGGATCTCCCGTTAGAAGTTGTCGATGCCCCAAAACCAAAACCGGTCAAAGACCAGGTGCTCATAAAATTGAAATATGCCGCGCTCAATCATCGCGACGTATGGCTTATCCGGGAACAGTCACAGCTCGGAAATGGCATTATCCCGGGATCTGACGGCAGCGGTATCGTAGAAGAGGTCGGCGATGATGTCGACCCAATGCTTGTCGGCGCTGAGGTTGTCATCAACCCCAGCCTGGACTGGGGAAGTAATTCCGTGGTTCAGGGGGACGCCTTCAGGATACTTGGCTTTCCGGACAACGGAACCTTCGCCGAATACATTACCGTATCCAAAAAGTATATTTTTGAAAAGCCGGAGCACCTCAGCTTTAAGGAAGCGGCGGCCCTGCCTCTTGCCGCCCTCACGGCGTATCGGGCGCTCTTCTCGAAGGCCCGCCTTCGCGGAAATGAAAAGGTGCTCATCACGGGAATCGGAGGCGGCGTTGCGCTGTGGCTCCTGCAGTTTGCGCACGCTTACAAGGCGCGGGTGTATGTAACCTCCTCGTCAGACGAAAAGATCGAACGGGCAAAAGCATTGGGCGCGTTGGGTGGGTTTAATTACAGAGACCCGGAATGGCGTGCCGTCGCGGCGAAGGAATCAGGCGGAGGCTTCGACATCGTTATCGACAGCGCGGGCGGAGACCTGTTCCGCGACTACGTGGAATTGGCCCTGCCCGGCGGAAGGATCGTAAACTACGGCCGGACAGCCGGCAACATCAACGACGTCTCCACGCGACTCCTGTACTGGAAGCAACTTTCCATTCACGGCACAACGATGGGAACGCGGGACGAATTTCTTTCAATGCTTGATTTTGTGGAAAGCAGGGGCTTGAAGCCTGTTATTGACAGCACTTACACGATTGATACGTTCCATGAAGCCCTCGCGCGGATGGAAGCTGCTGCCCAGTTTGGAAAAATTATACTACAAATCGCTGACTAAAAATTATGGAATTCACGAAAACGGACAAGACCACCATGACACGGCTGCCGAAGCGCGCCACCTATGATCGCGACACCATCTACGCGATTCTTGACGAGGCGTTGTTTTGCACCCTTGGCTATGTGCGCGATGGCACCGCGTTTCAAATTCCGACCGGTCATTGCCGGGTTGGAGATACATTATACATCCACGGTTCGGTGGGAAGCGCTTATATGCGCGAGCTGGCTGAAACAAGGGCATTGGTGAGCGTGTCGGCTACGTTGATGGACGCCATTGTGCTGGCACGCTCCGCGTTTCACCATTCCGTGAACTACCGGTCCGTGGTCCTTTTTTCCAACCCGGAGCGCGTGACCGACGATGCCGAGCTCGATCTTGCGTTGAAAACTTTCACCAACAAGATGCAACCGGGGCGTTGGGATGATGTCCGAAAGCCTACCCGCGGCGAGTGGAAAGCCACAATGGTGCTCCGGTTCAGGATAAAAGAGGCTTCGGCAAAAGTGCGTAGTGGTGGTCCCATCGACGATGAAGAGGATTATGCGTTGAATATATGGGCGGGAATCGTACCTTTGAAAATGCAGCGGCTGGCGCCCGTTGCCGATCCACACTCAAAAAATCAAGCAGCAATACCCGCATATTTGAAAAACGAGCAACCATGACCAAACGCTTCTTACTTCTGTGTATAGGAACGGCTTTAATCTATGCATGTGATAGTCCAAAGAAGAACGGCCAGGCAAATGCGTCGGGAGACGACTCCACGAAACAAAGCCTGGTTCTCTCCCACGCCGCCGACACGGCTGCCACTGAAATGACCCCTCCGGATACCTCGGCCCTCGCGGCGGAAGACAGCATAATAGTACGCGACACCGCAATCACCACCTTTGATCGCAACGATCCTTCGTCGTATCTGAAACTGGCCAACTACATGCATCCGCTTCACCTGCTGCCAGAGCCGGAAGAGATTCAGACCGTTGATTCCACATGCGCGCTGTTGATATATCCCAGCGATGAACAACTGGAAGCGCTCAAGAAAGAAAGTGGTGACGACTTCCGGATGATCGCCACAGACAACACCTACTACCACGGCGTAGCCATCGAGATGCTCGACGCCATCAACGTGGAGACCATCGTTGCGGAAGCGCGGTACATCGACTTCTCAGATCCGAAAACGAAAAAATTATGGCGCATCGATATCCGGAAAGAAGGGGCGCCGGCATGGAATCTGATCTTTTTCAAGGAGGGGCATGAACCCGAGATTATCCCGTATGCGGATCTGTCAAAAGAGAAGATTCACGAGTATTTCGAAATCAAGTGAGCACCGTTGAGATGAGAAAACAAACGCGCAGAACATTTGTGGCCACGGTTGCCGGCCTCGGCGCCGCCGCCGCTACCTATGCAGCCTTACCCGATATGACACAAAACGATAAAAAACGCCTTACCCACCACGTCTTCTTCTGGTTAAAAAATCCGGATTCCAAAGGCGACCTACAGAAACTTATTGATGGCCTCCGCACGCTGGAGAAAATTGAAACGGTGAAGGGCATTCACATCGGCGTTCCCGCGTCGACGGAAAAACGGGATGTCGTCGACAACAGTTACAGCGCTTCCGAGTTGCTCTTCTTCGATGATGTAAAAGGCCAGGATGCCTACCAGGTACATCCGATCCACAAAAAATTTGTAGAGGACTGTTCCCACCTTTGGTCAAAGGTCATTGTATACGACTCTGTGGAAGTCTGATGCGTCCGGATGGACATCCGGGTTTTCAAGGATTATGAGAAAATGTCCATCGCCGCGGCTGAGGCGGTGATCTCGCACATTCGCCACAAGCCCGACCGCTTCATTTGCCTGCCTTCCGGAGACACGCCCACCCGAATGCTCCAACTGCTCGTTGACGCCGCCCGCGATGGGAAAGTTTCGTTCCGAGACTGCCATTTCGTTGGCCTCGACGAATGGGTAGGCATGGATCGGTCTGACGCCGGCAGTTGTCAACACTACCTCTATACGCACTTTCTTGATCCGGCGGGCATCGGCGATTCCCGGATCACGTTCTTCAACGCAAAAGCGCCGGATCTTGAGCGCGAATGCGCGCACATCCATGACGTCATTTTAAAACGCGGCCCCATCGACATCATGGTGCTGGGGGTCGGATTAAACGGTCATCTCGGCTTGAATGAGCCCGGAACAGCTTTTTCTACGACCAGCCACGTCACCGACCTCCACTCAACCACCCGCGTCGTAGCGGGAAAATATTTCTCTTCGCCAAAACAACTCACGCGCGGGGTCACTCTCGGCATAAAAGACATCCTCGACGCGAAAACCGTATTGTTGCTGGCCAGCGGCCCGAAAAAAGCCGGAATTGCAGAGGCGATCGTGAAAGGACCCATCGCCACGAGCATTCCCGCGTCCGTCCTCCAACGACACAACGACTGCACGTTTTATCTGGACGATGCTGCTGCGGAGAAGCTACTTCACCCGCGTCAATAGGGCCATATAAAATCCGTCAAAGCCTTCCGACGGCCAGCAACGTTTTTCCTCCAGCAACGCGAACTGTCCCGCGCGTCGTTCCAGGAATTGTTGTACCTGTTCTTCATTCTCGGACGGCAGGATGCTGCACGTCGAATACACAACAAATCCCCCCGCTTTGACCATCAGGCAATAGTCATTGAGAATATGTTGCTGAAGGTCGCGGACGTCGTCCAAAAATCCGGGACTGAGCTTCCACTTGGCGTCGGGGTTGCGTTTGAGCACGCCCAGGCCCGAACATGGCACGTCAAGCAATACGCGGTCCGCCGACCCTTCGAGGCGTTTGATGGTTTTTGAAGATTCAATCACCCTTGTTTCCAGATTACTCACACCAGCCCTGCGGGCCCGCTTCTGCAGTTCCCCGAGTTTCCACGCTTCTGTGTCCATCGCAACGATCCTTCCCTTGTTCTTCATCAACGCGGCAAGGTGAAGGGACTTTCCGCCGGCGCCGGCGCACGCGTCGATTACCCGCATCCCGGGATCGGGACGAAGAAAGGGAGCGATGTGCTGCGAAGCAGCATCCTGTACCTCGAAAAATCCTTCCCTGAACGAAGGGGTCGTAAAGACATTTTGACGTTCGTCCAACACCAGGGCGTCAGGAAATTCGTCAAGCACGTGGGTAACGACATCCTCCTCCTCAAGCCGCATTTTCAAATCAGGCCTGTCGATCCTGAGCGTGTTCGTCCGTAAGACGACACGCGCTTCCTCGTTCAACGCCCGAACTTCGTTATCCCAGCGGTCGCCAAGTTCGCGCTCGCCCAATGCGTCCATCCAGTCGGGAACAGACTGCGCGATTTTCCGGCTCACGCCCTCCTTCGCGGTCCGCCGTACTTTGCCCGCGTCGACGCCCTTGAATTCATCCCATGCGGGAAGGTCAATGCCGTGAAGTACACACCACGCTGCCAGCAATTTCCAGTAATCGTCGCCGGAGGCGGAAGCAACGTATCGCAAATAGCGAAACCAACGCACAATGTCATAGGCGGTCTCCGCGATGAACCGGCGATCACGGGCGCCCCACTTGGGGTTCTGTTTTAATACCTTTTCTATCACCTTATCAGCGTAGCGCCGCTCCGCGAACACTTGCCGCAGGGTTTCAACAACGGCTTCCGAGGTATTTCTATGGAGTCTCATAACGCATTTTCACGGCGCAAAGGTGCGAATAAGTTCTCAAACTGGCTGCGTTCCGCCGGGGAACCCTGGCCCTGGTGAAATTTTCATTTTCAACGGCTATATTAGGGTATGGGAAGAATTGTCATTGTCGCCTACAGGCCCCACGCCGGAATGGAAGAACAACTTCTGGAACTCGTACGGGAACACCTTCCCCTGCTCAAAAGTCAGCGCCTGGTAACGGATCGCAAGCCGGTGGTCATGCGGGCGGCCGACCGTACCATTGTGGAAGTTTTTGAGTGGCAGGATGCCGACGCCATCGCCAGGGCCCACGAAAACCCCGTGGTTCAGGACCTTTGGCAACGATTCAGCGAAGTTTGCACCTTCGAAATCCCCACCAAAGTGGCGGAGTTTCATGACCTGTTTTCGGAATTCGAACCGGTCCATTGACGACCCTGGGGCCAGGCATAACCAAACGTCCAACCCGTTCCGCATACCGCCCGCGAGGACGTTCACGTTCCGGTATTTCGCTTTGACATTTCCGGCGAAAACATTGTGGCAGGCGCTTACCTTCGGCGAATGCGCTTTATTAAATTTGTATTTACACTAACCAGATTCCAATGAGATTCATTTACGGGTTGATCTTCCTGTCCTGTTCCTTTCAGGTTACCGGGCAAAACCTTCTCAAGAGCCTGAAGCGCGTAGCCGAAGAAAAAGCCCGGAGCCTTGTATCGGAGGAAAATATTGGCAAAGCAGCGGACCTGTTGATGAACAAGCTCGAGAAAGAGCGCGCGGCGTTTGATTCAACGGACTTCGACTACGCCGTACTGGTCAGCGACAATTCCGGGCTTTTCGATGTGCGCGAAAAAGGAGAAACGAAAGCGCGGCTCAGTTCGATGGCGAGCCTTTCGTCATCGTTTTATAAAAACACAGAATTCACCGATGAGGAAAAGGCCCGGTTTCATCTGGAGTCCGGCGAAGTCATGTACGGGCTCGGCAAGTTCTCCATGGCCGAAAAGAAGTTCAACGCGGCGCGGGAGGCGTACGAAGGAGCGCAACTCATCGACGACATCGGTTACCTGAAAACCATTGCCAACCAGGGGCTGCTCTACACGACGATGGGCAGGTTCACCAGTGCGGAAATTGCTACCTTGGAAGCCCTTGAGTTGCGGAAGGAGAAACTCGGATCAAAAAATGCCGGGCTCGCATCGTCCCTTAACAATTTAGGTGTCCTTCAATACAACCTGGGGCGCTACAACGAGTCTGAAAAATCTCTGGCGGAAGCCCTTTCAATCATTGCCGCCAATGGCATGCAACGCGCGATGCCTTATGCAATTGCGCTCAACAACCAGGCCATGTTGTTTCAAACCATCGGGCGGTACGATCAGGCCGAAACCATCATCAGGCAATCCATTGCCATTGCAGCGCAATTGGAAAGTAAATCCAAAAACAACCTGAAATTCATGTCGAACCTGGCGCTCCTTTACCAGCACATGGGACGGTATGACGAAGCCGACGCCATATACGAGGACATGGAGCGGGGGCTTAGTAAGAATTCCGCTGACTACGCCACGGTCCTCAATAACAAGGCGGCGCTACACCTGATGATGGGACGGGAGGATCAGGTCGAAGACCTGCTTAAACGATCTGCGGAGATCTTTCGGTCAAAGATCGGCGGCGAAAGCCCGGCCTACGCGCGGGCGATCAGCGATCTCGGCAACTTCTACCGTTACAAGTCGCGCTACGAAGAGGCGGAGCCGCTCCTGGTCGAAGCGCTGGAAGTCCGTAGAGAAACGCTGGGGACCACCCATCCACTCTTCGTCCAGTCGACTGAGGACCTCGCCATTCTCCATTGGAAGAACAACCAGCCCGAAAAAGCCTACCCGCTATACGAAGAGGCCATGAACAAATCGCTCGACTTCATAAACCGGTATTTCCCACCGATGAGTGAGGCGGAGAAGACAAAATACTGGGACGTGCTGTCACCCCGCTTTCAGCGGTTCTACAACTTTGCCGTAGAGACCTCAAAAACGAACAGCGGCATTCTCGCCGATCTCTATGACTATCACATTGCCACCAAGGCGCTTTTGCTGAACTCGACTAACAAAGTGAAACGAAGCATCTTCTCGAGCGGCGATGCGGCGTTGATCCGAGACTACCTCTCATGGCTCGACCAAAAAGAACAGCTTGCGCGTCTCTACGCTTACGCAAAGGATGAATTGGAAGCACAAAAGATCAACCTCGACTCCATCGAGCGCGCGGCAAATGCGATGGAGAAAAGGCTTTCCGAACGGTCGTCAGATTTTTCGCAAGGCTATTCGGCATCCCGTGTCAGTTATCAGCAGATCGCATCCGGGCTGGGCGAGGATGAAGCCGTCGTGGAGATGCTCCGCATGAAGAAATTTGAGCATTCGTTCACCCCTGAATCGAAATACATCGCGCTGGTGCTCACGAAAGGAGCGGCACTTCCAAAAGCCATCGTCCTTGACAACGGTCAGCAACTGGAAAACCGGTATTCGAAATACTACCGGAATGCCATTCAGCAAAGAATTGCCGACCCATATTCGTATGATCAGTATTGGGCTCCCATTGAACCTGCATTGGTCGGAAAGAAAGTCATCTACTTCTCTCCCGACGGGGTGTACAATCAACTAAACCTGAACACCCTTTCAAAGCCGGGCACGGACTTCATCCTAAAGCGATACGACCTTGTGATTGTCAGCAATTCCAGGGACATTCTGGCGATCAAGTCGCGCACAACTCAAGCCGTAAAAAAAAGAGCCACATTGCTTGGGGCTCCCGACTACGGCGGTGATGCCCTCACCCCGCTTCCCGGAACAAAGGTCGAGGTCGACGGTATTGCCAGGTTGCTCAGGGCGTCGGGCTACCAGGTCAATCAATTAACTGCTGCGAGCGCAAGCGAATCGAATATCAAAGCCGTTAACGGACCCGCGCTGTTGCACATCGCCACGCATGGGTACTTCCTTGAAGACGTCGATCGGGAAAGCCGGGGCTTTGGAATCCATATCGACAATGCAGGTGAAAACCCGTTGCTGCGCTCCGGCTTGATGCTCGCAAACGCGTCGGGAACGATTTCCGGAGCCACGATGCAGGATCTCCAAAGCAACGATAACGGCGTGTTGACCGCCTACGAGGCCATGAACCTCGATCTCGACAAAACGCAACTTGTTGTCCTCAGCGCTTGCGAAACTGGACGGGGCGACGTGAAAGCCGGAGAAGGCGTCTATGGCCTGCAGCGCGCATTTATGGTCGCGGGCGCGGAAGCACTCATCATGAGCTTATGGAAAGTCGATGATGCCGCCACCCAATCACTGATGACTTCATTCTATCAGAACCTCGTCAAACTCGGGGATAAACAAAAAGCTTTCAAGCAAGCGCAGCTAGACCTCATGGCTAGGCACCAGGACCCCTACTATTGGGGTGCCTTTGTCATGATCGGGAAATAGAAGATTCATTCACATTTCCCATCGTAATTGGTTCGGAACGCCGACCAGGAAATGCCCCGGAGACATCCGGACGGGCACGCTGAATCAATAAAGCTTTCAACTTCGCGAAACCTGTGCTATTTTGGCGGGCAAATCAACGACAATGTATACCGGACTGCTCCACACCCATTCAGCGCTGCGCTATATCGTCCTTATCCTCCTGGTTGCAGTGATCATCATTGCCATCAGCGGCCTTGTGAAAAAGAGACCCTTTTCGGGGTTGGATAACCGTATGAGCCTCTTTTTGTTCATCGCCACGCATGTCCAGCTACTCGTTGGACTGCTACTCTACATTTTGAGCTACACCAATGAAGGGATGGTTCGATTCAACAGCGAGACGATGAGCAATCCGATGATCCGTTATTTTACGGTCGAACACGTAATCATGATGCTCATCGCCGTAGTGTTGATTACCCTGGGACGCACGGGAATGAAAAAGCTCAGTGACGACCGGGCAAAACACCGCAGGCTCTTGGTCTTTAACACCATCGCGCTACTTATCATCGTAGGCACCGTTTACGGCATGGGAGGCGCATACAACCGATTCTGATCAGTCGCCCTATCGCTCGTTAAAGAGGACGATCAACCGGTTTTTATCTTTCCTACAACCGGGTCAATGGTTATTTTTACAGAAGCCAAACCTATACCATGAAAACGTACGCCCTGTTTTTGCTCCTGTTATGTGGCCACGCGCTGATGGCTCAAAATGAGCTGATGCGCTATGAGCTCGTGAAGATGGACAATACCGTCAACACGTTTCATCACGAAGCCGCCCCCGTCATCACACCGGACGGAAACACACTCTATTTTTTCGTCGACAGCCACCCTGAAAATACTTTCGGCACGGATGACTCACAGGACATCTGGATGTCGAAAAGGGACGCTGACGGCACCTGGTCTCCGGCCGTGCATCTGGGTAATCCATTCAACATTCATCCATACAACCAGCTTTTTACGGCTTTTGAAGATGGGACGATGTTCATCAAGGGCGGCGCGAGAAAGGGCGAGAAGGGTTTTTCCCTCGTGGCGGGTGGTCGCCTCCAGGAACTCGACGTGGAAGATTTCAAGAAAATGAATCAGGGCCGTTTCTATGGCGCGACCATGTCCGCCGACAAGAAGCACATGATCATCTACTTCAGCGAAGAATCCAACAGCATTTCCGGCGACCTCTATGTCAGCCATGCGAAGGCGGACGGAAGCTGGACGCGTCCGCAAAAGTTGTCGATCAGCGCATCCGAGGACGATCTCGGGCCCTTTATTCATCCCAATCAGAAAGTACTTTATTTCGCCAGCGCGCGTCGGGGTGACGGACGCCAGGGGCAAACAGACATTTATAAGAGTACCCGGCTCGACGACACATGGACAAAATGGTCTGCACCGGTAAATGTCGGCAAGCCGATCAACACCGGCGCGGAGGATTTCTACTTCACCATCGACAAACACGGCAACATCATTACCAGCCGCGCTAACAAAGCCCTTGAAGGCGCACAACTTGACCTCTACGTGCTTGTGCCAAAGGAGATCAATATTAACCTGATCGGAACGGTGTACAACGAAAAGGATAATAATCCCGTACAGGCGCAGGTCGAGCTTATCGTAAAAGAAAGGGAGTCCATAAAGATGGAAACCTCCGCGGAGGGAATATTTGAAACCCGCTTTCCCGAAGTAGAGGAATATATGGTAACCGCGACGGCGCAAGGGTACTTACCCGGAAAAGCGTCCTTCACGGTTCCCCTTCTATATAAGGACACGACGCTGAATATCTCCATTCCCCTGAAGCCGGTAAAGAAAGAATTGGTTCTTTCCGGGACGGTTTACGACAGGAAAACGGATTTGTCGGTGGCAGCGAAGCTGACCATCGGCCGGATGGAAAGTCAAACCTCACCGGTACGGGTGACCGCCACAAACGGCAGCTACGAGCATACCCTTCCCGGCCCGGGTTGGTATGTGCTTTCCGCGTCGGCGGAAGGATACCTCAATGGTGTCGACAGCATACTGGTCGCACCTGAAGAAACGACGTCATACGTTAAGGACCTTTTTCTCCAGCCTATTGAAGTTGGGGCCACCGTTCGCCTGAAGAACATCTATTTCGATTTTGACCGTACCACCCTGCAACCGGAGTCCTACGTCGAACTGGACAAGGTGGTTCAATTCCTGAAAGACAATCCCAGTGTTGAAATAGAGATCGCCGGGCATACAGACAACAAAGGCTCTGACACCTACAATGCAAGCCTGTCACAAGGACGCTCCCAGGCGGTGGTGGATTACATGATCAGCCAGGGGATCGAAAGCCTGAGGTTGACCGCCCATGGCTATGGCGAATCAAAACCGATCGATACCAACGACACGCCTGAAGGCCAGGCGAACAACCGCCGCGTGGAATTCACGATTTTAAAGAAGTGATCCTAGTGGACGTGATAGACGTTCAGGTAGTCTTCGATCATCCGTATGGTTTCTTCGATGCTGGCTGCGATCATCACCTTATACGTGCCGATGTTCTTGAAAAAACGGATGGTGATCTCGTCCTGATTCAACAAAATGACCTTCTTGTTGCTTTTTAACGCCAGGGCAACCTCCGACGCGGTTCCTGCGGCCATGCCAATAACGACGAGGATGTGGCTGGAGAGCACGTTGACCGCGTTCCGGGCGCTGCCCATGCCGGTCAAGATTTTTATCTCGGCATGGTCTGAAGCGTTGACACCATTGTCGTTGGGCAACACCCCGATGGTGAGCCCGTTGCTTTCGCGGGCGCCCTTCATGGCCGCGTCCATGACGCCGAAACTCCGGCCACCCGTCAGTACCACCCACCCCTTCTCGGCTACGGCTTTGCCCAAATCAAAGGCGAGTTCATTGTCTTCGGGAGTTGCTCCCTCCCCTGGGCCCATAATGCCCACGATGGTCCTTCCTGGCATAAACGAAAGTGATTTCGGATAAATTTAATGAGCGCCGCCGCAACTTCAAAACTCCTTCTTGCAATCGCGGCAACGGCAGACTTTTTTATGCGGGAAAAAGATCCCGAAGAATAGCAGCTTCAACGCCGATCCCGTCGATGCAGACAGCGCCTCGGGAAAGTCCCGTTCAATTCGCGTCGAGCCACACCGGGGACATACGATTTCAGAATCCTGCGGAAGGGCCTCCATCAACACCTCTGCCGCCCGGTCCTGATCACGCTCAAACACGTATAGTCTCACATCAAATGGGATCACGCGCTCACCCGGGTATAATCCCGCCATGTGCTCACCGGTAAGGAAGCACGGAATCCCATAGGCATCAAGTTTCGATTTGGCCATGCTCGCCGCAATGGAATCATTAAACTTCCGAAAAAGGATGATCTTGTCGTGTTCAGAACCCTCCAATACGTGCATGTGCAGAACGATAGCGCCGTTTGCTTACCAGGTCTAAAATCCTAAATTGTCGACAAGAAAGATACTGAAAAAAGCGCACCTTCTTGCGCCATCCCAACTATGAAAAGGTTAATCGTAGATATGGACGACGTGATCGCCGATGCCACAGGTCAGTTCATCTCCTGGTATGAGAAAGAATTTGGTATCCGGGTCGACCGCGCTGTACTGAACGGCAAGGACGAGGGCGAAGGCTTCCCCGACCATCATTCCATCCTGCGTCAATTCCCCTTCCGACCCAATTTTTTCCGTACCATGAACGTCAACCACGACAGCCAGGAGGTGCTCGAGCGGTTGAACCGCAGGTACGAAGTCTTCATCGTTTCTGCCGCAGTCGAATTTCCGCAGTCGCTTACGGAAAAGCTGGAATGGCTGAATGAACACTTTCCTTTCCTGACCTGGAAACAAATCGTTTTTTGCGGAAGCAAGTCGATCGTTCACGGCGACTATATGATCGATGACCTTCCTCACAACCTGGCCGCATTCAACGGCGAGAAATTCATCTTTTCGGCGCCGCACAACCTCCACTTTTCGCAGTTCCAGCGCCTCAACAACTGGAAGGAAATCGGCGATCGCTTTCTTTGAATTTCAGCCTATTGCTTCCCCGGCGCCCGGGCGGCCGTTATGCCACAAAAAAACGTCTAAAAAAATTTACCTTTGCCTGTAACATCGTCGTGACCGCACCGTCTTGTAATTGATTTTTAGGCAGATGACTGCAGAATCTTTCCAAAACACGATATTACCTGTAAAGAACAAGCTTTACCGCTTTGCCTTGAGGCTTTTGGGCAATGAAGAGGAAGCCAGAGACGTCGTACAGGAAGTGTTTATACGTGTTTGGAATGGCAGGGCTCAGACGAAGGATGTGCAAAACTGGGAGGCCTGGTGCATGAAGATCACGCGAAATCTCTCGCTTGACCGTGTCCGTGCAAATGCCCGGAAATACACGCAGCCACTCGAAACCAGTTTGCAGGTCCAACATGACGCATTGTCACCGCATGAATCAACGGAATCGCAGGAAAACATGCAACGAATAAACGAGTTGATATCGGGATTGCCTGAGAAACAACGACAGGTCATGCACCTTCGCGATATCGAGGGCTATAGTTACCAGGAAGTTGCCGACATTCTTGACCTGGACATGAATCAGGTCAAAGTCAACCTCTTCCGGGCCAGGACCGCAGTCAGGGAAAAACTAATGAAGATCGATGCCTATGGACTCTAAGCACATAGACGAACTGCTCAACAAGTATTGGAACTGCGAAACATCCCTTGAGGAAGAAGCGCAACTCCGCCAGTACTTCAGCGCTACCGAGGTGCCGGATCATCTCAGGGAGGCGGCCAACTTGTTCCGATATTTTGAGAATAGCAGGAAAAACACCATTACCGATATCGCGTTCGAGCGGAACATCATCGCACACGCCAACGGTCCGGGTAGAGGGAAATCCGTCAGCCTGGTCAGAAATTCCATGAGAATTGCCGCTGGCATCGCGGTCCTTGCCGTCGCCGGCTGGTTTGTACGCGACGAAATATGGAACTCCGCCCAGGAAGACACGTTCGATAACCCTGAAGTCGCTTACGAGGAAACGAAAAAAGCGCTGTTGCTGATCTCACGAACGTTCAATGCGGCGGAGGAAAAGGCCAAAAAGGTAAAACTCTTCAACGACGCCCAGGAGGAAATCCAGGGAAAAGACGATGACGCAAAACTGTGAGCGAATCACACGATTTTTCAGGATAGACAAACGACAACAAACGAATTTTTAATACCATCCCTATGAAAAAAATAATTGGAGTAATTGCATTGATGATGATTGGGATCAGTGGTACATATGCCCAGGATGCCATTTCCAAGTTCTTTGAAAAATACGGCGACGACCAGAGCTTCAGCCAGGTGAACCTCTCGAGCAAAATGTTCAGCCTGTTTACAGAGATGGAGGCTCAGACCGAAGAAGATAAGGAGGTCCTTGAAGCCATTTCCAAACTCAAGGGCTTAAAGATCCTTGCTAAAGACGATGCCCGCGACGCACGTACCTTGTATACCGAGGCATTCACCTTGATCCCGAGTGATTATGAAGAACTGATGACGGTGCGCGACGAGGACAGGGATATGAAATTCCTCATCCGCGAAAAGAACGGGAAAATTTCCGAGCTGTTGATGGTGATGGGCGGAGCCAGCGAGTTTATGGTACTTAGCCTCTTCGGCGAAATCGACCTGAAGCAGATCTCCCGCATCGGAAAAGCGATGAGCGTAAAGGGCCTTGAAAACCTCGAAGGGATGAACAAGGACAAGGACGAAAAATCACATCATTAAAACATTCGCGCGCTTCCCACCCGGGGAAGCGCCTTTTTTTTTGCGATGAAAAGTACACACAACCACCAATTCTGAAAAATGAAAGTCACGATCCTGGCGGCATTGATCGCCGGCACCTTCTGTGCGTTCTCTCAAAGCAAGACCACCCAGGCCCTCGAAAAGAAATTCGATGATGACCAGGTGCAGACCTTCTTTTTCTACCATAACACACTCCGGATGATCAACCAGGAAGAAGACCCGAAACTGGATGAACTGATCAGGGACATTGAAAAAATGAAGCTTCTCCTGATCCGGAAGGACAGTGCATCCTTCACGCAGCAGGTCTACAGGGAAATTGTTAACGACTACAAGAAAGACAACTTTGAAGAAATGATGACCAGCCGGCACGACGGGAAAAATTTTGACATCTTTCTCCGTGAAGGTAATGACCAGGGCATGCTCGTCCTCGTCAACAGCGACGACGCCCTTTACGTCCTGGACATCGTGGGCAGCGTTGCCCTTAACAAAGTGACGGAGCTGTACGAGACGCTGGACGAAAGCAGTGAAATTGGCCAGCAACTCCACAATTTCATCAACGAAATTGACTAAAAGAACCCTGGGAGCTGGTAATTTTGCCACGGAGGTAGCGACCTATTGATCGAGGACATTTGCTACACCGACCCAAACACCTTGGAAACCGTACTCGCAACATCAGGCCTGACCAAACACTATGGTAAGATCAGGGCCGTAAACAACCTCACCCTCGATGTCAGGCAGGGGCAGGTCTTTGGAATGCTTGGCCCCAATGGAAGCGGTAAAACGACAACGTTGGGCATGCTCATGGGGGTAACCTATCCAACCTCCGGTAGCTTCACTTGGTTTGGTGAACCACCCACCCACCATATACGCAAGAAAATCGGGGCGGTGCTCGAGCATCCGATCTTTTACCCCTATCTCAGCGGGCAGAAGAACCTCGAATTAAATGCGATGATCAAACAGTGCGACCCGGCCAATATCACTAACGTGTTGGACCTCGTCGAGCTGTCTGCGCGCAAGGACCACAAGTACAAGACCTACTCGCTCGGCATGAAGCAGCGGCTAGCCATTGCATCGGCACTGCTCAACAATCCAACGGTACTCATACTCGATGAACCCACGAATGGCCTGGATCCCATGGGCATCGCCGAGATCCGCGGACTGATCCAAAAGATCGCAGCCCAGGGTAAAACCATTATCCTGGCAAGCCACCTCCTCGACGAAGTCCAGAAAGTATGTACCCACTTTGCCGTCCTCAAGCGCGGCAATCTCGTCCACACCGGGCCCGTTGACGAAGTTGGAAAGGGAACTGAAACCGTCGAAGTGCGGGCAGAAATCGAAAACCTCAACGAAGTCCTCCTGAAATTTTCCGGAACCTCGTCCATCAGCCGCGAAAACGGTGCGTTCATAGTGACGCTACGCGATGGATTTCACAGCAAGGACGTCAACAAGCACTTGTTCGACAACGGGATCACGGCGTCGCACCTGGTGACCAAGAAGAAAAGCCTTGAGAAACAGTTCCTCGAAATTCTGGCGGGATCGTAACTGACGAAATCATGCTCCACCTCCTTAAGATCGACCTAAAAAAACTCACCAGCTACAGGACCTTCTGGGTGATCTGCGGCCTCTATTTCATCACGCTGGCGTTTGCCACCGCCAGCGGAATGGAATTTCTCAAGTGGCTGGCCCGAACCATCGAGGACTTTGGCAGCGAAATCAACATCGACCGCATTCCCCTCTATCACTTCCCCGATGTGTGGCTCAACCTGATCTGGTTCAGCGGTCTGTTCAAGGTCGTTCTCGCCGTCATGGTCGTTATTTCCGTGACGAACGAATTCTCCTACCGGACACTGCGCCAAAACATTATTGACGGAATGAGCAGGACGGAATTCTTATATTCCAAAATGCTCACCAATGGCTTGCTCAGTCTGATGAGCGTTGCCATGATCTTTGTTATCGGTCTCGTCACAGGGCTTATCTACAGCCCCGCGGAGGCCTACGACAACATTCTGACCGATACCGAATTCTTGCCGGCCTACCTTCTCGAAATCTTTTTCTTCCTTTCCTACGCGTTGATGATCTCGCTGCTCATACAACGCGCAGGCCTCACCATCATACTTCTGCTTCTCTCACACATGATCGAGGCAATCATCACGGCTAACCTCGACGATTACCTCCCGGGCCTGATCCCTTACTTTCCGATGCGGTCGGTGTGGAACCTGATTGAATGGCCCTACCCCCGCTATGCCTTCCAGGAGATAAAGGATTACCTTGAGCCGCTCCCCGTTCTGATCGTGCTGGGATGGACCGTAATTTTCAATTACATCAGCTACCTGAAGTTGAAGCGCGCCGACATCTGACCAAACCGTTGGAGGCCGCCAGGTACAAATTTTTAAAGTATCCTTGTGTAGTGGCTTTTAATAACGGATACCATGCGTGGAGCAACAGTCCAGGCAAAACGAACCGAGAGATCGGTTTCCAACCCCCAAAGCACAAATGCCCTTGAAAAAAGGTTTTGTGCGGCAAGGCAATACAGCGAATACATCTGCGAACCGCTGGCCATCGAGGATTTTGTAGTGCAGCCAGCGGCGGATGTGAGTCCGCCAAAGTGGCATCTCGCGCACACGACGTGGTTCTTCGAAGAATTTGTCCTGGTTCCATTCTATAAGAACTACAGCCGCTTTCACCCGCTCTATCCATTCTTCTTCAACAGCTACTATGAGTCTTTTGGCGAACGAACAATCCGCCCTGATCGTGGAACCCTTTCTCGTCCGACAGTAGAGGAGATCCTCCAGTACCGCGCGTACGTTGACGAGCACATGAAATGGCTTTTCCACGAATTGCCGGACGATGCCAGGCCCCTTATCGAAATAGGCGTCAATCATGAACAGCAGCACCAGGAACTGCTCTACACGGACATCAAGTATATCCTGGGGCACAATCCGATGTTTCCACCCTATCGAAAGGAGGTGAGGGAAGTGGCAGTATGCGAATCCGATCACACCTTCACCACCATCCCGGAAGGGTTATTTACCATCGGTTTTCGCGGAAAGGGATTCTCCTATGACAATGAGGGCTCGGCACACCAGGTTCATCTGGAGGAATTCGGAATCCGGAACAGCCTTGCCACGAACAGGGAGTACCTCCACTTCATGCAGGACGGCGGCTACGAGACACCCGAATATTGGCACAGCGACGGCTGGCAATGGGTTCGGGACAACAACATTACCGCTCCACTGTACTGGCATCCGGTCGGCGGAACCTGGTTTCGCTATGCCTTGGCGGGTCGCCAGCAGGTACACCCCGATGAACCGGTTACACACATCAGTTTCTATGAGGCTTCGGCTTTCGCCGAATGGTGCGGCATGCGATTACCAACGGAGTTCGAATGGGAGGCGGCAGCCGACCGGATTCCATGGGGACTGCGATGGGAACATACGAACAGCGCTTATTTGCCCTACCCGGGATATGCAAAGTGCTCAGGCCCACTCGGCGAATATAACGGTAAGTTTATGGTAAACACGATGGTCTTGCGCGGGGCATCTGTGGTTACCCCCGAACACCATTCCCGGAAGACGTATAGAAATTTCTTCTACCCGCACCTTCGGTGGCAATTCAACGGGATCAGGCTGTGCCGGAAATAGACACCAGTGTACGGCAGGCGACGGCATCCGATACGTTAAGGGCAGTGCTTGACGGGCTTTCCAACGAAGAAAAAAAACTCCCAAGCTGGCTGCTCTATGATAGCGTCGGCGATGCGCTGTTCCAGCGGATCATGGCGCTGCCTGAATACTATCCGACGCGTTGCGAACTGGAAATCATCCGGCGTCATCGGGGTGCGTTGCGCCAACTTTTAGCCTGTGATTCCACGCCGTTTCAGGTGATCGAACTGGGTGCGGGTGACGCAACCAAAACCCAGATCCTGCTCGAATCCCTGCTGGCGCAACCTGTGCGGTTTGAATATGTACCCATCGACATTTCGCCAAACACGCTGGCGAAACTCGCCGCGCGGCTCAAGCGCGAATTGCCGGTCCTTGACGTAAAACCCGCAGCGCTTAACTATGTTGAATCGCTCCATGGACTAAAAAGCGATCTCAGGAAAGTGGTCATGCTCCTTGGCGCTAACATCGGCAACTATTCGACAGAAGACGCGGCAGGCGTCCTTCTCCATATCCGGCGAATAATGAATCCGAAGGACCTTTTTTTCGTTGGGTTCGACCTCAAAAAAGAGCCCCGCACCATCATAAATGCATACGATGACGCCCAGGGCGTCACGCGTGCGTTCAACCTCAATATGCTAAGACGAATCAACCGCGAGCTGAATGCGGATTTCAACCTCGAAAAATTCGCTTACTACCCAAGTTACAACCCGGCGAGTGGAAATGTGGAAAGTTACCTCGTCAGCACGGAACGTCAGCGGGTGTTCATCCGGGCCGCCGATCGTTACTTCGAGTTCCTGGAATGGGAGCCGGTACTCACCGAAATTTCCAAAAAATATGACCTTTCCACCGTTTCGACGCTGATGGAAAGGTGCGGGTTCGAGATCATCACGTACTTCCTCGACGAAAGGAGTTGGTTTGCAGATGTGTTGGCGCGAAGGAAATCTAAAGGATGAGTACAAGCGTTGCAATGATAAGCGCCAGCACAAGAATGATCAGGGCAGAACCGAAGTAGACCACGCTTTTCATTTCATCGTCCGATGCTTCTTCGTCATCGTCGCCTGCGCCGTGTCGATCGTTGTCTTTGTCCATACAACGGCAAAGATACACGCAATCAAGGTAACGGTCCCAAGGAAAACCCGAAAAGCGGAAGTCCCTGAATTCAGGGGCTGCGTCGGACGTGCACCCAACCATTGTGAAAAAACCGGCGTGCGTCGAGCCACACCTCGCCCCGGGCAGTTGTCCTTCCCTGTCCCGGCAACATTTTTAGCCTCCACAATCCGCCCGGTTCAAAGCGGCGGCACATTTTTTAAGCCTGCCCCATGCACAGTCCATGAGCACGTCAAAAACCCGCCGCCGTCTCGCTCTCAAGCAATTCCAGTCGATGACCGAAGGACCGATGGTGGTCCTCGGATTCGTGTGGCTGATCCTCCTGGTCATTGAACTCGTCTATAAAACCGGGCCCGTAGTGGAGGTCGTGGGCATCGTCATCTGGGTCATTTTTATCATCGACTTCCTGATCAAGGTCGTACTGACGCCGGCAAAGGTATCCTTCCTGAAATCGAATGTGATCACCATCGTATCCCTCATTGTTCCGGCATTCCGAATGTTGCGGGTGATCCGGTTGTTCCGTTTCCTGAGGTTGTCGCGCAGCCTGCGTCTGGTGAAAATCATCGGGGGCCTCAGTCGTGGCATGCGTGCGCTATCCAGGACCATGCAGCGGCGCGCCTTCGGGTATGTACTGCTGCTGACGGGGATCGTTGTGGCCGCAGGGTCAGCAGGAATGTATGCCTTCGAGCGGGATATGCCCAACGGACTTGACACGTATTCGAAAGCCTTGTGGTGGACGATGATGATCATGACTACCCTGGGATCGGAATACTGGCCGCAGACGCCGGAGGGCAGGACACTCTGTATCGTGCTGGCCTTGTATGCCTTCGCCGTGTTCGGATACATTACCGCCACGCTCGCCAGTTTCTTTATCGGCCGCGACGCCGACGATCAAAACGGCGGGATCGCAGGTCGCGAACAGATTGCAGCGCTAAAAAGCGAAATCGAGTCGTTAAAAAAAATGGTTGCGTCATGGCGTCCACCCCAGGGAAACGGGAATTCCGGATGACGAAGGGCCGTCGCTGTCGCGCAAGCGGGCACAGTATTTATTCCCGCTTCCCCGGTGGTATACATCAAACAACTCGATTCCATCCGCGGCATCGGAATCCTCCTCGTCGCTATTTTTCACTGGTTGCCCGTTGACCAGTTTTACAACACCTGGCCAAACAGGCCTTTCGGCGTCGACGTATTTTTTGTCCTCAGTGGCTTCCTTATCACCAACATACTCCTTCAGTCCAGGGCCGACAATAGGCCAAAAATGCGGTCATTCGTTAGTTTTTACTTTAAGCGGTCGCTTCGAATTTTTCCCGTTTATTTCCTCGTCCTGTTCCTCGTCATGGCAACACACCAATCGCTCGGCGCAACCGTCGACGGCGAGCTGATCCGCGCTGCGACGTTCACCCTGAACTTCCACTTCTATCAACATCAATACTGGGGTGACCTCACTACCCATCTATGGACGTTGTCCATCGAGGAACAGTTTTACCTGGTGTGGCCGTTTGTCATCCTGCTGTTCAGAACGAAGTCGTTGCCCTGGGTGATGGGCGCCTTCATCCTCGCTGGGTTTGCAAGCCAGTGTCTGATCAACGACATGGAATTCGGGTACCTTCCCACGAATACATGCGTTGACGCCTTTGCGATCGGTGGTTTGATGGCATGGGCATTCTTTCACCAGTGTGAGCGTTTTTCAAAAGTTTATTCCTTTCTAAAGTGGCTCGGCACGATAAGCCTGATCGTTCTTGCCGTGGCCGCGGCTTTTCCCGACCTCTTTTTCCTTGCGCCGCAACGCAGCCTGCGTTCCCTGGTAGCGGCATGGGCAATTGGATATGTGGTATTGAGACACAGTCGAGGGACGATTCACGCTGCGTGGGTGTTCAACAACCGCGCACTATTGTTCATCGGCAAGATCAGCTATGGGATGTATTTGTATCACATCTTCCTGCCGTGGACGTATTATCCGCTGAACGAAAGCATAAACCAACTACTTCCGTCAGGCCTCCATCCCTACCTCTCCGCCATTACATTTCTGGAAAACATGGTTCTGCTGGTCATCATCTCCTGGATGTCATGGAGATACTTCGAAAGGCCGTTGCTGATGCTGGGAAAGTTTCTCATTTCCCCCGGAGGCGTTTCGCGCATGGTTTTCTTGCCGCCATTAAAGGTGCTTTTTTCGAAAAAGGCACAGGCATAAAGAAAGGTTCATTAAGAACTGTTGTACAAAGATGTTATCAGCGTATGTGTTTTTGTATTCCCGGCGTACGCGGGTCAGACAGCGTTCATTCAACCGGCTGCGCCATGGCACACATATTTACCCATTGCTTTAAAAATCCAGGGCGGCATGGCAGCGGTGACAGAGCATTTCAAGTGGCATCTTAACGTCGGCTTTGCGGAACGTCTGTTGTCCGTGTTTGGTGGCACCTGGATGATTGTCAATGCGTTTGCCGGCGGAAAGCCAAGTATGGCCAGGGCGGCAACGGGGGGATACCTCCTTTTCCGCGGTACCACCGGCTATTGTCCCGTGCTGGAGAAACTCGGTAAAACAGACGTCAACTATCGCCCGTCTAACATCAACATTAAGACGGCGTTAACCATCAACCGCCCACGTCACGCAGTGTACGCATTCTGGCGTACGCTGAGCAATCTCCCGACATTTATGACCCACCTTCACAGCGTCCACGAAATCGATGAAAAATACTCCGAGTGGAGTGCCAACCTTCCCGGTGGGTTGGGTACCATCAAATGGAAAAGTGAAATCGTCAAGGAAGAGCCTGGTGAGTTTCTCAGTTGGCATTCTGTCTCGGAACAGGGGATCGAGAACGGCGGTAAGATCGAGTTCAGGGATGCCGGAAAATTCGGAACCGAGATCTATTTCGTCATCTCTTATCACGCGCCCCTCGGCATCGTCGGTGAGAAGGCGGCGCGCCTACTGAACCCGTACCTCGAGACGGTCGTGCGAAGAGACCTCAAGAACTTCAAGCGGTACCTGGAAACCGGCGAAGTTCCAACTACCGAAGGGCAACCCACAGGAAGGAAAAGACTACGTCGTGCGGATAAGCATTCCGTTAAACAAGAAACGTATGAAAGCACTTTGCTGGAACGGCATCAGGGACCTGCGGGTCGAGACCGTAAGTGACCCCGAAATTCTCAATCCGCAGGACGCGATTGTGAACGTTACCTTGTCATCGGTATGCGGGTCGGACCTGCATTTTATCAACGGATATATCCCTACCATGAAGGCGGGAGACATACTCGGGCATGAGTTCGTGGGAGAAGTTGTCGACACGGGTTCGGGCGTAAAGACGCTGCAAAAGGGGGATCGTGTGGTCGTGGCTTCAGCGATCGGTTGCGGCGAATGCTACTACTGCGCAAACGGCGAGTGGTCACTTTGCGACAACTCAAACGTCAACGGGGCGTTGCAGGAAAAACTTTTTGGATCCCCGACCGCCGGATTCTACGGGTGCTCGCATCTCTTCGGCGGCTATGCCGGAAGCCATGCCCAATTTATTCGCGTGCCCTACGCGGACAAGGGGTGCTTCAAAGTGCCGGAAGAAGTTTCATCGGATAAGGCGTTGTTTGCCTCCGACGCCCTGCCCACCGGGTATATGGCCGCGGACATGGCGGTCAGGGAAGGTGACATCGTCGCCGTGTGGGGCGCTGGTGGCGTCGGTCAAATGGCGATGGTCAGTGCCTGGCTAAAAGGCGCCTCACGGGTCTTTGCCATTGACCGGTTCGACTACCGTTTGGCCGCGGCAGCCATGAAGGCAAACGCCGAAGTGCTCAACTACGAGGACAGTGACATTCTCGAAGCCCTGAAGGAAGCGACGGGCGGCAGGGGTCCCGATGTGTGTATCGATGCCGTGGGACTTGAGGCGCATACGACCGGGGTCGAAGAAACATATGACCGGTTCAAACAAAAAGTCCGCTTGCAGACCGACCGCCCTGCCGTGTTGCGCCAAGCGATCATGGCTTGTCGCAAAGGCGGCGTGGTATCCGTGGTCGGCGTCTATTCCGGCTTCATCGACAAGTTTCCAATGGGCGTATTGATGAACAAAGCGCTGACGTTGCGGGCCGGGCAGATGCACGGACAGCGATACATTCCGAACCTGCTTGACCGGATCGCTGCTGATGAAATAGACCCTTCCTACCTGTTGACGCACCGCTGGCCGCTTGATGCCGGGCCGGCCGCCTATGAAATGTTTAACAACAAGGACGACAACTGCATCCGGGTCGCCTTTGAACCCTGATAAGCCGTCGTGCTTCGCATTGATCTCTCTGTTCTACTAACTTGAAGGCAATTTTGCCTTCGTGCCGTGTACCCTGTCGTGTGAAGAGGACCCCATTTTCGGTCGGAAGAAGCCGAAGGTTGGGAGACGAAGGGCTCGGAAACGGCTACATACAAATGATCTTGGATCCTCCGTACCTTAATACCTTTCCTTGTGATGAGAAGAATCTCCTTTAGCAATATCTCTTTTTGGCAGTTTGATCACCTGGCCAGGGAGCGCGCCATCCGCCATTTTGTTTCGGAACGAACGGCGGCGGATGGTACCGAGTTTTCCCTGAGCTTCTCCAGTTCGCCGGATCGAAACCTTATTGAATCGAACCGCATGCACCTCGCCGCTGCCATGGGCGTGCCTGCCTCAAAAGTGTTCTTTCCGTCGCAGGTGCATAAGACCAGGATTGTGGAAGTTACAGCCAGCCTGTCACGAGAGGCGCTCATGGAGACGGATGCCCTCATCACCTCGGAGCACGGTGTTTGTATCGGTGTGATGTCGGCCGATTGCGTTCCCGTTTTGATCTATGATCGACGGAATGGTGCCATCGCCGCGGTCCATGCTGGCTGGCGCGGAACCGTTGCGCGAATTGTGGAAAAGACACTGCATCGCATGCATACCCGCTACGGGACGCGCGGAGAGGACATCATTGCCGGGATTGGCCCCTCGGTTAGCCGGCAGTCCTATGAGGTTGGCGCAGATGTGGTTGACGCAGTCGAAGCCGCTTTCCGGCCCGGCCATGGTTTGCTGACGCACACCACACCCGGGAAGGCGTTGCTTGATCTTTGGAAAGCCAACCAGACGCAGCTCACCGAATTTGGTGTGTCTGCCGCTTCCATCGAAGTATCCAACCTGTGTACCGTGAAAGACAACGACCTGTTTTTTTCCGCCCGCAAGGGCGACAGAGGACGGTTTGGAGCGGGAATTATGTTGGCCAGGCGAAGTCAATGAGCGAATTGCGCTATATTGGCACCCTAAACCCATATCCGTGAGAGTACTCGTTTGTGAGGACGATGAAGTCGTCCTGAAAGTGATCCAGATAACCCTTGGGCGGTACGACGGAGTCGAAGCGGTCTACGCCAAAGACGGCATTCGCGCGCTCGAGTTATTGCAGAAGGAGCACTTTGATCTCATCATTACGGATATCCACATGCCCTTTCACAATGGCGACGAGGTACTGCGCCTCGTGCGCACGGAGCAAAAACGAACGACACCCATCATCATGGTTTCATCTGATACGGAGGAGGAAGTTATCGCGCTGGCATTGAAATCGGGCGTAAATGCTTTTATTGCCAAGCCCCTTGATTCAAAAAAGCTTGACAAGGAGATCAGACCATTCCTGACTTGAGGACCTGACACCGGCCATCTCCCGCAATCCGGCGGGAAAAAAATAGTACAAAAATACTATTGCCCGATAGTACGTTTGTACTACTGGCCGGAGGAAAAAAAACAAGCTTCGCCCGGCTGGCGAAGCTTGTTTTATGCATAACGAGCCCGCAATTTCCGGCTAAAACCGTCGAAACTGCGCGTTAACCCATCTCATTCAATTCTGAGATATTTTAAGTTAACAAGTTCAGGCCGAGGCGGCGGAGGCTCGTCGGGCGAAAGTGACCCGAACCTATGCCGGCAGCGTAAAGTAGAATGTCGCCCCCGCGTTGAGTTGGGCCTCAGCCCAGATCTTGCCGCCGTGCCGGGTAATAATGCGCTTGACCAGCGCAAGGCCAACCCCGGTTCCCGGGAACTCTGACGCCTTATGCAAGCGTTGAAACACGCCAAAAAGCTTATCCCGGTAGGTCATATTAAATCCAACCCCATTGTCTTTGACGAAATAGCAAAGGAAACCCGCCTCACGCCTGCAGCCTACTTCGATTTTTGCCACCTCCCGTTTTGACGAATACTTCAATGCGTTTGAGAGAAGATTTGCCCAGACCTGTTTTATCATCCCGGCGTCGGCCATGGCCGCGGGAAGCGGCTCCACCCGCAACTGCAATTGCGGCGACTCAGGTTCGACGCCAAGCTCCTCCAACACGGAACGCACCATCTCATCCATGTTGCATGTTGATTTGAACAGTTCCTTTCGGCCAACCCTCGAAAAATGGAGAAGGTCATCGATGAGCTGTCCCATCTGATGAGCGTTCCTGATCACCACGTCGATGACCCGGTTCCCTTCATCGTCCAGCCTGTCTGCATAGTCCTCCCGAAGTACTTGTGCATATCCTGCGATCGACCGCAAGGGCGCGCGCAGGTCATGCGAAACCGAATATGTGTAGCCCTCAAGTTCTTTATTTAACGCCGTGATCTCTTCGGACGCCCGGCGAAGTTCTGCCTCGACCTTTGTCCGTGACTCCAGGTGGCGGTTGATGCGGTAAAACAAATAGACAATAATCGCGATGGCTGCAATAAGCAATGCGAGCAGGGCCATCCTGAAGCGGAAGAGATCTTCGGCTGTAATCGTATTCTGCTCGCGGAAGGCCTCGCGTTCATACGCTTGAATGTCCGCCGTGCGCTGCCGAACCATTTCCATCATGGCGGGCCCTTCGCCGGTCATTACCAACGCCTTGGCGTGCTCAAAACCTTCGTCCCTTCGAAGGCTTACCATGCGATCCGCGAATGCCATCACGCGGTCCACCTCCTGCACCAATTGGTCGACCCTTTCGCTCTGCACGGGGTTCCCCCGTGTGGCTTCCTTCAGTACCTGAAAATGGACGCTCATACGTTCCTCCGCGCGGTGAAAGGGCTCAAGCTGACTTTCGTCCGCTGTGATCACATACCCCCGCACACCGGTTTGGGCGGCGGTGAGCCTCACCATCAACTGTTCTGCATTGGTAACGACACGCGACGCGCGGGTCAAATGGGTCGCCGAGGCGATAACTTTTCCAATACGCAGATAGGCGTAAATGCCAAGGGATACAAGGAGCACGATAGCCGTGACGTACCAAAAGACCTGCTGGCGCCGGACGTAAAGTTTCATTGTTCGATGAGCGGTTTTCCGTCAGATACAAATCTAACAAAACACAAATGACGGGGAAGATATAATTTACCGCCAAATTTGGTTCCGATAAGCCAGAAACTTCGATTAACTACACCCGCATGCCCAGGCAGGGATCCAAAAACCAAGCTGCATTGAATTATATTTCGAAAAAAAAGGATGGCCAACGAAGAATTTCTCAGGGCAAGACTTGATGAGCGCCATGCCAACGGCATGCTGCGTACCCTGTCGTGGATGCCCGACCTGGTCGACTTTACTTCGAACGATTACCTGGGGATTCGAAGGCGGAACTTACTACACGCACATTTCACCGGCCACGAACAACATGGCGCCGGGGGATCGCGACTGCTTTCCGGAAACTATCCCCTGATCGGACAAGCCGAGGAGAAGATCGCCCGCTTTCACGCGGCGCCTGCGGCACGCATCTTCAACAGCGGATACGCCGCAAACCTGGGAGTCATGGGCGCTATCCCCCAACGCGGCGACACCATCTTCTATGACCAGCTTTGCCATGCTTCTATCCGTGACGGTATCCGTCTTTCTCTTGCCCGTCACATTTCGTTTAACCACAACGATGCGAATGATCTTGAGAAGAAGCTAAAACAAAGACGCGGAAATTGTTTTGTCGTTACAGAATCCGTCTTTTCCATGGATGGTGACGTTTGTCCGCTGAACGACCTCGTACGCCTGTGCGAGCGGTATGACCTTCACCTCATCCTGGACGAAGCACATGCGATTGGCGCCATTGGCAACGAAGGGGAAGGACTCGCGCAACACCTCAGCCTTCACCAAAAGGTTTTTGCCCGCATCTACACCTTCGGGAAAGCGCTTGGCTGTCACGGGGCCGCCGTCGTCGGGAGCGATTTACTAAGCGCGTGCCTGGTTAATTTCGCCCGCCCATTTATTTACAGCACCGCCCCGCCCGAAGCTTCCGCCCGCGCCATCATGGCCGCATACGAATGCTTCCCCGGCATGAACGCCGAGCGTGAAGCCTTGCGGACGAGGATCGCCCAGTTTGGCGAGTCCACCGCTCATCTTGAAACGCTTCCGAGCGTTACCCCTATTCAGGGAATAATAGTCAAAGGGAATGCCGCCGTGGGCGCGGCGGCGCTCACGTTGCAAAGGGCCGGCCTTGATGTACGGCCAATTCGATATCCAACCGTGCCGGCCGGCAGCGAACGCCTCCGAATCAATCTCCACGCCTTTAACACGCCGGCCGAAATTGAACGCCTCGTTGCCCAATTGCGGGGTATGGTCGCCCCGATTTCTAAAAAATGACATCACTGAAACAATCCAGGTTTTCAAGTTGAAGCGCAACCGGCAGTGAACATTCGCCGATTTTGCCGATGAGTTGCATCACCTTTTTACCTTTACCTGGGGTAAGGCAGGAATTTTTTGTCGGAAACCGATGGCGAAGGGAAATTGGCATAATATTCAATGGAACCAACAGTTATTAACTCTAAAAAAGATAAAGCATGAACGCTATTCGAAATTCATCAAGATTCGTCATGATAGCGCTGGTAGTCCTGTTCACGGCTTTCGGTTGTAAAAGCAAGAAGAAGGCAATGGAGGCCCAGGCGGCGGAAAAAGCGCGGATGGAACAGGAGGCTGCGCTAAAGAGACAACAGGAGGAAGAAGCTCGCCGAAAAGCGGAGGAAGAAGAAAAGGCCCGCCGCGAGACGGCCTCAAAAACGAGCGCAAAATATACCATCCTCGGCCAATATTTTCAGGCCATCTCCACCGCGAGCGATGTCACCTCTGCAAACAACAGCATCAATGAGGCGCTCACCATGTTTGCTTCCCCCGACACGCCGGTGCTCATCGTCATCAGCGAGTCGAACGGCCAAAAGGATTATGACCGACCCACCACCATCCGGGAATACCTCAACTACATCAAAGACCAGAAAAAAGACATCAACAAAATAGAGAACCTGACCTTTGATGATGCGGGCAAAATCACGGAAGTGGAGTTGAGAAAAAATCAATAAATGTCGACTAACAGTCTTTTTAACGAAATGAACATGAACTGCACGAAAATTAGATACATCCTGATCATCGCCGGTCTTTCCTCGATGAGCGCCACCATGGCGCAAACAGACGAGATCAGTCGCGAACGCAAACAGGCCATAGACTCGCTCGCGCTCGAGAAGGTGCGAGACCTCAGCAAATACATAAGCATCATCGGGAATAAAGGTACACCGTTTTCAGAAGCAACGCGGGTGATGGACCGCGCCGAAGAGCTCTTTGCGGAAGACAGCGAGATGGGCGTATCGTCCTTGAACCGCGATGAAGTAAACTACTATAAAGTGAGGGAGTATTTCGAACGCCTGATGGCCCTCAACTACGATCGTGTCACGATTCAGTGGTACGACATACATTACATCAGTGACCTTGAGCGCCAGCCCGACGGACGTTACGTCGGCGTGGTGACTATATACCAGCGCTTTGAAGGGCAATCGGACGATGGACTGCGATACCGCGACACCACCAAGAAGGACATCACCATCTACGTCGAACGTAAGAAAACACAAATTGCCGGGCGGACCGTAGAATTCTGGGACGTACTCCTCGGAGATATTCGCGTAACCGAAACACGCGCCTGAGCGCAGGCGCGCGTAGTCCGCCAGCTAAACTGAAATTTCCATGTACCTGAAAATGCCGTTCTCCCACCGGGCCCGTCACAGATGCCGGCCTGGCGCCGCATGCTGTGTTGTAACGATGATCTTTTCCCTCACGGTCAGCTTGAGCCCGTTCGCTGCTCATGCCCAGTTTCTGCAGGGAGAGGATGAAAGCAGGTTGTATGCCCAATCCAAACAGCTAAACCAGTTCTTCAGAAGGTTCAACGGTGAGGAAGATGAAAAAGGTAAACGTTTTTACCCCGGCGACCGGTTGTTTCGAAGTGAAAAGCTACGACGAAAATATCTGGGCGTGCTCTTCGACGAGCAGAACCCGGGTATCGACGGCGGCCTCAAGGTGTCGTTCGCAAAAGACGTGCTCAACGCCGGTGACGGATCAATCCTGAAATTTCACGGCGACGAATGGTTTGCGGAGGTGCAGACCACTTTCACCATGAACGGAAAGGAATATCCCGTTACCTTGTTTATGGAATTGGAGAAAGCCCAACTGGGCACGAAATGGTCGATCTACAGGGTCCAGGCTGATCTTTTCGACCGTTATTTTGCAAGGGATACCACCAAGGCGGGTCGCTTTCTGCATCCCCTCAGCCATGAACTCGAATTCATGAACCTCCGGAAAGCGCTTGCTGAACCGGACAGTGTCAGCCAGTTCGCCATCAGAAGGTTCGAACCCGATCACCTTACGCTGTTGATCTACGAGGTCAGTCGTGGAAATCTCCGGTTCAAGTCGGTCGGTGACGTCAAGTTCCACTTCTTCCAGATCAACGGTTGGTATTTCGAAGTTGCCGATTTCAACCGCGAGGGATACAATACCGGGTGGCTCATTT
This sequence comes from uncultured Roseivirgaceae bacterium, assembly GCA_964551035.1. Lineage (GTDB taxonomy): Bacteria > Bacteroidota > Bacteroidia > Cytophagales > Cyclobacteriaceae > Chryseosolibacter. The sequence continues at coordinate 6,467 of CAZKBK010000018.1, read as the reverse complement.
CAAACCTTGTAAGGCTGAACAGCGAAGCGGATAAGGCGGCCTTGAAGAGGTTTTTATACCATTAGACGATGCGCCCGGTCGACGGCGGGGCGCGGACAGTGGAAGCGACGCGCAAATCGATCATCAACCACAACAGCAGCATTGAACGAGCGGACATGAACGACATCTTCCATTTTGCAGTACGGATTCGCCGGGCGGGCCGAAACTTGCCGATGATCGGGTTGGCGTTGCTCCTCTCGTTGACGTCCATCCCGGGAAATGCCCAGCGGCAAAAACCGGCACAAGTCGATCAGGAGGAAAAGATCAGGGACATGGTCGCTTTCCTTCAACTCCTGCTGAACACCCTTGGCAGCCAGGAAACCAGCGTCGCCGACAAGGAGGTTATCATCACTGAAAGCTATGCGCGGATCTTCCGGGATGCGGAGGTCCAGATCGAGGATGACCTCGACGAAAACCGCACGGTCATTACGAACAAGGACGTGGTTGCCTACCTGAAGGACATCGACTTTTTCTTTGAAGACGTCAAATTCGAATTCAACATCGAGAAGATCGAATCGAATACTACCGCCAACAACCAGACCTACTACAAGGTATCCGCGACACGCAACCTGTCCGGAACTGCAGCTGGCGGAAAGGCGGTAAACAACACCATCCCGCGTTTTATCGAGATCAACTTCGATCCCTCCTCGCAAGACCTGAAGATCGTCAGCGTCTACACCAACGAATTTGATGAGTCGGAAGCGCTGGCGAGTTGGTGGAAACAGTTGTCGCTCGAATGGAGAAGGATCTTCACCGAACGGCTCAACATCGCCGACAGTGTAACCACGGATGACCTGAAGGACATGACGGCGATCCAGCATCTGGACATTAGCCAAAATGAATACATCCAGACCATCGAGCCGCTGTCGCGCCTGGTAAGCCTCAAACTTCTCAACCTATCTCAAACTTCAATCACGGACCTGACGCCGATCCGCAACCTCACTGAATTGGTTGAGCTCAATGTTTCGGAAAGCGGCGTCGAAGATCTTTCTCCACTCCGGTATGCCACAACCCTCCAGCGATTGAACATCTCGCATACGCGGATCACGGATATCTCCGTCCTCGGGCGTATGGCTTCCTTGCGCAACCTGCAAATGCGAAATACCCCGGTGGTGGATTTTTCACCGATCCATAATCTCAAAGACCTTGTATATCTCGACATGCGATCGACCCCGGCCGTCGACCTGTTATTCCTCAGTGACCTGGACGCGCTCCTCGATCTCGACGCATCCCGTACCCGCATTAGCGATCTTGCACCGCTTGCAGGATCGAAACTCGTGGCTTTGAGAATCGACAGCACAAACGTCTCCAGCATAGAACCCCTGCAATCCTGCGACAGTCTCCAGCTCCTTCACGCCAATCACACGCAAATAGCGACACTCAAACCCCTGGAGGATGTTCACGCCCTCGAGCGCGTTTACTGTGACCAATCAAAGGTAACACGCAAGGAAGCTGAACGCTTCATGGCGTCGAAGCACGGTGTCCTTGTTGTTTATGATTCCCGCGACCTGCGCGCATGGTGGGACGGGCTTACCATGCCATGGAAAAGTGTGCTAAGCCGAAGTGCCGGTATCGGAATCGATCCGACCAAGGAGGAACTTGTCATCCTCACGCACCTCGACTCGGTCAACCTGAGCAACCAGCCGGAGATCACGGACCTGGAGCCGCTGGGAAGACTTCAACAACTGACCGCTGTATTGGCAGCACACACGGCCATTGACAACCTGCGTCCCCTCGAGAACCACACGCGCATACGCCACCTTGATATTACTGGTACCCGCGTTCAGGACCTCTCGGTACTACGCCGGTTTAACGCACTGCGCGTCATTGCAGCCGACGAGACGCCGATCGGGGATATCGAGCCGCTCTATGCATTGCCCAGACTGCAGGTGCTTTATGCCGACAAGACGGACGTGCACGATGGCATTGCACGCGAACTGCTGGAAAGGAACCCCGATTGCCTCGTCGTTTATAAGTCGCCGCACCTCAAAAGGTGGTGGCGCGACGTAACGGGATATTGGGTACGCGTATTTCATGCTCAGATGGCCGACACCGCCGCCACCCGTGAGAACCTTCACCGGCTTGTTGAGCGCGAATCAATCCAGTTCACCAACATTCCTGTAAAGGACCTTTCCGCGCTGGGCGAGTTCGTGCGATTGAAACGCCTGCATTTTTCGGGGACCAGCATCCGTGAGATCAAACCTCTTGAAAGTCTTCGCTTCCTCGAGTCCCTTCAGGCCAGCGACGGCCCGCTCGAAGAAATCGGAGGGCTCGCAGAAATGGCGCAACTCACCAGCATCGATATCTCGAACAGCGCCGTAGACAACCTCGATGCCCTGGCACGGCTGGAACATCTTCAAAGCATCGATGCATCCGGCACACAGATAAGAAAGCTGGATCCCCTCGGGAACCTGCCCAAACTCCGCACGCTGGATTGCTCCAACACGCGCGTGAGAAAACTCAGCCCGGTACAGTACCTGTCCCTGGAAACGTTGAAATGCTTTAACACGAAGGTTTCACCACGAGCGGTCGAACAGTTCGCACAGGTAAACCCCACCTGCCGGATCGTGTATTTCAGATAGCGCCGGACGGCATCGGAGACCACGAGCACGCTGTCCCCTTCCCAACGCCTTCTAATACCCCATGCCCAATGTGACCAATCCTCAAATCGTACTCATGTCAATAACAAACCGGTATCGCACATCACCTTTCTCCATACGGCGATAGGCGACATCGATGTCCTTGATATTGATCAGCTCGATGTCAGATACGATGTTGTGTTCAGCGCAAAAGTCGAGCATCTCCTGGGTCTCCGGAATCCCTCCGATCGACGATCCGGCAATCCGGCGTCTGCCGTTGGTCAGACTGAACGGCGGAATCCGAAGCGGCTGCGCCGGCAGTCCAACGAGAATATGTGTCCCGTCACGGCGCAGTAACGTCAGGTAAGGCTTAACGTCATGCTCGGCGGAGACCGTGTCGAGAATAAAATCAAACGTCCGCCGCGCGGCTTTCATGGCCGACGTGTCGCGCGTATTGATGAAACGGTGGGCACCCAGGCGCCGTGCGTCGACCTCCTTCTCCGGTGAGGTGCTGAGCACGGTTACGTCGGCCCCGAATGCCGCTCCAAACTTTACCGCCATGTGACCCAATCCACCGAGGCCGAGTACGCCAAGCCGGTGGCCCTTGCCAACCTTCCAATGGCGAAGCGGCGACCACGTCGTAACACCGGCGCACAAGAGCGGTGCGACCGCGGCAAGGGGAAGCTTTTCCGAAACGCGAAGTACGAAATCCTCATCCACCACAATCGTGTCGGAGTATCCGCCGTAGGTGGGCACGCCCGACTTGTCCCGGTCGTTGTAGGTACCGACAGGTCCATTCAGACAATACTGTTCAAGCCCTTCGAGACAATTCTCACAATCGCGACACGCATCGACCAGACAGCCCACGGCGACCAGGTCACCGGGCCGGAATTTCCGAACACCCGCGCCGGTTTTTACCACCTTGCCCACGATCTCATGACCGGGAACCATGGGAAAAATTCCCGGGAACCAGTCATTGCGTACCTGGTGGAGGTCCGAGTGACAAACGCCGCAAAAAAGGATGTCAAAATGAACATCCTTGTCGCCAACATCACGTCGTTGAAAATTCCAGGGAACGAGGACGGCTCCCGGTGTGTGTGCTGCGTAACCTCTTGCATCCATGGACATGGCTTCGAATCTCCTTTGTCAAGATTTGGATTAATAAACAAAGAACCAAATGAAGCCGGTAGAAATCGCCGGCGGAGTCACGGGCAACGAAACAAGCGCCGGCCTACCGGCTTGCCCGCATCAGCTTTGCGGAGAGCCTCGACAGCACTTCGGGATGGTACACCGTCCGGGCTTCCTCATACACGCGGCGTTTTTTTAGCGTCATCGTTTTTGTCTTTTGCTTGTGGAAGCGCTCCATCTGGTCGGCATAGTGAATGCTTTCAGGATCATTGGAAGCGCCGTAGGGACTGATCGTTTCAATTTCAGGTCCTGTGGGTGTAAACTTCACCAGCGCAATGTAACAGTCACCGATCGTTCCCTTGACACGCCCGTCGTCGGTAGGGGTTGAGTACATGGCGGCAAGCACGTCGGGAAGTCCCGCCAGCGGCAATGACTGGTCACCCCGCTCAAGCCGCTGATAGTCGCCGAGGGTAACCTCCGTGGAGCCGAAATGTCGCATCATGTGTTCGTAGGCGTGGTGTAACGCTTTGACGGCATCTTCATAAGTGAGGACCCGATAACTGTTGTCCTCGAGATAGCGCTCCGCTACATCGTAAAAGACCATGGCAAAAACGGCAGCGCCCTTACTATCTGTTGTTGCGCGTCTGTTCCATTGTTTCAATTCTCTGGCGAGGTCCGCGAGTTCGGGTGACAATGTCGCCTCATTGAGTAGAAAGAGAGTGTCCATGTTTACCGGGTACGCCAACTTTTCCGGCAACTGTACGTCGAACTTGATCTTCCGGAAATCGTCAAAGCCTATGCGGTCGTGTTCGGCGAGGAGTTCCCTAAACCGCAAACTGCGGTTATTGTCGTGGGTTTCATATCCCATGAGGGGATCGTAATCCGCCTGGCTGATATTGTCGGCAGGGGCGGTAGCCTTGAAAGGCGCATGGTTCGTGTTATAAACGTATCCCGATGGCGGGTTCAGTACCTGTGGAAGTTTTTCCAGAGGATGGAATTTCGTCCACAGGGTTCGCCTCGTGTTTCCGGGAACAGTTCCCTTCCAATCGTAACCCGGCGCGCGAACCGGTAAGCGACCATTACTGAGGTAATAGATCGTGTCGTAACGGTCGGCGTACACCAGGTTGTATCCCGGCAGAGCCTCCATTTCGAGCGCGCCCCGAAACTCGGTAAAGTTGCGTGCTTTGTTCATGCGATACCACTGCTCAAGGCCGCGGATGTCCATGATACCGCCGGTACGGATCGAGAAGACGCCACGGTCGGTGATTAGCGTCGGACCGAAAATGCTCCAGTACGCTTTCTTCTTCACATGCAAATTGAACCCCGGCACTTTCATCTTCAATTTCACCGTCGCTTCCTCCAGGGTCAACCACGCGTCGTCGACGCGGTACTGAAGCTCATTCACCGGATGCATTTCCAGTTGATAGACGTCGATCTTGTCGGGGTGGTTTACGGTATGGGTCCATCCCAGGTCTTTGTTGACGCCCGTTAACACAATGGGAGATCCTGGAAAAAGGGATCCGACAATGTTCCATCCTTCCTCGCTGGCGAGATGTACTTCATACCAAGCAACCTGACCCTCCAGGGGGTGATGGGTGTTGATGGTCATGTAAACGTTTCCGTCCTCGGTCTTCGCCGAATTGAAAGCAAACGCGTTTGAACCAGCCGCTTCAACACCCATCGCTTCGGGAAAGGCGAGTTCGATTTCGCCGCCGATGATGTCTCGCAAGGTAGATTCCACGTCGCATCCAATCGCAAGTTGAAGGACAGAGTAGGTTAAGATATCGTGTGGTCTGATGGGAAATGCCCGTTTCTCAAGCACCGCTTTCGGATGCGCGTCAGCATACGCGTTGAACCCGTCGCAATAGCCCTGTAACACACCCTTGAACGGCGCGGAGATGTGTTCGTCATAAAGGCTGTCAACCAATTCGCGAATGCGAAGGAGATGCACTACATAATCCACCGTCGCCCCAGGCCTGCCGGTCTGCAGGCCAAGCATCGATTTGGCAGCGAGGAAACATTTCTGGATCGTCGCGAAGTCGTCCTCCGCGTGCGCCCAGGCAAGCCCATAGGCCACTTCCGCGTCGGTCTTGGCAAAAATATGCGGAACGCCGAAAGCATCCCGCACAATATCGATTTGAGAAGGATCGATATCCAATGAGGGCTGATACCGATTTTGCTGTGCCACCAAACAAAAAGAAAAACCGCAACACAAAACCGCAACACAAAACTTCTTCATGACTCCACGTGATTAACAGACGAAAAAATATCCCACCGAAGGAGACAGGTCCCTCTTTGGATTCACAGCAGAACCATGACCTTCGCTAAAAAAGAGCTGCGCGTATCTGACTTCGGTATATCCTGAAACGGATAAAAGTCCGTGCCCAGCCGGCTGTCAGGGCCTTGATGGAAGGGAAAATTCTTTTAGTAGCCGGAGTTCAACAACATCCGTCAAAAACTGAGGTCGGGGGCACTCACGCGAAATGCCGTGGACAGCCCGCTTTGAATGGACAGCAAACAAAAAAAACCTGAACCACCGGCCCAGGTTTCAAATTGTGACTGAAGTCAGACTACTTCACATTCTTGTTGACGACCTTCGCCAACTCGAACATGGAGACCTGGCCCTTACCCCCGAAAACGGGCTTCAGTTTTGCATCGGCATTGATCATGCGCCTGTTCTTGCTATCCTGAAGTTTGTTTTTCTTGATGTAGTCCCAGATC
>CAZKBK010000017.1:0-98051 GCA_964551035.1 uncultured Roseivirgaceae bacterium | reverse complement strand
TTCACATCCTTGACTACGACTACTATTTCCAGGTCGTGGATGCGCTCCTCTCCGGAAACCACACCGAGCCGCTCCTGCTCTTTGATGAAATCCTCAGGAAAGGCTTTGACGGACACAATTTCATTGTTGGCCTCAGTGAACACCTGCGCAACGTCCTCGTCTCTCAGGACGAGCGCACCGTCCAATTGATGGAAGTGCCGGATACCGTCAAGGCGAAATATGCCGACCAGGCAACGCGCTGCGAGCCTTCGGCCCTCCTTTCATGGCTGAGCATCGCCAACCAATGCGATATCAACTACAAAAGCAGCAAGAATCAGCGTTTGTCCGCCGAGCTTGCGCTGATGAAGATGGCCCATGTCAGGCACGTCATAAGGCTTTCACAAAACGGCGCCCCTGCAGAGCAGGCTTTAAAAAAAAAATTAGTGTAGACAACGCGCCGGAGGTACCGCAGCGTCGCGAACCCTTACCCGTCGCCACGCCCCCGCCGGCCAAAGCCGAGATCACACAGGCGAAACCGGAGGGAATCCGACCAAGACCGGCGGCGAAAACCATCAAGCTCACGGGCCTTCTGAATCCTGAACAGAAAGTGGAGGCTTCGGGCACCACCGGCGAGAAGGTACTCAACGAACCCTTCACCGACGAGCAGCTCCGACAGGCATGGGACGCCTTCGCCGAACAGCGCCGGAAATTCCAGGCCGAGTACCAGATGCTTACCCAACCGTACGTCGTGCAGGACAATCACGTCATCGTCAGCCTGCTCAGTCCCGTCCATGAAACCATGCTCGACAACATCCGGATCGAGTTGGCGGCTTTCCTCCGCGAAAAATTGCGAAACACGTCGATCCAGGTAAGTGGCCAACTTACCGCTACCGACGACAAAAAAGTAATCTACACGAACCGCGACAAGTTCGAATACCTCGCCGCGAAGAATCCCATCCTCAACGAACTCAAAGACCGCCTCGGCCTGGACACCGATTTCTAGCGTTTGCCGTTCCCAGCCAGATCGTTTTTTCGTACCTATACGATCATCCTGCTGACTTTCCCAATCATGTAGTTGTACGAAGGTGGAGCGTTGGGGCCGACATTATATTCCGCTGCCCATCGTGTGCCTATACGATTCAATCGAGGAGGCCCAACACTTTATGGAGCAGTCTGGGTTGTTTTTTATTCCCAGAATGCAGGGTGACGATCCGAATATTGTAGGTGTTTGGATATAGAATTTTCAGCTATTTCCCCTAAAATCTCACATTGCCCACATTAGTACTTTTGTACTATAAAATGGCCGGATTAGTAGTACAAAAGTACTAGTGGTGTCACATTTTCGCCATCCCAAAAATAAAATACTTACATGGCAGGAAAACCATACGCCATTGTTCTGTGGTATAGTTGGGGTAATTTGATTTCCAGTTAAAACCAAAAAAAAACAACGACTATGAAACACACAAAAAAAGGATCAATGCTGCTAATGGTGACGTTCGCCATAGCGATGGCGTGTAGCGACGCGCCCACCGTCAAGCCCATCCCAGATGATTCAATGCTTGTAATCAATTCTCAGGAGTTTAAGAACTTGGGTATTGATCCATCTGCGCTGGACTTGGACAACCCTCTGCGACAACCCTCTACGAGTGGCAACGAGACAATCGTAATCGCCTTCAGGGAAGCGAGCGATTACAAGAGCGTACTGGCGCGTGTAGCTGATGGTCGCATTCAGAATGCACTGGTATTCCAAATAGAGTCTGGAATAACCCGCGAGGAAATAGAATCCGCCCTAGTCAACAAGAACTTTGACGGGAGGTTTATATTCACGGATCGTGACTCGCGATTTGAATTTGAATTGGAGAATTCTAGGGTAAATGTTGAACGGTCTATAGCCGCCAGTAGGGTGGCCTGTCAGGATATGCGGGATGCTTACCAGTGTGGCGCCGAAACCATCGACAACATGGGGCCGTTCTCCTTTGTATTGTGCCTTGCCGAGATTCCAATTTGCCTTGCCGTCGCTATAGCAGATTGTCTATATTATGGGTGCCCGGATGGTGGATTGTAATTTTTTCTGCCTATTTTGTAACAAAATCACAAAAGCCTATGGATACATTAACATTTGTTCTTGTCGCCTCGCTGCTGGTTATCGTCTACACGTATTACAGGACGATGAGATCAGGTATGTCGAAAGATCGAAAGATTGCGGTCTATGTCGTTTCAATCATTATTCCAATCTTGGGTCTTATCCTGTTTTTCGTGTTCAACCGAAACAGGGATCGAGCGATTGCTTAAAAATGAAAGGGGGCTTCGGCCCCCTTTTTATTACGGTAGCTTAAACGAAATCCCAACCCCAGTACTCAACGATGATGAGGTCTATGTTGATCCAACCATCTCGAATCAGGGTGGGACGCCGGTCGTCATTTCCCAGGTTGATGACCATCGGTCTGGCAGTGACCCTGGTTGTCACGGCCGTTGATACCCTGGTGGCGCGCGCCTACATCGCCAATGCAAGCGACGTGCCGCTGCAGGACCTGATAAGAAGTGTTTTCGCCGCGTTGATCTGGATCCCCTACCTGAACATGTCTTCCCGCGTAAGGGAAACTTTTGTCGTTCGGTTCAATGACGATGACGATCTAAACGAATTCAATCCTCCCGTCGCCCCCCTGGCCCAGGATGCCCCCACATCGCCCGCCAACTAGTCGAACGGGAGTTTATTACTCATGCGCGGCACGCAGGGAAAACAAAGAGGGTCTCGTTCCGACCCTCTTTTGTCATTCGGCATCCGTTCAATCCACGACAACCACCTTCCTGGTCATCCCTCGCTCGCCATCCCATGACCGGACCATATATACGCCCGGCGACAGGTTGTTTACCTCAGTTTCGTACGCCACATCGCGAACAATCATCGGGTTCCCGCGCATGTCGTATACCGTTACCGTTGAAGGCTTCGCCACGCGAATAACCGTTTTTCCCCTGGCGGGATTGGGATAAACGGAAAGCAGCGCTTCGGATCCGGGAACGATGGGCTTGCCAGCTGCGAAGATTTTCTCGCCCGTTGCCATCGCTCGCCCTCCGGACCCGCCGACCACGCTCCACGCGAACTTCTCCCATCCGCCAATGGAGGTGCGGTTGCACGTCATGGCCTGCATCCCGTCTTCCGAGGAAATATACCGCCCATTGTTTCCGCGAAGACTGACCGTACCATCCGCGTGGGCGATCCAGTCGAAATGCTCCCACGCCTGTGCTACGGTACGGTTGCACGTGATGGGCCCCTGGCCATTCTCTGAAGAGACATATTTGTTCATCGCCCGCAGGGCGACCTTGCCACCGCCCGCGTCGACCACCGTGAAATGTTCCCACGCCTGCGCCGAAGCCCGGTTGCAGTTCATCGGCGCCGTGCCATTCTCGGAACTTACGTAGAGGTTATTGCTCCCGCGCAACGCCACGGTCTGGCCAATGGGCGCCTGGCTCGGCGGCGAAGATCCCGATTGGTACACGCGGACGTAGTCAACGTAAAGATTTGCGGGCAGCGCATTGTTATCGACCGTAAAGCCCGGCCAGTTCCCGCCTATGGCCATGTTGAGGATGATGAAGAACGTATTTTGAAACTCATCGGTGCCATTGATGCCATTGGCGATGTTGGCCTCGTGGTACTGCACGCCGTCGACAAACCATTTGATCGAAGACGCATTCCACTCGATGGTATAAACATGAAAGTTGGTGATGCTGGTACTGGTTGACCCCCCGTAGTTGGCATAGTTGTTATTGTGGTCGCGCCAGTGAATGGTTCCGTGCACCGCTCCACCGGTATTGACGTGCTCCATGATGTCGATCTCACCGCACGCGGGCCACCCGACGGAAGTGATGTTGTCGCCAAGCATCCAGAATGCCGGCCACACACCCTGAAACGATGGCATGGCAATCCGGGCCTCGATGCGGCCATAGCGCCATGACGCCCGTCCCTGCGTTTTCATCCGTGCCGAGGTGTATTGCATCCCGCCAAAAGACTCCTGCTTCGCGGTAATCACCAACATCCCGTTGGACGTGGTCGCATTCTGACTCCGATAGTATTGAAGCTCATTGTTGCCCCAGCCCCCCGACCCCGTCCCGGTTTCAAACACCCAGTCCGGGCCGATCCCGTTGGTGAACTCGTCGGACCAGACGAGTTGCCAGCTCTGCGCGCACAGCGTCGTCAGCGAAAACATCGACGCCAGGAAAAGTAGCATACGAAAGCATCTCATAGGCTTTTTTGTTTAGGTTGAGAAAACGATTAAAAAGGACCTGGACAATTCCGTTTGTCGGAATTGCGCTGGCGGGAGAATACTTTCGTGGGGATTGACCTTCGGTCGGGAGACCAAATGTATAATGAAGACCCTCGCCTATGCAAGCCGTTGTGTGGTGATTTTTTTCAACAGGGTAAAAAAGTGGCCCCTGGACGGACCGTTCGCCAATCCCGTCAGCGATGGTACGGGATTTTTCGGTCCCCTGAACTCCAAAACCCCAACCATTGGCAGACCAGGCTGACCATCAGACCAGTGCACGGCGTGTGTGACGCGGAACTTCGTTCAGGTCCGCTGAGCCGATCATCACAATACGCCACGCGCAGGTTGACCTTACCCCCATTCCCAGTATTTTTAGACCAACCAACCACACCTATGAAAAACTCGCACGCCGTATTATTATCCTTGCTCCTCCTCCCCGTTTGCTGCGTTTGCGTCCATGCGCAAACCCCTTCGTCGCCGGAAGGGCGATGGGATCTGACGATCACCATGGACGGAAAAACAAATCCCTCGTGGCTGGAAATCACCCATTCGGGCCACAAGACCCTGGTAGGGCAGTTCGTCGGCGTTGCCGGAAGCGCGCGCCCCATTTCCGAAGTTGTCATTGACGGCAACGCCTTCTCTTTTGCGATCCCACCCCAATGGGAAGAAGGCGATCAAGATCTAACCGTTGAAGCCTCGTATAATGGCAATACGCTAACGGGCACGATGGTATTCCCCAACGGAAAAAAATATGCGTTTAACGGCGTGCGCGCGCCATCGTTGCGGGACAGACAGGAAGGAACCTGGGGCCAACCCATCGCCCTCATAGACGAGGGCACCCTTAAAGGATGGAACGCCCTTGCCGGCGAAAATCAATGGGCAGTGGAGAACGGCATCCTGCGGAACAGGAAATCAGGCGCCAACCTTGTCACTGCGGAAGCATTCAACGATTTTAAACTCCATCTCGAATTTCGCTACCCGGAGGGCAGCAACAGCGGCGTCTATCTGCGCGGTCGTTACGAGGTTCAGGTCATGGACAGCTACGGCCACGAACCCTTGTCGGGTGAACTCGGGGGCGTGTATGGTTTTATTGCGCCCAGCGAACAGGTTGCGAAAAAACCCGGCGAATGGCAAAGCTATGACATCACATTTATCGGAAGGATGATCACCGTTGAAGCCAACGGAAAGACGATCATCTGCAACCGTGAAATTCCCGGCATTACAGGGGGTGCGCTCGATTCCAACGAAGGTGAACCTGGCCCCCTGATGCTGCAAGGCGACCACGGGCCGGTGGAGTACCGGAATATCGTGATTACACCAATGCGCACGGAATAGGCATAGGCCGGAACCTGACCTTTGCATCTTGCCTGGGACACCGGGGGTCAACCTTCAAACACTTCGTTCCCGATTCGCTACGCTCACCGCCGGATGTGCAGGCTATGTTCCCACCTTCCTTCCGGCGCACGCCGACTTAGTTCCCGACGTGAAAGGTGTGCACGTATTTTACGATGAACGCCCGGTAATCTGAAAAAGGAAGATATGCGTCGATCTTTGCGTCGTTGTTCAGGACTTCATTGTAAACGACGTAAAGATCATCCCCATCCCGCCAGTTGTAGCGAAAGCGAAAGTTGATGGCACTCACGTTGGACACGGTGTTGGTCTGCGCGAAAGCATTCACGCTGAGTTTAACATTCAGGGAGGTGGCCACTTTCAGGCGCGCGACGTGGGCGAGGTAGTCGGGCTTGTCGGCAAAGTCGATGCGGTTGAACTGGTAGAAAGCGCTCAAGGTGACATACTTGTTGATGATCCAGGTCGGGGTAATGCCGCCGGAGAAACGCTTGCCTCCGTAAAAAGTCCCCGTGGTGAGGTCGAACAGCGAGGTAAGAAAGTTCACTGTTGGCGACTGATAAGATACATTGACGTCCTGGTTTACGTACGTTCCCGCGGGTATCGTGATCTCGTCCGACAACGCAAAGGCCTCGCCGGGGCTGTCGTACAGGCGGTTGAAGGTCACGGTAAAGGTGTTGTTCTTCACCCACTCCATGAGGAATGACGGCGACAATTGAAACGTCTCCAGCCGGGCGGGTTGGGTCGTGGCGGCGGCCCGGACCGGGTTCCTGAAAAACCCTGTTGCGTTGAGGCTTGCGGACAGATAGCGGAGACTGCCTTCCTTCTTCGGGAACCACCCATAGGATACCCGGTCGCCGACAGCGCGAAAATTGTTTCGCGCCTCGAAACCCAGCGCGGGGGAATAGTGTTTGTCGACCTGCGAGTAACTGAGCGAATAGTTCAATCCTACCTGTGACCGGTTCTCCCACATCACGAAAATCCGTTTCCGGTCAGAAAGCGCACTCGCATAGTCCACCGTGTCGCCGGAGTGATACGTCTGGGCGAGGTTGACGCGCAGATAGTCGTTCTTAAAAAGATTGACGATCGCGTCTGCGCCATAAGCAACGTCATGGCTACCATTCAGGTTGGTCCTTGAAGTGAAGATGCCGCCCACATAGGAATTGTTCCGGGACACGCGGCGACGCACGCGGAGTACGCCGAAGTTCTCCGACGGAACATCTGAAACCTTTCGGGATTGCAAATTCATGACCCCTACGTCATAATTGCCGATGCGACCGACGAGCCGCGCCCCACCCCAAAGGGGAACGATCCGGCCCTCGTCAAGGCCGATACGCCTGCTGTAAAAGAGCCGGTTGTTCTGCTCAAATCCAAACTCCATAATACTGGAACGTTCGAGAAAAAACCTCCGCTTCTCGGGGAAAAACAGTGAGAAACGACTGAGGTTGACAATCTGGTCATCGGCTTCCACCTGTGCGAAGTCGGTGTTGATGGTGAAATCGAGATTAAGGTTGTCGGTGAGTGCATGCTGCACGTCAAGTCCCGCGGTCACCGTGTTGTCACGCTCCCGAATGCGCATGGATCCCGGCTCCGTTTCGGTGTGGTGATAACCCAGACGCGAAAGGAGATACGGCGTGGTGAACCAGGGTCTTTTATTCCTGACGCCGCGGAAGGTGATGTTCGCAGCCTGCGAAGGCTTTGCAAAGCTCCAGAATCCCCAGTCGGGTCGTATTGGCGGATAGATGTCGAGTTTTCGGTCGCGGGCAACGTAACGGTATACGATGAGCCCCATATTGACTTCATCGCCCGTCGTCTGGAAACGAAGGCTGCTGAACGGAATGCGCGCCTCCATCGACCAGCCGCGATCATGCGTCGCCGCTTCCGCGATCCAGTACGAATTCCACGACACGTCCGCAGGCTCATCACCCTGCGCGTCGTTCTTCATGGCCACGTCGATGCGCGAGCCGGTCGGTGTCACAGAGAAAACCAGCGCGTTCTCGTTATCGTTGTAGGTATCGAGAATGACGGCCATCTGGTCCATGGTCATCTCCCACTTGTCACGCTCAAAGGTGGGGCCCTGAATAAGTCCGGGATCGTCGTAACAAATACTGGAGAAGTAGAGGTATTTGTCGTCATAGCCAATTCTGAATTTCGTGTTGGTGTTCTTCGCCGGCGCGTACACGGGCCAATGACTCACAAACGACAGCGTGTCCACGCCATCCCATTCCTCTGGCGATACTTTGCCGTCAATGACGATCGGTGACTGAATGCGCGGAATCTCCTGGGACCAGGCTCCTATCGCGACGAGGACAAGCGCGACAAGTCCGGTTCCGGTTTTGAAGAGACGACCGCGCCGGTGCGGCTGGCTGGTGACAGGGTACATGAATCGTGGCGAAAATCCGCCGGTTATTAAATAAGTTATGAATGTTCCTTTGGTTTTTCAACCTCGTTCAAAGGCGCGCTGGCCCATGGCTCCAATATCGGCGCCGGATTCCAGGACAGCATCCCGGAACAAAGGGTCAAAAAAACTTTCCGTTTATACGCGAAACACAGCAGGAAGGGAGGGTTTGCGAGGTAGACAATAGATAGACAGGATGGCATTCCGCAGGGGGGAACAGAGGAAGGGGTCGGCAGCTCCATAGCGGCGCCGTTCATTGGCGCCGCTTGCGGATCGTCAAAGCCAGCCATGCACCCGAAGCCTCTTCGGGCACGGCTTGGTAAAAAAAGACGGCAGGTTGCGGCCCAAACGCAATGAAGGCCATGCCGCCCAGACCAGCAAGGTCTTTAATTCGCTTCGGTATGCTTCTTAAAATTATCCAAAATGGCCTGCCAGCCACCGCGTTGCATCTCGATCGGATTAGCGCCCTCCGCCTCGAAAGTTTCGGTCACGCGGGTTTTATCGCCTTCGGCAGTGAAAATAATGGATACCTTCCGGCCATCGACGATGTCGTACTCAATTTTTTTTAACGGGTCCACGTGCGTGTAGATCGCCTCGAAGTCAAAACTGACGCTGCCGTCTTTTGCCGCCATCGTGGTCTTCATTTTACCTCCCTTGCGCAGGTCGTTCTCGGCATAGGGCGCGTGCCAATCATCCGACGCCTGGCACCACTTCGTGATATGATCAGGCGCGTTCCAGTATTTCCAAGTCTTTTCAACCGGCGCGTCGACGATCGTTTCAACGGTAATGTTTGTTTTTGTTGTGGTGTCCATGATTCTGATTTTTAGTTGAAGTTTTCTTTAACATCACAAACATGGGAAAAAGGTCAAAACTTCCGCGGGTGCCGGAGCGACAACGGTGCGGGTGAATTGCGGCCTTGGGGTGACCGACGTTACGCGGATTTCACATCCTTCCGTTCCCGCAACTCCCGTAGAATCCCGCTTTACCGTCCAAATCGGCAGCTTATGCCATGAAACGGCCGATTCTGGCAAAAAAAGCGGCCTGTTCCGGTTTCATTGGATACACTCGCCGTATAAACAATGCTTAAAACCAACAATTTAAACTGTCTATGAACAAGAAAAATTTCTGGAAAAGCGCGGTACTCGCCGGGCTTGTCGTAGTAGCTGCCGCATGTAGCGAAGATGAACCCACACCCGCCATCAATAACGATGAAGCCGCTGAATTGATCGGAGCGTCGCTAACGGTCAATTCGGGTCTTTTGGCCATTGTCAACCAAAGCGCCGTAGCCGCTGACGCGGCTGTAGCGGCAAGTTCCTCGGGACGTCAGGCCGCCTGCGAATATTCCGACGAGGCAGATTTCGAGATCTCGAGCGATCCCGGTACCACGCCGTCATTCGCTTACGTTTTCAGCTACGATTTTTTGCTTCAATGCGATGGTGAAACGGCCACCAGCCTGAATGTGAACGCCACCTATAGCATCGAATACGACGGACCTAATGCCGCCTTCGACTTCGATGGCACTTCGGCACTGAGCGTCAGCGAACTGCAGGAGTCATCGGCCGACTATGTCCTTAACGGTGACTTTGACCGGAGTGGATCTTACGAATGGAAACAGGATAATCCATCCGCGGGAACCAGCGAAATCGGCATCACCATCGAGGAGCTCGTTGTCAACAAGGAGTCGCAACGGATCGTGGAGGGAACCGCTACGGTAAACCTGTCGGGATCGGTAACGGGCAAAGGATCGTATTCCTATTCCGCAACGGTTGAATTCAATGGCGATGGAACCGCCGACCTCACCGTCAACAACGCAGCCTACATCGTGAACCTGACGAGCGGTGTCGTAACGAAGGGTTAAGACAAGTCCATGAATAATGCGGAAGGGCGGCCGGAAGGACCTGCCCTTTTGTTTTGGACATCGTTTCACCGGGAACCCAAAAGTTCCACATACGATTCCACGTACCGGTCGATGGATTTTCGTTTGTACTGCATGATGAACCTGGGATGCGCAAGGGGGACAACCTCTTCGAAGTACCCCTCCTTCGCGTTGAGGCGCATAAAGTATTTGAAATTTGCCCCCTCCCCCAGACAAAATACCACACGCCGGTCTACGCCCATCCCAACGATCCGGGTCAGCGATTTCTTTATGAAGGGTTCCAGAGTTTTCAGCAGGATGGTGTCGTCGTAGTAATTAAGATTCTTTCCGTCCCGGGTAAATCCTAAAGGAGAGACCGAACTGATAAAGAATTTTGCATAGAACCGTTCCAGCCCGCCGAAACGGTCAATCATCCGGTAGATGAAATCGGCGGAGAGTTCTCCTTTCTTCGGGAGATCGTTGGGAATGCCGCAGTGGAACTCAAGCTTGGGAGGATCGGTAAAAGGAATCCCCGTCAGCCCCGCCCCAAACCGTCCGGGATTTATACCCAGGATGGCCACGCGGCGATTGTCGTCGCTATAGTACTTGCCATAGAATTTGCGACAAAGGCCGAACGCATTCTTGTCCTGGTACGGATTCAGCACCTCCACGCCCGACGGAAGCACAACGTCGATCGCCAGTTGTTTATAGAATTTCAGTACCTTATCCGAAAAAGACATCGCGGTAAAAATGTGAATAACGCAAAGGACTTCCAAAAGGGCCTCCCCAATACCGACTAATGCCTAAATGCCCAAATCCCGATGCCCCTTTCCTCCAACGATCTCTTCTCCTCCCACGCGCACCTCTACGCCGCCTATAGGCCCGGCTATCCCGATGTACTTTTTGATTTTATCCTTCGCCATGTAAGCGCGCGAGACGCCGCATGGGACTGTGCCACCGGCAACGGACAGGTAGCCAGGGATCTTGCAAGACATTTTTCGAAAGTATACGCAACGGATATCAGCCAACGGCAACTCGACCAGGCGCCCGCGGTCTCAAACATTCTCTATGCTGTCAGTCCGGCCGAGTCCACGCCATTTTCAAATGACAGTTTCAACCTCATTACCATAGCGCAGGCGTTGCATTGGATAGATACCGGGCGATTCTACGACGAAGTTCGGCGCACGGCACGTGCCGGCGCATTACTCGCCGCGTGGGGATATGGGCTGCTGCAGGTCGACCGGGATATCGACCGCATCATCGGTGATTTCTACCACCACATCGTCGGGCCTTACTGGGACCCCGCACGAAAGCTTGTGGAGTCCGCGTACCGCGACATGGACTTTCCCTTTGACGAGATCGGGACACCTCCTTTCGCCATCGAAGTCTTCTGGAATCTCGGGGAGTTGTGCGGCTACCTTACCTCGTGGTCGGCAACACAAAAATACATCCGCGCAAAGAACCACGATCCGGTACCGGAAATTTCCGACCGGCTCAGGCCCCACTGGTCCGGCGATGGCAAAAAGAAAATGCTGTTTCCAGTGTTCATGCGACTCGGAAAGGTTCGGTAAGGACTGAAAATTGATGCAAGCACCACTTTCTTTTTCGAGGAAAGTTGTGTAACGTAGGAGAGCAAAATCATGCGTTATTTCATTGCACTGCCGCTGTTGTTGTTGATGGTTGTCGCATTTTTTTCGACCCGGGAAGAAGTGTACGACATCATCATTCGCAACGGAACGATTTACGACGGGTCGGGCACAACCCCGTACCTGGGGGATCTCGGGATACAGCATGACCGGATCATAAAGGTGGGCGATTTGGGTGGCGCCTTCGGGACTGTGGAGATCGATGCAAGCGGGCTTGCCGTCGCGCCCGGATTCATAAACATGCTCAGTTGGGCGGACGAAAGCCTGCTGAAAGACGGACGGGCCATCAGCGACATCAAACAAGGTGTAACGCTTGAGGTACTGGGTGAAGGGTATTCTCCCGGTCCGGTGCGCAGGCATCTGCACAAGCCACCTGACAGTCTGTGGACTTCCCTCGGCGGATACTTCGCCTGGTTGCAAAAAAAAGGCATGAGCCCGAACGTGGCTTCCTTCGTTGGCGCCACCAGCGTGCGGATCCATGAGCTTGGTTTCGCCAACCGCGCGCCCACGGCGAAAGAACTTGAGCAAATGAAAAAGCTGGTGCAGCGCAGCATGGAGGAAGGTGCGCTGGGCGTCAGCACGTCACTGATCTATCCACCCGCGAGTTTCGCCTCCACCCACGAACTGGTCGAGTTGTGCCGTGTGGCGTCTTCGTATGGGGGAATCTACATCACCCACCTTCGCAGCGAGGGGGATTTCATCCTGGAAGCCCTGGACGAGGCTATTCAAATCTCATCGGAAGCATCCATTCCGCTCGAAATATACCATCTCAAACTCAACATCGCGCGAAACTGGAACAAGATCGACGGTGTGCTGATGAAGGTTGACAGTGCGCGGAAGGCAGGTATGCGGATCACGGCAAACATGTACCCGTACAACGCGAGCGCCACTGGCCTCACGTCGCGCCTCCCGCAATGGGTTCAGGCCGGAGGCGCCCGCGCGATGCGCAGGCGGCTAACAACATCCTCCACGCGCAAGCGTGTCTTGCATGAAATGCACGCCGGTATTCCGTATAAGAACTCGGACCCGGCCGACGTGCTCCTTACCGACTTCCGGATCGATGCGCTGGACGAGCGCTACGCCGGAAAACGACTCGACGAAGCTGCCCACCTGCACGGCAAATCACCGGACGAAACCACCCTTGATCTGATCGTTGCCGACAAATCGCGAATCGAATGCATTTACTTTCTCCAATCGGAGAATATTGTCAGGAAGATAATCAGCCTCCCCTGGGTGAGTTTCGGATCCGACGCCGGGGCCTATTCCCTCGATGCCGAAGACTTACCGGACCATCCCCGCGCGTTCGGCACCTTTGCCCGCGTACTGGGGAAATATGTGCGGGAGGAAAAGGTCATGCGCCTTGAGGAAGCGATACGCCGGCTTACCGCACTGCCCGCGGACAATCTGGGCATTCCCATGCGCGGCAGACTCCGGAGCGGAAGTTTTGCCGACGTCGTGATCTTTGATCCCGCGAAAATAACGGACCGGGCGACTTTTCAAAACCCGTCGGCGTACAGCGAGGGCATGGTGCATGTCTTCATCAACGGCGCATGGGTGCTGCGCAATGGTGAACACACCGGGGCGAAGCCCGGAAGAATCATCTACGGGCCCGGATGGACAGGCCGGAACAACGCCAACCAAGAAAAATGAAGCAATCGCAAGGGAGGCCGCCTTAATTTTACTTACTTTAAGACGGCATTACCCCATGAAAAAAACGGCTTTAATCGTCCTGATCGCCTTCATCTGCACTGGCTACCTGCCGCTTTCGGCACAGGACATGAAGGAGTTGGAGTCGAAGGGAGATCGTTTTTTTAACAGGAAAGACTACGCATCTGCACTCGAAAACTATCTTGCGATGCTGAAATTCAACGCTGAAGATGCGCTTACAAACTTCAAGGCGGGTGTTTGCCTCCTCCACAGCGACAGAAAATCAACGGCGTTGTCGTACCTCGAAAAAGCTTATGGGCTCCAGGCCGATGTCGACGCGGACATAAATTATCACCTCGGGCTCGCTTATCAAAACAACCACCAGTACGCCAGGGCCATCGAGCACTTCTCGGAATTTGGACGGAAGAACCGCAGGCTCAACGAGATCGCTCAACACAAGATCGCGGAATGCCAGATCGGTGACTCGCTCTCACGACACCCGGCCTATGTGGAAATTAAGAACGTCGGCGCAACCATCAACTCATCTTTCCACGAGTATTCGCCCCTGGTCTCCGCGGATGGCACAACCATGATCTTCACATCGAACCGGTCAACGGACGAATACGCGGTAAAAAGTTCCACCAACTTCGAGGACATCTACATCACACACAAAAGGAATGGCGTTTGGGAGACGCCGCAGTTGATCAGCCCCAACATCAACCTCAAGTACAATGATGCGGCGGCCGCACTTTCGCCTGACGGGAAAACTTTGTTCCTGTATTACGAAGAGGGCGCCGGCGACATTTACACTTCAACGTTGGGATCAGATGGATGGACTGTACCCGAGCCGTTGAACAGCAACATCAACCATCCCCTTTACTGGGAAACGTCGGCGTGTATCTCCGCCGACGGTCAAAGGCTTTTCTTCACCAGCAATCGGCCCGGCGGGCAGGGCGAGCTCGACATTTACGTAAGTACGCTTGGCGACGACGGCCAGTGGGGAAAGGCCGAGAACCTGGGACCCACGATCAACACGCCGTTGCACGAAGACGCACCTTTCATTCATGCCGATGGGGTGACCCTTTATTTTTCTTCGGATGGCCACCCCTCCATGGGAAGCAACGACATTTTCAAATCGGAGTTTGTTGACGGCAACTGGACCCGTCCCGCAAACCTCGGTTATCCGATCAATTCCGTCGAATATGATGGATTCTTCGTCCTTTCATCCGATAAGAAGACCGGTTATTTTTCGGCCTTGCGCGATGCAGGTTTTGGCAGCGCCGACATTTACGAGATCCATTTTCTGGACCCCCCGCCCAAGCCGGTCATCCCGGAGCCGGAATCTGAACCCGTCGTCACACAGACCGAAGAACCAGACTACATTGACCCCATTATCGCGCTCCATAAGGACATGAACGTTGTTACGCTGCTCAGGGGCAAGGTGATCGACGAAAAAACAGCGGCGCCGTTGGGCGCGGTAATTACGCTTGTGGACAATGGCACCCAGCAGGTGCTGTCGCGCATCCATTCCGACGCACAAACCGGAGCGTTCGAACTCGTAATTCCACACGGAGGCAACTACGGTGTGGCTACTGAACGCGACGGCTACCTCTTCAACTCAATCAACTTCAACGTACCGCAATTCGCCGAATACCAGGAGATTGACACCCATATTTTCATGGTAAAGGCCGAGGTGGGGTCGAAAGTTGTACTGAAGAACATCTTCTTTGATATCGGCAAAGCAGAGATTCGTACCGAATCCATCGCCGAATTGGAGAAGATCCGCAGTTTGCTCAACGCCAATGACCGCTTGAAGGTCCAGATCAATGGGCACACCGACAACACCGGGGATGCCGGCCTGAATATGGCGCTTTCGCTGAAGCGCGCGCAAGCGGTCGTCGACTACCTCGTTGCAAAGGGCGTCGACGGACAACGGCTCACCGCCCGGGGATTTGGCGCCGAGCGTCCCCTGGTCTCCAACGACGACGAAGAAGGCGGACGCGAGATCAACCGCCGCACCGAAATCGAGATCACCGAAATTCGCGCCGAAGGTTAAGAGATCGTCACGTTTTTCTTGGCGAGACCCTCGGTCCACACGCTCATCGGCTGATTGGGAAGCCGCACCAAAAAAGTCGTCCCGTTTCCAAGTTCCGATGACACCTCCATCGAACCGCCGAGCTTATCGATGGTTTCCTTGACGATGTAGAGCCCGAGTCCGGCGCCCTCGCTGCGCTCCGTGGCGCGAAAAAACATGTCGAAGATCCGGCCTATCAGATTCTCAGAGATACCGATCCCATTGTCCTGGAACCGAAGCGACAGCGCATGCTCGTTCACCGTGACGTGAATTTCAATCCGACAATCATTTTTATTGCGGTCATGATACTTGATCGCGTTAGAGACGAAGTTGTTGAGGATGAGGGAAATCCTGTATGCATCCGTAAGGAATGGGGCGTTCTCCTCGACCGTGATCCGCTTTTCAATCCGATCCCATCCCTCGAGATATTTCAGTTTTTCAAAGCTTTCATCGATAAGCTTCCGCATGTCCACGGGTTCAATATTGAGGTCACTGCGCGCGTTGCGGGAATAGTCGAGAATCTCGCGCAACGTTTCGTCCAGCTTGTGGATGCTGTTTTGCATCATGGAGAAATACGCCTCCAGCGCCAGATCTTTTTCCTGGTTTTCGATTTGCACCAGGTTCAGCAGGCCGAGTACCGACATCAACGGCGCCCTCAGGTTGTGTGAAACACTGTAGACGAAACTGTCGAGCTCCTTGTTGATCTTCGTGAGCTCTTCGTTTTGTTCCCTCAGGGCCCGCTCAGCATGCTGTCTTTTGTTCTCTTGTATGCGTTGCCGCAGGGCGTTCTGTATGGCGGACGGCAGCCGCACGAGGTTCGATTTTAGCACATAATCGTCGGCGCCCTGCTTGAGGCAACTCACCGCAAACTCTTCCGACACCGTGCCGGTCACCAGGATAAAAGGCACGTTCATTCCCGCATCCTTGCAAATCTGGAGCGCCTCG
This sequence comes from uncultured Roseivirgaceae bacterium, assembly GCA_964551035.1. Lineage (GTDB taxonomy): Bacteria > Bacteroidota > Bacteroidia > Cytophagales > Cyclobacteriaceae > Chryseosolibacter. The sequence continues at coordinate 81,898 of CAZKBK010000017.1, read as the reverse complement.
AGTGAATTAAATTGCGGCAACGCATGGTCAGACAGGATCACATCGGGTGAGAACGAATGCAAGGCCGTCGTAAAATCCTCTTCTGTGTCTACCTGATGAGCCACAAAGGCAACACCTTGTTTTCGAAGCATGCGCTGGATCAGCCCGACATCGTCTTGTGTGTCTTCCAACATTAAAATCTTAAGCGGTTCTTCCATAGCAACTATAAGACAGTTCGATTCTATTGATTGGGCGCCTGATTGAGCAATAACCAGAAAAAGCCGATCTCCGATATTGCCTTGACAAACTTGTCGAAATCCACGGGCTTTACGATATAAGCGTTGACGCCAAGCTTGTAGGATTCGACAATGTCGCGCTCCTCCTTCGACGACGTAAGCACAACCACGGGTATCACCCGCTTGCGTTCATCCGATTTGAGGCGCTTGAGCACTTCGATGCCATCGACCTTAGGCATTTTCAGATCCAGCAGAATGACCTTCGGCAGCGCGTTCAACCGCTCGGAAAACAGGAACTGCAGTGCCTCCTCGCCGTCCTGAAGGTGAAGCAGGTTGTTGGCCAGGTTGTGCTTCTTCAACGCCCTGATCGCCAGGCCCGCATCATCGGCGTTATCCTCCACCAAAAGAATTTCGACAACATTGTTAGACTCCATTAATACGTATTGTTTTTACAAATGATCTATCCTTCTTTCCATTAAAACGACTTGGGCGTGAAAAAGGGAAAAAACTTGCGTCACTAACGCCCGCGTTTTCATATAAATACCTTTTTAAGCAAAAAAGCAACCGGTGGGCTAGTGTTTCATGCAACAATTACCCAAAATTCAGGCAAGGTTACGCACCGGACCTGCGGGTCCGTCTCGGAACGAAAGGCTGAGGGGTATCAGCTTGATGGGTTAACAATAAATTTAAGGCAAATACAGGTTGAATCGACTGCATATTGCCCTTAAATATTACACTGTTATTACATCGAAGTGGTGTGCTCAGCCAAACACGGCCGAGGCGCCCATTAAAATCGTTTTAATGCTGAGACCCAGCAAGAGCACGAGTACGATCCACCCCGCGTACGCCATCCACCGCGGATGACGATAATCGCCCATCAGGGCCGGCCGTCGGGCGGCGAGAAGAATGATGGCCATCGCAACGGGAAGGACAAATCCATTAAGCGCACCCACCAGGATAAGTACCCGGACCGGACGCCCGACGAACGAGAACACCATCGCCGAAAAGACAATGAACAACGTAATCAACCATCGACGCAATGATTTGTTCGACGTTATTGACACCGGAAGGAAAGACACCGAAGTGTAAGCAGACCCGACGATGGATGTAATGGAAGCACACCAGAGCACCAGTCCGAAGATGCGGTATCCGGATTCGCCGGCGGCAAGCCTGAATACCGAAGCCGGCGGATTGTCCGGATCGAGTACGCCGCCGGAAACCACCACACCCAGGGCCGCAAGAAAAAGGAGCACCCGCATGGCCGAAGCGATCATGATCGCCCGTACACTGCTCCCCGTTACGTCGCGAAGGTGCTTTCTGCCCGTAATGCCGGCATCAACAAGCCGGTGTATTCCCGAGAAACTGATGTATCCGCCCACGGTCCCACCCACCAGCACGATGATGGAAGTGGTGTCGATCACTTCCGGAACGAACGCACGCGCAGCGGCCTCCGCCAGAGGAGGATTCGACTTGAATGCGATCCACGCAGTGAGCAGGATCATTATGAGGCCCATGATGCGGGCAAACACATCCATAGCCCTGCCCGCTTCCCGGTACCAAAAAACAAACACCGCCACCGCCGCGCTAATCAGCGACCCGGTCCACAAGTCGGTACCGAACATCACGTTCATGCCCATTGCGGCGCCACCGGTGTTGCCGATGTTGAAGGCCAGGCCACCCAAAACGATCAGCGCGGTAAGCAGGTGGCCCGAGCCCACGAACAACTTATTGCCGAGATCCTGCGCACGCATTCCCGAAACGGCGACAACGCGCCAGATGTTGAGCTGAACGACGATATCGAGAACCATCGAGCAAAGGATCACGAAAGCGAAACTCGTTCCCAGTTGGGCGGTGAATACCGTCGTTTGCGTGATAAATCCGGGGCCAATGGCCGAGGTCGCCATCAGAAACGCCGAGCCGAGGATAACAGAGGATGTTCCTTTAGAAAGATTTGACGGTGATGCCATTCCGTTGTAGCGTGTTCGCAATTTCGCGCGCAAATAAGACGGCATGTGCGCCGTCGCCGTGAATGCAGACGGTGTCGACTTCTACGGAAACCGCGCGCCCGGAGGTCGAAATCACCCTCTGTTCATTGGCCATCATCAAGGCCTGCGCTGACGCGCGCGTCACGTCGTCGATCAGGGCACCTTTTTCGCTGCGCGGTGTGAGCAATCCGCTTTCGCTGTAAGTCCGGTCTGCAAATCCCTCGCGCGCGGCCTTGAGTCCGATTTTCTCCGCTTCCTCCACGAGCGCGCTGCCGGCAAGTCCCACGAGCACCAAGGCACGGTCGAGATCGCGAATGGCCATCGCAATGGCGCTGGCAATTGAGGGGCTTACGGCCGCGTCGTTATAGAGCGCGCCGTGGGGCTTGACATGCCGAAGCTTTCCGCCCGCCGCATTCACCATCCCGTGTAGCGCTGCGATCTGATACAAGACGACGTCGTATACTTCGCGCGGCGACATCCTCAGGGACCGCCGCCCAAAACCCGGCAGGTCGGGATAACCCGGGTGGGCGCCGATGGCAATGTCCTTCTTCAGGGCAAGCTCGACCGTGGTACGTATCACCGACGCATCGCCAGCGTGAAAGCCACAGGCGACGTTCACCGACGACACCCATTCCATCAAAGCCTCGTCGTCGCCCATGCGCCACGCACCAAAGCTTTCACCCATATCGCAATTCAGATCAATGCTGTTCATAGAATGCTTTCAGTTGCTCCTGACAGGAGCGCTGTATCCGACGAATATCACCCTGGAGTGAAAGTAACATTTTTTCAGCTTCCTGCACGTCAACCTGACATAGGGAAAGCGTTTCGTTTGCTTCAAGCTGGGCGAGCTTCGGAAGGTGCGCGCCGGCTACATGACCGATCTGAGGGTATCCCCCGGTGGTTTGACGATCCGCCATCAGGATCATCAGGGCCCCGCCTGGCAGGGCCTGAATGGTTCCAAATACAACCGCGGTTGAAAGCAGCGGATCCGTGAGCCTGAATTCAAGCGGCGGATGCGCAAGCTTTATCGCCATGCGATCGGAGGAAGGTGTAATGCGAAAGGGTATGCTTCCGAATTGGGCCGCCGTTGAAGGGGCAAGCCACCCCCATTCCCGCCCGCAAATGAAGTTGACAACGTTCGAATCTTTGTAAACGCCCATGGCGTTGATTGACCATGGAAGGGCGACGGGACCTCGCACACGATCCGTCAAATGAAATTCCGGGGGCCGAACGTTAACGGCGTCTCCTTTTCGAAGGGGTCGTCCGCGATAGCCGCCCACCCCGATCTTCAGGTTGGTGCTCGCGCTGCCCAGCCATGTATCCGCTTCCAGCGTGCCCCCTACAGCCAGGTAGGCGCGGGCGCCTTTTTCTTTTTTCCGGAAGATCAGTGTCGTGTGCGGGGCGACGATCACCGCTTTCCACAAAGGCAACGGCATGTCGTTCGCCGTCGGTGAAAAATCCGCACCGGCAATTGCGATCACCGCAGGCTCTTCGAAATAGAATTCACCGCAGGGAAAATGCAGTTCCACAACCGGCGCATCCAGCGCGTTGCCCACCAGGGCGTTGGCAACCTGCGACGCGAATGGGTCCATGCTCCCCGAGACGTTCACACCCCATTTTGCAAACCCATGTCGCCCCCTATCCTGAAGGGTGTCCATGATTCCGCTCTTCACGATCTTAATGGTCATTGCCCTCGCAGGGATTTATCGAACTCAGCACGCGTCACCGGATGAAAACGCACCCGGTCCCCCGCCTGAAAAACGGCTGGCGGATTTTGGGCGGCATCGAACAACGACCACGGTGTACACCCGATGATCTGCCATCCTCCGGGCGACGACACGGAATAAATTCCCGTCTGCACGCCAGCCAGTCCGACGCTTCCGGCGCGAATGCGTTGCGCGGGGACCGATTTCCGCGGCACGACCAGTCGGTCATCGACTTTCGCCATATAGGGGAAGCCAGGGAGAAATCCCACCATATAAACGGTGTAAGTCTCGCCGCTGTGCAAGCCGATCACCTCGTCCCTTGAAAGTTGTGTGTGGTCACGGACAAAATCCATATCCGGCGCAAACTCGTGGTCGTAGCACACGGGAACATCGCGCAGGCGCTCAGGCGATGCTGACTTATTCTCCGCCAGTGCGGCTTGTTCGTAGGCGTGCCGAAGAATGCGCATCGCGTATTCCATACCCGTCTGCCTTCCGGCGACAGCCTGCACCTTCACCAGGTCGAAGAGCACCGCCACCGAGCTGTAGGCAACAACGACGTCGCGCAACCCGGGAAATGGATGATGCCCGAGCCAACGTTTGACCGCGAGGATCCGGCGATGGCCATCGGGGTCAAGGTCATTTCCAAGAGAGAGCACAACGCCTTCGTCGCCAAGGGGAGTAACAGAAACGGCTTCCACAACTTCAAGATAAAAAAATTGCCCGCTCAACGAACGTCCGGCATGACCCGACGGCATGTTTTTTTAGCAGCAGTACCGTGTACGCTGACCATCGCCGCCCATGAATTCATTTTACCTAAAAAAACACCACGCATGATCGACTCGGATTTCGAGTTTATCCGCGACAGCGACAAAATCCTGGAGATTCTCAACGACAGCCTGCGATATGGACAGGCCGTAGGGATCAACAGCCCCACCCTTGGCACGGGCCTGTACATCACGGCAGTGGATAAGATCCTTAACTACAACGATTTTTTTGACCAGCGTGAAGTCGTTGTCGTCTTGAAGGGATATGACATCACCGGTTACTTCTTCGAGAAGAACGTCGTGAGGCTCCATGAAATAAAGAGCGTTTGGCGTCTGAACTCCAAGTTCAGGAATCCGTTCCTCGACGAATGTCGTCGTGAAGCGCGCTAGCCATCTCCAGGGTGTCGTTGGATTTTCCGGCACCCATGGCGGCAAAGTTCGGCACCTTCAGCCGGAAGGTTGTTCCTTCCCCACGCGCCGACTCCAGTTCGATAGTTCCCTTCAATTTCTCGACGGCTTCTCTGACGATGTACAAGCCAAGTCCCGCACCCTTGTTGGCTTCTGTCCCCCGAAAGAACATATCGAACACCTTGGAGAGGTGGCGCTCGTCGATGCCGATGCCATTGTCCTTCACCTCAAGGCGCGCCTCTTCCGGTCCCACCGTTGCCGACACCGTGATCAGCGGTTTTTCCTTGGCAGGATCATAGTATTTGATCGCGTTCGAGATGAGGTTGTTGAAAATCACTGAAAGCCGGTATCGGTCAGAAAAGAACGGGGCGTTTTCGGAAACATGAATCTCCTGAAATATGACGTTGGAACCCGCCATGAATTTCATTTTCTCAAAATGCTCGCGGACCATGCCGTCGAGGTCGATCCGTTCAATCGTGAGGTTCTGTCTCGCGTTCCTGGAGTAGTCGAGAATTTCCTTGACCGTTTCATCGAGTTTGTGAATACTGCTTTCCATCATCTGGAAATACTGGTCGAGGGCAATGCTGTGGTCTTCGTGCCTGGCGAGATCGAGAAGACCGAGCACGGACATGAGCGGCGCCCTGAGGTTGTGTGAAACACTGTAGACAAAGCTGTCAAGCTCCTTATTGATCTTCTTGAGTTCCGCGTTTTGAACCTGCAACGCTTCCGCCGCGGTAACGCGCGCATTCTCCGCTTGCCGCTGCCTCAATGCGTTGTTGATCGCGCTGGGTAATCTCGCAAGATTCGACTTGAGCACATAATCGTCCGCGCCCTGCTTAAGACAGCTTACGGCAAACTCCTCCGATACCGCACCGGTTACCAGGATGAAGGGTACCTTGATCCCGTTCGCTTTGTAGAGTTGAAGCGCTTCAACCGAATTGAACCGGGGCAGGGAATGATCGGACAGAATTACGTCGGCGGGGTAACTTTGCAGCGCCTCGATGAATCCCTCACGCGTGTCTACCTGCTTTACTTCGAACTGCATCCCGGCCTTTTTGAGCGTGTAATTGATCAGGGCCAGGTCCTCCTCCATGTCCTCAAGAGCAAGGATGTTTAACGTGCTTTTCATCAGGTTTTAAGTAAGATTTTAGTTGCTGATGGATATAAGCCGTAAACTTCGTTCCGCTGATGGCGGCCGGGTTTTTTAAGCGCGGGCGCTTAACAGGATCTTATTTGTGGTGGATTGTCCACATAAAAGAAGATCGCCCGCCGAGTGTCATAATGTAAGATTTGGAAACGTTTGTCAGAAAAGAAAATGCCCCCCTCTCAACGGTCGAGGAGTTCGCGATACTTTTTGCGGTATTCAATAAGGGTTTCTTCTTTGCGCGACCGGTCGGTCTGCAGGGCGCTTTTGAGCAGGTTTAATGCCTGGATCTTCTCCTCGATCTCGTTAAGGAGCGCCTTTTTATCAGTGGCTTTTTTGGGCTTTGCCATATATGGAACTTATTGGCTATCTGCGCTGTTTACATGGAAAAAGCGGAAATTTTGACTATTTTTAGCGGAAAATAACTGGTTTATTACCTTTTTGGACTTTTTAGGCTCATTCTGTTCAAATCCGGGCGTTCCCATAGGCGGGACCCCCTGTCGCCTTCCCAGTTTCCGAATAATCAATAACCGTTTTTTCCGTTAACAAACTAAATTAAACAACAAAAAAACATGGGTAGACCAGCCACCAGGGAGATTAAATTGAAAGATGGCTTTTACATCGAGGTAAAGAGCAAAGGCGCTCAAAAAGGTATCAAGATCCGTCGCGATACCTACAATGAAATTCAAATGGCAATCCGGCAATACCAGAATGCCTATGAAGTGCATTACCTTGGTGAAATGAAGGGCGGTAAGAAAAAGGTCGCAGCAAAGTAAGCCTGCGCCCTTTTAGATTTTTAACGCGCACCCCACGACTGCGCGACCTGGATAGGATTCTCCATCCCATTACCTAAGGCACGTTTATTTGCTGGTCTTTCTGCATGGAGGACTTGAATCGCCTGCTGCAGGATAACTACAACGAGATCTGGATCAACGGTCGCTTCCTTGCGTTGCACTCCTTCGCCCATTCCTGCAGCTTTCTGTATGGCGTGGACGGCAAATTTGTGGAACTCATTTACGACAAGGAACAAGGAAGGATTGTGTGCGTCTCGTACGCCGATGACAAGGATGTCGAAAAATACCTTGACGATATCGATCTCGGCGAACTCCTGAAAGCCGGATAATCCTTCGCACCCTCGACGCGAATCGTCGACGCCCGCCGTTTCCCTTCTTGATCAGGAACCTTTGGTTTCTACATCTTCAGTCCATCCGGTACGAGCGGCAGTGTATACAACTTTTTGCCCGTAGCGGCGGCAATGGCATTTCGCACCGCCGGCGCGATCCCAACGATCGGCGTTTCACCCCCGCCGGCGGACGGAATCTCTTTTTTGTTCACCATGATCACTTCCAACTCCGGGGTGTCTCCGAAACGCGGAACCCGGTATCGAGCGAACCCGGCATTAAGGATCCGGCCGTCCTTGAAATCAATGCGTTCAAAGAGCGCGCCCCCCAATCCCTGGATAACGCTTCCCTGGATCTGGCTTTTCAGGTGATCGGGGTTCACAATTGCGCCACAGTCGAAAGCCACCACGGCGCGCAACACCTTAACGTTGCCATCACTATCCACGGCGACTTCCGCTATGGTAGCGCAATAGCCGTTCTTTTCTGTGCCGCAACCGACGCCCGCTGCCCTGCCCTGGCGGGCTTTATAGTTCTTCCAGCCGAAGCGCGTTGCCACGGCTTCAAGCACGCCGCGCATCCGTTCATCCTTCAGGTTCATCAACCTGAATTCCAGGGGGTCGATACCAAGCGCATCCGCCAGGTCGTCCATTGCGGATTCCCGGGCGAATATGTTGGCGGTTGATGCAAGCCCGCGGTATGATCCCTGTCGCAACGGCGACGCTACCCGATGAAACTGAATGCGCCTGTCGGCGACTTCGTACGGCGTTTGTATTCCCGAAGCTCCTGAGTTATAGTTATGAAATTCCCAGGCGGTGACCTTGCCTTCCCGCGTCGCGCCCGCTTTTACTTCGATTACGCCGGCCGGACGGAAGTACGCCCAGGTGAATTCCTCCTCGCGCGTCCACACCACTTTAACGGGTTTTTTCGCGGCCAGCGCCAGCCGCGCGGCTTCGATGCCCGCCTCTCCCGTGTGCTTGCCTCCGTATGCAGCGCCCGTGTCGGGCTGAATAACCCTGATATTTTCGGCGGGCATTTCAAACAATTCCGACAACACCTCCTGTACACCGAAAGGACGCTGTGTTCCTGTCCACACGGTGAGCTTGCCGTCCTTCCATTCGGCGAGTCCCGCCCTCGGTTCCATGGGCGCGTGCGCGATGTAGTCGACGTAAAAAGTTCGCGCAATGGTTACCCCGGCATTGGCGAGCGCCGACGCCACATCTCCATGTGTACCATCGTCACGGGGCGTTTCCGCGTTGGATTTCAAATAATCGAATATCGCTTCCCTCGACGGTTGCTCCGTTCGGCGCCACCCCGCCTTGATCGCCTGCAGTGCACGCGTGGCCGTGCGCGTATCCGGCGCCGCCACACCTACAAAGTCGCCATCGTGCACCACAACAACGTCCTTCATCGCCTTCGCCGCTGACAGGTCAATGCTCGAAAGCTTTGCCCCGTAGGCTGGCGGCCGCAAGATCTTTCCCACCAGCATGCCCGGCAGCGTCATGTCCGAAACGAACTCGTGTTTGCCGGTCACGAACGATACACCGTTGACCTTCCGAACGGAAGTGCCAGCCACCTTCCATTCGCTCACGGGTTTTGTGCTGATTTGCTCGTTGACACGCTTGATCAGTTCCTTTCCCTTTGTGAGCTTGCCGTATGCCATCGACTTCCCTGACTTCCGGTCCTTGACGCCACCATCGGCCGCATACAACTGTTCCCGCGTCGTGTTCATTTCCTTTGCGGCCATGTCGATGAGCAGTTCGCGTGCGGAAGCCGCGGCCTTTCGCAATTGCGGCGCCATGTAGGGTGTCGTGCGGCTGCCAAACGTGCCGCGGTCGTAAGGCGTCAACGCGGTGTCGCCCAACACCATGGCAACGTCTTCGAAGCGGACTTCAAGTTCGTCGGCCACAGCCTGAGCGAGGGAGGTACGAATATTCTGACCGACTTCGACCTTACCGCTGTAAACCGTGACGCGGCCCTCCTCGTTGATATGTATCCACGCGCCAATCTGATCTTCCGGAAGGACCGCGTCTCCGGCTAACGTGCCGGCTACACTTCGCCCCGTGACAAACGCCACGGCCAGTCCGCTTCCGAGGGTCTGAAAGAACTGCCTCCGGCTGATGCTAAACCGCCGGGTCGCGCGCTCCTGGAGCTCGTATTGTTCCGGCGCGATATCGGGTATCTCGTTCATCATGGTCAGCTTTTCTTAAGTTCGATGGCTTTTTCGATGGCGCCAAGCATTCGGGGGTAGGTACCGCACCGGCAAATGTTACCCTGCATCCCGCGGACAACGTCGTCTCTCGTCGGGTTGTCCGTCTTCGACAACAGCGCAACGGCAGACATTACCATTCCCGACGCGCAGTACCCACATTGAAACACATCTTCCTGCAGGAACGCTTCCTGCACAGGGTGAAGGCCGTCGTCCTTTGCCAGTCCTTCAATGGTCGTGATCCTTTTTCCCCGCGCGCTTTCCGCGGTGACACTGCACGACCTCACGGCCGTGTCGTTGAGGAGTACCGTACACGCTCCGCAGGCGCCTTCTCCGCAACCGTATTTTGTGCCTGTGAGCCCAACGTATTCACGCAGAACCGTAAGCAGGCGCTCCTCGCTTTCGGCTGCTACATCGTAGGTTTTTTCATTGATGATGAGTTCCATGGACGTTGAATTAATGATGGGAGATCCATATTGATCAAGTTAATGTTTTGGGCTGACCTTCACAAGGGCCGCCGGCGCGCCAGCGATTGGTCTTTAACAAAAATGTACCGCACAAACCCCTGGTGCCTAATCCCCCAATGCCCCAACACCAGGAATCTCACGCCACGAGGTGTAGATAAATGTAACACTTTCGCACCTGTCATGGCGTGTCCTGTCGGCAACGTTGCGCAATGCCGCCGGGTACGCGGACCTCGGTTATAGGCAAACCATCGGCAAAATCTGTTTGTTCGCTTGAAATTCCTTTACAAGGGCATACGGCCCGTCCTTTCTTGCGGTATCATTTTTCCTTGGATCGTGGTATCATCCAAATCTGGCGATATGACCATATTGTATGCGGACGATGATGCGGATGACTGCGAAATCATGGCAGAAGCCCTGTTGCAGATCGATCCATCCATTTCCTTCATCACGGCCAGCGACGGCCGCGAGGCGCTGAAGGTACTCGACCATATCGGCAACCTGCCCGACACGGTCTTCCTCGACGTGAACATGCCGGTCATGGATGGCCGGGAATGCCTTCGGGCGATGAAGGACAACGTGCGCTTCCGCGACATCCCGGTGATCATTTATTCGACGACCAACAACGCGAGGGAAATGGACGAGCTTTACAGGATGGGTGCGCACGGCTTCATTCACAAAGCCTGGAATTTTTCCGAGGTTCAAAAGGCGCTCCACGGCGTTATCGCGCGACTCCGCGGGGGTAATCCCGGAACACCCGGAGCCGCCTAGTTCCCCAGCTCATTCCTGAGGTCGACGATCTCGCGCACCTTCCGCATCTCTTTTGCGATGCCCTTTCGAGCCTGCCAGATGAGCAGGCCGGCACCGATGAGAAAAACCACATCAAGACTGATAACCCATTTTGCAGCCACGTACTTCAGCAACTCCGGTGTCAGCAAGTAGAAGCCAACCATGTACAGCACCACGAGCGAGACCGTGACCGGTCCGTTCATGAATTTCCGAACCCCGTAATACCTGACGGCATTGCCGGCCGCCTCTTGTGTGGTGTCGGTAAGGCGGATCATCGCGGCGCAACGGATACTGTAGAGTTCAAAGATCACCCGCGCCAACGGACTGGCCCACATTAAAACGGTTCCGATACGGCTGAGCGGCTCGCCGAATGGGCGGAGAAAATACAGAAAGTACACAATAACCGCCGCAGTCGTCGCCAGGATGGCAATTTTCCCGTACTGATGATAGATGGAATAACGTTTCCGTTCTTCGACTGCGGCAATGACGGCCCGTGCCGACCGGGCGTCGCCGGCGTGTTCTTCCCGCGCGTGCTTCCACCTGTTTCTTAATTCGTCAATTTCGAGTTTCATAGGCCATGATTTTCTTAAGGCGTGTTTTGATCCTGTGAATCCGGACGCGGAGCGCGACTTCGGTAATACCGACGACCTGCGCAATTTCCCGGTAGTCCATTTCTTCAAGTACCATCATGATCACGAGGCGATCAATCTCCGCGAGTTGACCAATGGCCTCATAAAGTTCCTGGTGGTAATCCGGCGCGCGGTCCTCCGCTGGTTTAGCGAGGTCGCTGTCGGCCTCACGCCGGGTACGCTCTTTCCGGATAAACTGCAGACAACTGTTCACCGTGATCCTGTAGATCCAGGTCTTGTAGGAGGCTTCGCCGCGAAAGTGCTCAAGGGCATTCCATACGTTGATAAAAACCTCCTGGGCAAGGTCGTCGGCCTGGTCGCGGTCACCCTTCAGAAACCCAAGGCACATCTGACATACCATCGGGTGGTACAGCGTGTAAAGGGATTCAAAAAGGGATCGGTCTTTCATTTCTTTATTTTGAAAAGAATGCGTTCAGTTTACCGTAGAACCATTCCGGCTGATCGAACATAATAAAGTGTTTGCTGTCTTCGGCAATTTCGATCGTTTTGTTTCCAAGGCCGGCGTATTGTTTTTCAAAGTTCGCTTTCACCACCTGCGCGTCGGGAAAGGGCGCACCGAGGATGAGCGTGTTTGCCGTCACTTTGCGCAGCGCGGGCCGGAGGTCGAGTTTGAGCAGGTCGGTGAAGCCGTAGACATAGGTCTTGCGGTCGGCTTTCATCGACCAGGCCTTGATCACGTCCAGTTTGTCGGCGCGCCGCGTCATGTTCTGCGCCATCATCGCCGCCACCTGACCGAAGGCTTCTTCCGTCATGCCCAGCATCCGCTGATTGTAGGGGCTTTCGTACTGAATTTGCTCCGCGGTGGTGCCGGGCATCATCAGTTCGCGCATGCAAGGGAGCGCGTCCACCAATACCAGGCTGTGAATCCTTTCGGGAACCTCCGAGGCGATGTCGATGGCCAGGGTTCCGCCCATGCTGTGGCCGACAATTCGTATCCCGGACAAATTCTCTCTCTCAATGTAGTCCAAAAGTTCTTTTTTGATGGCCTCATACCAGGGCATTTCAATGGGTTCAACACCATCGAATCCTGCGTATGAGATCAGGTGGCTTTCGAACGCGCCCTCGAGATGTTGTACCGTTTCGGTCCACACCGCACCGGGGGTAGTGAATCCCGGCAGGAAGACGACCGGCGCTCCTTCACCGGTTTTGGAAACGCGGATGGCATGGGATTGCGACAACGCGCTCAGGACGGCGACGGCGAGGCCAAAGGTTGCTATAAGCTTCTTCATGTGCATTTTTATTTTGTTTCGGCCCTTTGATCCGTCGTGACAATGATTGTTACAGTCCATCGCAGAAATATTTTCAGAGATATGGTCGTCATAAAAAAAATGGACTCACGACGCAACCTTTTCCGGAATTGGGGGTACTCTAATTTAATCCAACACCAAAAATGTCATGCTGAGACACCATCTCCTCCTCATCTATCGCAACATACTGAGGGCGAAAGGCTATTTCGCCATTAACGTCGCGGGCCTGACGACCGGTCTGGCCTGCACCCTGCTGATCTATCTCTGGGTGCGCGACGAAGTGCAGATGAACAAGTTCCATGAGAAAGGTGAGCGACTCTACCAGGTGATGGAACATCAGCATTACGCGGCGGAGGTGATGACCACGACCTCGACGCCGGGCATCCTGGCGGAAAACCTCAAGGTCGATTATCCCGAGGTGGAATTCGCGGCAACCGCGACCTGGGTCAACGACTTCACGCTTTCTGACGGGGATCACAACGTTAAAGCCAAGGGCTGGTACGTGGGCGAAGACTATTTCAACATCTTCTCCTTCAACCTTCTGCAGGGCGATGCCTCCGGCGTGCTCAAAGACAAGAAGGCGATGGTTATTTCGCGCGATCTGGCGATACGCCTGTTCGGCAGCGACGAAAACGTCGTGGGAAAAATGGTCGAATTCCAGCATGAGAAGAACTTCCAGGTAACGGGCGTATTCGACAGAACACCGCCGAACTCGTCGGTGCAGTTCGATTTTGTCATGTCGTTCGAAGTGTTCAAGGATGAAAACGAATGGGTGACCTATTGGGGAAACAACGGCCCCTCGACGTACGTGGTGCTGCGTCCGGGAACAGACCCCACCGCCTTTGAAGCAAAGATCACAGATTACATCAAACGGAAGGAAGCCGGCTCTCATATCGTGTTGTTCCTTCAAAAATTCTCCGACCGCTACCTCCACGGCCGGTTTGAAAACGGACAGAACGCCGGGGGGCGGATCGAGTACGTTAACCTTTTCTCGATCATCGCGGTCTTCATCCTGCTCATCGCCTGCATCAACTTCATGAACCTGTCCACGGCGCGGGCTACGCGCAAAGCCAAGGAAGTGGGCATCAAGAAATCGATCGGCGCGCAGCGGCGGTCCCTGGTCATTCAGTATCTGAGCGAATCGCTGGTGACTACCGTTATCTCTCTCCTCCTCGCCTGTGGCATCGTGTGGTTGTTCCTGCCTCAATTCAACACCATTACCGGGAAGCAGATCACCCTGACCCTGAATGACCCGCAACTTTTGGTGACCCTGGCTGTCGTGGCACTCATCACGGGTCTCATCGCGGGCAGTTACCCGGCGCTGTATCTTTCGGGCTTTCAACCCGCCTCCGTGCTGAAGGGCGTGGTGAAGGGTTCGCTCGGTGAGATATGGGCGAGAAAGGGACTCGTTGTCTTCCAGTTCTGGCTCTCGGTCATGCTCATTGTGTCCGTACTGGTGATTTACAAGCAAATCGACTATGTGCAATCGACCAACCTCGGTTACGACAAGGAACAGCTCATTCGCTTTCCCATAGAAGGGAAGGTTGGCGAGTCCCGGCAAACCTTTCTGCAGGAGTTGCGGAAAATCCCCGGTGTGGTGAATGCATCCAGCATCGGGCACAGCCTCGTCGGACGCAACAGCAACACCATGGGATTGCAATGGGAGGGCAAGAATCCCGACGATCTCGTGCTGTTCGAGAACGTCGGCACCGACTACCGGCTGCTGGAAACGCTGGGGGTCGAACTTGTTCAGGGGCGGTTCTACGATGAAAATATCGGCACGGACACGAGCAAGATCATTTTCAACGAGGCCGCTATACGCGTGATGGGCATGGAGAACCCCATCGGACAAAGGATCAGGCTCTGGGACGAGTACGACCTCGAGATCGTCGGCGTGGTCAGGGACTTCCATTTTCAATCCCTGCACAGCGAAGTCAACCCGCTGTTCTTCCGGCTTTCGCCGGGGAGCACCTGGAACATCATGGCCCGGCTGGAGGCCGGCAAAGAACGGGAGACCCTCGATCGCATCGAAGCATTCTACAAGGAATTCAATCCCGGATTCTCGTTCGACTACCAATTTCAGGACCAGGAGTACGCGCAGATGTACGAAGCTGAGCAGCGCGTAGCCACCCTTTCGGGATACTTTGCAAGCATCGCCATCATCATCTCCTGCCTGGGGTTGTTTGGTCTTGCCGCGTTCACAGCGGAGCGCCGCCTGAAAGAGATCGGCATACGCAAAGCGCTGGGCTCGTCGTCCACCAGCATTGTTTTTCTCCTGTCGAAGGATTTTACGTTCATGGTGCTGATCTCCATCGCACTCGGATTGCCACTGAGTTATTACGTGCTTGACCTGTGGTTAGCACGGTTCGCGTTCCACGTCGAATTGGAAGCGTGGTATTTCATCGCGGCCGGATTTACGGCGCTGGCCATTGCCTGGATTACGGTGGCCTCTCAGGCGATCCGGGCGTCGACGGTGAACCCGGTGCAATGTCTTAGAACAGAGTAGCAGCGTTCCGGAAGATTCCGTTCTGCATCATCCCTCCGCACGCCACTTCTGGCATCGAAGATCCCGGAGTGGAGAAGGAAGTTGAGTTTAGAATGACGAGCTATGCGTCAATGACGAACACCACCGCCCCGATGACGAGGTCGGGAACGGGGATTGGGTGATCAGAAGAGGCCGAGTTGCACGCCCACCTCCGCCGGCCGCGGCGCGATGTGCGACCGCCGCACGTTGCGAATGTGATATACCCTGGTCTCGCGCTCGCGGCTCGCCACAACGATCTCCGTGCGGCCCGCGATGCGTTTGAAAAGATTTTTTACCAGCTTCGGAGAATTGTTTTCCCTGGAAAGGTGGGAAAGAAACAGGTGCGACATGAACGGCGGTCCATGCTCGGCGAATAGTGTCATGGCCTGCTCGTTCGAGAGGTGGCCGTGGTCGCTGCGTATCCGCCTCTTCAGCGGGTAGGGATACCCGCCGGTCTCGAGCATCCCGTCGTCGTAGTTGCTTTCCAGAAAAGCGGCATTGCACTCGCTGAAATGCCGGATCACATGTTCGCAGGGCGCGCCGATGTCGGTGAAAACGCCAACCTTAACGCCGTTGCCCTCCACGACAAAGCTGTGGGGGTCGCAGGCATCATGGAATTTCGGAAAAGCGGTCACAGAGAGGTTTCCAACCGTGACCGGCGCATAGGCGCGGAAATGGTGAAGCAGGTGGTCGCGGACGTCAAGCCGCACGCTTCGGTACGTCTCTGTGGTGATGTAAACAGGAAGGTTGTATTTCCGCGAAAGGACGGGAACGCCATGGATGTGATCGCCGTGTTCATGGGAAACAAAAACGGCCCTGACCTTCTCGGGCGACAGTCCCAGCCGTTTCATCCGTTTCACCGTCTCCCGGCACGAAATGCCACCGTCGACTAGGACGGCCTCATCGTCATTGCCGATGTAGTAGCAATTGCCATTGCTTCCCGAATTCAACGATGCGACAAAAAGGGACATACCGGCCGTAAGGTAGCACGGATTACGACCATATTTTTCAGCCCACGCGAAAAAGTAACGCTCGGCGCGCCGGGTTTTGACAACTGCTGTCGGGCAGGTGTTTGGCGCTTGAAAAACGGCTTTGCAGTGCGGAAAACGGGCGGCGGGCTGTTGGAACGGAAAAAGATACGGCCGCCGGAAAACGATTTTGGCTTTTGCGGCGTTAATACACCGAGCCGAAACCCGGATCAGCACAGACCAGATCCATCAAGTCCGTTGGATTCATCTGCCGCTATGTGTCATTTAAAGAAAGGAGGTACAATGTCTAGTCCCACACGAAAATTTTATCACAAAGTAAACCATCAAACCGCACAGGCTGTGTAGTGATTGAGGGGTTTGTTGCCTCGTGCAGTTTTTTTGTTTACTGATAAAATTGAATGAGGATTTTAGGATCCCGCCTGAACCCCAGGCGGGATTCTTTTTTTATGTCTGCACGTCGATCGGGCTCCAAAGTTCATAACTCGTCGTTCTACGCGCATCACTTCTCGCCAGCAAGTCCTTGTTATTAACACTCCTATTCCAGTATTCGTTATTTTGCATGAAGCCTGTAGAATAATTTCAGCCCAAAAGCTACGCTTTCTAAACTCCCAAATATGTTTCTACCGCGGAAAACGTATGGGACCTATGTAAAATGGTGCCGCTGCTATCCAGTAAGAAGTAGGTTGGAAAAACATTTATCATCATGTCGGTTCGCATCCTCCTCTCATGTTCATCACTCTCCCTGTAGTTCTTCCAGGGATATCGTTTTTCGTCTAGAAAATTACTCCATTGGTCCTGACTATCGTCTATTGAGATGCCTATTACCTCCACATTCATCCTGTCGAATGCGCTCAGTTTTTTGGTTATTAATTTATGGTCCTGAATACAGGGCGGGCAACCAATGAACCAAAAATCAATCAAATATCTCTTGTCACCAGAAAGACTGATAGACGTAAGCGTTTTGTCCATGTCGTAAAACCGGTACTTCGAGAAATCAATTTTATCCACTGACAATATCGTCTCAACTTTATGATATGGATTAAATAAATGTTCCCTGATAAGGTCATTTTGAGTTGAAAGAATTGCGAATAGCTTTCTAAGCTCCTCAGTCTTACTAATGTTTCTACCTACAAAAGCGTCAGCTATTTCAATAGAAAATGGACTGTTGATTTCCTTTCGTAGCTCCGTTAACAAGAATTCATTAATTACAGATGAATCAGGCTTGTCAGCCAGCATGTCTTTGTACGCTTGCCTGAAATGAAGCGACTTATAGTACGCATCTGAACCAACTACAGTATCAATTTGTATTTTTGTTTTATTGGAAACTGTACCCTTTATGATCAGCTTTTCTCCATTCAACCAGAGCTGAGTCACTCTGTGTTCATTGCCAGCAAAAAAATGAATGGCATACAGGTCGTTGATACTGTCATTCAAATCCACATTAATGGCATTGGCGTATTTGAAGAAGTGGAACTCCCGATCTTGCGTTATATTGGTCACCAGGATGCTATCTATTTCTATTTCGGAATCAAAGTAAAGATTTAAATCTCCTAATGGTTTTTCCCGCTCGCTGCAGGCCCATCCAATTAACAAGGAAGGCAACATGATAAGGAGTAATGTTCGCATTTGTTTCTTTAATTTTAGTCGACGTATTTCATCCCGGGACCACATATTTCAGAATGAGTTCCTTTTGCGCCTGAGTCGACCGGCCCTCGGGGGCGTCAACAGTCATCGGCACCGAGCCCTTTTGCTACATGCCTGCGCCATTTGCATTTGTTTGATTGCCTCCAGGCTTACTTCGCCCCCACCGCCACCGACCACGGCCGCACGTACCAATCGGTAATCAAACCATTCCTGACATAAGGGTCATTTATGGCGAAGTCTTCAGCGACCTTCGGACTGTCTCCCTTGAAAATGAGCATCGCCGAGTCGGCGGGGTCAGCGAATGCTCCTCCCATGACAAGGGCCCCGTTTTTGTGTGCTTCGGTCGCCAATCTTAAATGCTCGCTTCGGAAGGGCGTTCGTCTTTCAATGTAGTTTTCGACGGTTTTGTAAAAGAGCGCATAGTATTGTGTGGTCATATTCGAAAGGATTGATGCAAGATGGTGTTGAGAACGAATATATGACATGAACTTCGGAAGTTCAACGTTCCGCACCGGAGAAGGGTGGAGTTGAGAGTTTGGAGTTTCCAGTTTGCAGTTTGCAGTTTCCAGTTTGCAGTTTCCAGTTTGGAGTTTCCAGTTTGCAGTTTGGAGATCGATGTATGAATGACGTTGACCGGTTCGCTGGCGCTCTGGCGGCGTGCACGCTCACTCACCGGTTAGCCCGGGGAACCCCATCGTCTTCCTCACAGGATCCACAGCGCTGTAGCGTGAATCAAGAGGGCCCGGCCATCCCGAGCGCTAGCGAGCCTCCTCGGCCTCGGTGCCCTGCTGGCTGGTTATATCTGCTACACCTCGCGAGATCCGTCGACTGGATATCGGCGAGCGCGTCCGGGATGTGGAACAGGCACCTGATGGATCTGTTTATGTGCTGACGGATAAGCGGAATGGAAGTGTGGTGAGGTTGAGTCCTGCGGGGAATTGATTCATTGATTCAAACGATTCAGCGTTCGTGATCCAGGGGTATCCGGGAAGGTCCGCAACTTTCGTGACCCTATGTCAGGAAAACGCAGCGCCAATGCGGCGAAACAAAAAAGGCAGCTATTTTATGTAGCTGCCTGATTTTTCAACGCTCCTCCTCTAGGGCTTGAACCTAGGACCCCCTGATTAACAGTCAGGTGCTCTAACCAGCTGAGCTAAGGAGGAAAATACCCCTAAAATTGGGACTGCAATATTAAAGACTTGGGCTTTAAATGCCAAAACGGCCGCGAATTTTATTGCCGGGCAAACCATCACCACCCGCCCGCTCCCCCATCTCCCGTGATTTCATGACCTCTTACACCCGCGGTTTTGCACGTCGCTGGAATCCAGTAATTTGCCTTGCGGAAAATACCCGAACGAAATATGAAATACCTAACCACGCTCCTCACGCTTCTGAGCCTCGTCGCTGCCACCGCCACCGCGCAAAGTCCGCTCTGGCTACGCTACCCCGCGATCTCACCCGATGGCGCCACCATCGTCTTTACGTACAAAGGCGACCTCTTCAGTGTCCCTTCCGGCGGAGGCCAGGCCATGCCGCTCACGCTCCACGAAGCCCACGACTTCATGCCCGTCTGGTCGCCGGACGGCAAGACGCTCGCTTTCGCCTCCGACCGCTTCGGCAACTTCGATATCCACGTCATGCCCGCGCAAGGCGGCCCCGCCATGCGTCTTACCCACCATTCCGGTCACGACTACCCCACCGCCTTCTCCGCCGACGGAAAACAAGTCCTCTTCAACGCCCTCCGCGTCGACCACCAGGACTACGCCCAGTTTCCCAACGGCACCATGCCGGAACTCTACGCCGTGGCCATAACCGGTGGCCGGAACACGCAGGTGCTCACCACGCCCTCGGAAATGGCAACGTACGACGCCTCCGGCCAGCGCATCTTCTACCACGACCGCAAGGGCTACGAAAACATCTGGCGCAAACACCACCGCTCATCCATCGCCCGCGATGTGTGGGTCTATGATGCAAGAACCGGAACCCACACGCGCCTTACCGAATTCGACGGCGAAGACCGCAACCCCACACCCAGCGCCGACGGGAAATACCTTTATTACCTCAGCGAAGAGAGCGGATCATTCAACGTCCACCGCATCACGGTAGACAACCCTGCCGAACGCGTCCAACTGACCACCTTCACGCAACATCCCGTCCGTTTCCTCACGACATCAACAAACGGAACGCTTTGTTTCTCCTACGACGGCGAGATCTACACGCTGAAGGACGGCGAACAGCCGAAGAAGGTCGATGTCGGCATCAGCATCGACGGTAAACTGAATAACTACGAGATCGTGCCCGTCAACGCGGGGGCTACACAAATGGTCCTCTCGCCGAATGGAAAAGAGATCGCTTTCGTCGTGCGCGGGGAGATCTTTATCACGTCCGTCGAGGGCGGCGTCACCAAAAGGATCACGAGCACACCCGCGCAGGAACGCAGTGTGAGCTTCAGCAACGACGGAAGGACCATCGTCTATGCCACCGAACGCGGCGAGAGCTGGGATATCTACCAGTGCGCCATCTCGCGAAGCGATGAACCCTACTTCTACGCTTCAACCGTGCTGAAAGAAGAGCCCCTGGTGGCAACGCCAGCCGACGAGTTTCAACCCGCCTTCTCGCCCGACGGCAAGGAAGTAGCCTACCTGGAAGACCGCACCACGCTCCGGGTGATCAACCTCGGCTCGAAAGATGTGCGCACGATCCTGCCAGGCATCAGGAACTACTCTTACAGCGACGGCGACCAGCATTTCGAATGGTCTCCCGACGGAAAATGGTTCCTCGTCGACTTTCTCCCGGAAAATCATTGGATTACCGAGGTGGGATTGGTCAGCGCAAAAGGCGACGCTGCCGTCGTCAACCTCACGCAAAGCGGGTATGAAGACAACAGCGCCAAATGGATGATGGGCGGAAAGATGATGATCTGGTTCAGCGACCGCGACGGCATGAAGAACCACGCGAGCTGGGGCGCGCAAGCGGATGTCTACGGGATGTTCTTCACCCAGGCGGTATTCGACCGCTTTAAGCTCAGTGAAGAGGACTACAAGCTCGTCAAGGAACGCGAGGATAAAGAGAAAAAAGAAAAAGAAGGAAAGAAGGATGGGGAAAAGGAGAAGGAAGGCGAAACCAAAGTCGAGACCGTCGAGATCGACCTCAGGGGACTCGAAGCGCGCAAGTCGAAGCTCACCATTCACTCCTCGTTGCTCGGCGACGCGGTCATCTCTCCCGACGGAGAAAAAATGTACTACCTCGCCCGGTTCGAAAGGGGCGTGGACCTGTGGGTCACGAACCTCCGGACACGCGAAACGAAGATCATCACCAAAGTCGGTAACAACGGATCGCACCTCTGCATGGACAAGGAGGGCAAGCACCTCTTCCTTCTTGCCCAAGGCAAGCCGGTGAAGATCACGGTGGAGTCGAACAAGAAGGAGACCATCGGGATCGACGGGGAGATGCTGCTCAACAAGCAGGCCGAACTCACGTATATTTTCGAACACGCGTGGCGGCAGACGTTGAAGAAATTTTACGTCACCGACATGCACGGTGTCGACTGGAATTTCTATAAAGAGGAATACCGGAAGTTTTTGCCGCACATCAGCAACAACTGGGAGTTTTCGGAGATGCTCAGCGAGATGCTCGGTGAGCTTAACGCGTCGCACACGGGTTGCAACTACGCGCCACCCCAGGAAAACCGGGACGCCACCGCCTCCGTGGGATTGATCTTCGACCAGGGCTACACCGGCAATGGGTTGCGTGTAGCCGAAGTGTTGGCGAAAGGCCCGTTCGATCGCGCCGAATCAAAGGTGAAAAAAGGTGTGATCGTGGAGCGCATCAACAATGAACAGATTACCCCCAGGGTAGACCACTATCAATACCTCAACCGGAAGAGCGACCAGAATACGCTCCTTTCATTCTACGACCCGGCAACACGGACGCGGTGGGAGGAGGTCGTGAAGCCGATCTCGCTGGGCGAAGAGCGCGAACTGCTCTACCGCCGGTGGGTAGCGCGCCGCGCTCATCAGGTCGACAGCCTCTCACGGGGAAAAGTCGGCTACATTCACATCCGCGGCATGAACGACCCGAGCTACCGCGTGGTCTTTGAGGAGGCGCTGGGCAAGCACGCCAACAAAGAATCGCTGATCGTCGATACCCGGTCCAACGGCGGCGGATGGCTCCACGACGACCTCGTAACTTTCCTGAGCGGGAAAAAATACATGGACATGGTCCCGCGTGGGCGCGTGATCGGATTTGAGCCCCAACGCAAATGGACGAAAACGTCCGTGGTGCTGATGGGCGAAAGTAACTACTCCGACGCGCACATGTTCCCATTCGCCTACAACGTGAAAGACCTCGGCCAGACCGTGGGCATGCCGGTGCCGGGAACGGGGACTGCGGTGTGGTGGGAACGCCAGATCGACCCGACCCTGGTGTTCGGGATTCCCCAGGTCGGCATGGTCGGCCCGGATGGGAAGTACCTCGAAAACAATCAGCAGCAGCCGGACATCCTGGTCAGGAACCGGTACGAGATGCTGGTCAAGGGCCGCGATGAGCAACTGGAAAAGGCCGTCGAAATCCTCATGGATGGTTTTCCCGAGGTGCCTGCACCGCAGCGGCTGGAACCGATGGAGAAGACGGTGACAAATGAGTAAGGGGTTTTAGTTTGGAGTTTGGAGTTTGGAGTTGGAGTTTGGAGTTGGAGTTGGAGCGCTTGATGGGGGGTTCACGTCGTGGCGGTCAGGGGCCGGTGCGTGGGGGCCGAATATTTCCCCGAAACCCTTGCAGATGCCAATCCGTTCCGTAACTTTGTAGTACAAAGTACTTTCATGAAAGCATTGCACGAATACGAAAAAGACATCGCCTCCATCCGCACCATGATGGAGCGGTCGGCGAAGTTCATTTCCCTGAGCGGGATGTCGGGCGTCCTGGCGGGGATCTACGCGCTGGCAGGCGCGGCGGCAGCCTACGCGCTGATTCAGTACCCGCGCTCACCTTTCCAGTACCGGGTTCAGTCGCTGGCTGACTACGACGTGCTCATCAAACTGCTGGGCATCGCCGTGGTCGTACTCGTTGCCTCCATCGGCACGGGCATGTGGCTCTCCCATCGGAAGGCGTCCAAACATGGCGTAAAAGTTTGGAATGCCGCAAGCCGCGCCCTGGTCATCAACATGATGATTCCCCTGGTTACCGGCGGGATCTTTATCCTGGTCATGCTGTACACGGGCCACTTCGGCCTGGCGGCGCCTTCGTGCCTCATCTTTTACGGCATCGCCCTCATCAACGCCAGCCCGAACACCTTCGATGAGATCCGCTATCTCGGCTTTTGTGAAATCGGCCTCGGCCTCCTGTCAGCAGCGATGCCGGGCTATGGCCTCGCCTTCTGGGCACTGGGCTTCGGTGTGCTCCATATTATCTATGGAGTCATCATGTACAAAAAATACGACAAGTGAAGAACCCATTCGAACAACTCGATAGAATTTTGGAACATCGCACCAGGCTACAGATCATGTCGGTCCTGATCGCGAACGCGACCACCGATTTTAATACCCTCAAGGAAATGCTCGCCGTAACGGACGGCAACCTCGCTTCCCACATCAAGGCGCTGGAAAAGGAGAAGTACGTGTCCGTCACCAAAACGTTTGTGGACCGAAAGCCGCATACCCGGTACAAGATCACGGAAAAAGGGCGGAACGCTTTCCGCAAACACCTCGATGCATTGGAAACGGTCGTCAAAATGCAGAAGTAGCGGTCTTTTTTTTATGTATTGACTTTGAATTTAAAAGTACTTTTGCTGAAAAGGAATCGACGCCTTACTTAAATCGAATAAACTTTAACATATATATGGAAACACCGAACAACATCACTGCTAACAACCTCCTGGAACGTTTCAACCGCTGGCTCCAGGAGTCGATCATGATCAAACTCCTGTCGATCGGATTCCTGCTGCTGATCCTGCTGATCCCGGCAGCCTGGATACAGGACCTCATTTATGAACGTCAATCCCGCGCGGCATCGGTGGTAACGGAGGTCTCCGATAAATGGTCCGGCGCCCAAACCGTCTCCGGGCCGGTGCTCGTGGTTCCTTTCAGAAAATATGAGCCCGCAAATACTGACGGACAAACGCGAACCGTCACGGAATACGCCTTCTTCCTTCCTGACCAACTGGAAGTCACCGGTGCCGTTCAACCGGAACCGCTGAACCGCGGCATCTTCGACGTCGTGGTCTACAATTCCACGTTACACCTCAACGCGACGTTTCCAAAGCCGGACTTCGCCTCACTGTCGATCGCGGCAGACGACGTGTTATGGAGCGACGCGTACCTCGCCCTCGGCATCACCGATCTTCGCGGCATCAGCGACGACCCGACGTTCACCAGCGGCGTCGCCACACTCCCGACGGAACCCTCCAACAATGTCGGCTTCTCCGTCCGTAAGACCATCCGGCATTCGGACGCGAATGTAGACCCCGCCGAACGCGGCGTGTTCTCCACCGGCATAATCGCGCGTACCGCCTGGAACTCCGCCGACGATTTCTCATCCGAGTTAAAGGTCGACCTTTCCCTTAAGGGCAGCCGCCGTCTTGATTTCATGCCTACGGGGAAATCCACCAAAGTAGATCTCGACGGCGTCTGGCGCGATCCCAGTTTCGACGGCGAATTCTTACCCATCAGCCGGGAAATCGGTGAAGACCAATTCTCGGCCACCTGGAAAGTGCTTCATTTCAACCGCCCCTTCTCCCAACAATGGGCCGGCTTTGACCGCGAACTCAGCGGTGCCGACTTCGGGGTACGGTTGCTCGTACCCGTCGATCAGTATCTTAAGAGCATGCGCACCGCGAAGTACGGCGCGTTGATCATCCTGTTGACATTCGTCGCATTGTTCCTGGTCGAGATCACCCGCAAGATCCGCATCCATCCGTTTCAATACATACTCATCGGCGCGGCGCTCACCATCTACTACACGCTGCTCCTGAGCCTTTCCGAACACATGGGCTTCAACGTGGCGTATGTGATCGCGTCGGCCGCCACCGTGGTGCTGATCACCTTATACTCCAGAACGTTCTTCACCTCGGTGGGCCTGTCGCTGCTTTTTTGCGCACTCCTCATCGTTTTCTATGCATTTATCTACCTGATCATCCTGGAACAGGATTTCTCCCTGCTCATCGGCAGCGTCGGACTCTTTCTGATTGTCGGGGCATTGATGTATTTTTCGAGGAACATTTCATGGTATAGCCAGCGTCCTCAACAATGAACGGCTCGATAGTAGGTCACTTCGGAGAGGAACGGACAAAGCTGCCGTTCCTCCTTCTCGGTCTCGCCTGCCTCTTCGCCATGAAGTTGTTGTACGCGATCGCCACGCTGAACGACCTTACCTTCCTGCTCGCACCCGTGAGCATGCTGGTGGGGTTGTCGCAAAACGCGCCTTCATGGTTCCAGGCGGATCAAGGCTATATCTTTCCCACGTTGAATATCATCGTAGACGCGTCCTGCGCGGGTGGAAACTTCATGATCCTGTCTTTTGCCGTTCTCGGGTATGTCTGCTGGAATGAGTTGACTCCCCCCAAACTAAGCTTGTATCTCCTGCCTGTCCTGCTTATTTCCTCCTGGCTGATTGCCATCGTTGCCAACGTGTCCAGAATCAACGTGATCCTCATGACGCGGGCATTCGGTGACGTACATCCGTGGGTTGTTTCAGACGCCTTCCACGAACTTCAGGGCGCGTTCGTTTATCTCACGATGCTTGTCCTCATTTTCATCCTTACCCGATATGCCATCAGAAAATTAAAGCATACCCCATGAAAAGTCTTCTCAATCCTCTTTGGTTATTCCTTGTCGCGGTCATACCCGGCATCGTACTGTTAGGTATACTGTACGAAACATGTGATCTCCTTCGCTCACAACTCTCTGCGGATAGCCTGGCGGTATGGCGCCTGTATATTTCCGCCATCACCATTATACTCGTCCTCCAACTGGTGCACGCCACTATCCTGGTCGTACGACGAAAGGCAATTTCATGGGTCTACGGGGTCGTGACCCTCCTGGTATACATTCCGTTGTTATACAATTATTATCTCGACTATGATCAAATGGTTCCATGGGATATTCCCCGATGGATGTTGGCCGAGAACCTCACCGTTTTCGCGGGCACATTTCTCATGCCCGCCATGGGCCATGCCCTCGCCGTCGTCGTTGTGCACGTGACCACCGCGCGGACGCGGGCCTGGGTGAACGCCGTCGGCGCCGTAATGATCCCCGTTTCACTCTATGTTTTCTTCGAGACTATTCTGCCCTTGTGGCAGCCTGTGTCGCACCGATACGAAGAGCACGTGATTGCTGTCATCCTTATCAGCTTCAGCGTCGCCTTCCTGTTCTTCGTCACACGGCTGATGTACATCATCGCCACGCGTTATGGCGGTCGCCTTCGCGG
This sequence comes from uncultured Roseivirgaceae bacterium, assembly GCA_964551035.1. Classification (GTDB taxonomy): domain Bacteria; phylum Bacteroidota; class Bacteroidia; order Cytophagales; family Cyclobacteriaceae; genus Chryseosolibacter. Next base: position 55,621 of record CAZKBK010000017.1, on the reverse strand, counting down.
GCGGATCGAGGTGAGGTTGGGTATTCGTCTGCTGGTTGCACTAGTCCTGCCGTTGATCGGGTTGCAGGTGAGTGCGTCCCAGAGCATAGACCTCTTTGGCGATTTTTCGTCGCCATCGTTTTTCATCCTCGCTGTCGTCAACGGAATTGTTGTCATTCTTCCTGAATCTAACAAGGTCTCCACCCGACTTGTCGTGTTTCTTGCGCGGTGCGTGACCTTTTCATTTACGTTCTATTTCTTTATGGTTTTTTTGCCATGGCTTCCGCTTGCCGTTGTGGCTGTGGTGGCCCTGGGCGCCGGAATTCTCATGCTCACGCCCCTCGCTCTAATGGTCCTGCATACGGGCATCCTTCGGGACGACTTCCTCTTTCTGAAAGAACGTCTCAGTCCCCTCGCCCTCACCGCTATGATGGCCGCAAGCGTGGCCGTCATTCCCTCGGTCATTACGACGGGCTTTTACTTCGATAAGCAAACGCTCCATGAGGTCCTTGCCTACGTATACGAACCTGACCTCTCCAGGTCCATCGACGAGCCTCATGATGAACAAGCGCTCGGACGCGTGCTCGCAACCATCAAGGCAACCAAAGAACGGGGAGTGCGCAATAACACGCCGTTCCTTTCGTCGATTTACAATGCGATTGTCCTTGAGAACCTGACGCTATCGGATGAGAAAATCGCGCGAATTGAAAAAATATTCGGCATGGAACAGGGTGAACAGCGGCCATTGCCGGTTACGCCGGTGGCAGCCACAGCGCCGTCCCCGTTTCTGAAAGATTTCGTGACGCACTCCGCTTATGACGACGAAAACGAGGTGTGGACCAGCGACGTCGAACTCACCTTACAGAATTCCGAATGGGCGAATCAGGAGTATGTAAGCACCTTCGAGCTCCCTGAAGGGTGTTGGATCAATGATTATTACCTGATGATCGGAGACCGAAAAGAAAAGGGAATTCTTGCCGAGCGGAAAGCCGCGACATGGATTTACAGGCAAATTACCGAGACGCGGCAAGACCCTGGACTGATGACCTATCTTGACGGAAACCGTGTGATGCTGCGCGTATTCCCTTTCGCGCCACGGGAAGCGCGAACCACCGGGTTCCGGATCCTCCATAAGGAGCCCGTCAAAATCCAGATTGACGGACGCACGTTATACCTCGGAAAAGAATCAGATGAGATGCTAACGACACCCATCACGACAAGCGACGGGAACACCATCTTCTTTCCTGCAGCATCAAAATCCAGGATGGAGCCCTATCATCGGAAGCCGTACTATCATTTCGTCGTGGACTGTTCCGGCGAAATGACGGCACCCGGTAGGGAACTCGCGGACCGCATCCGTTCCTTTCAACGCAGGCAAAGCGTTCCCGGCGAAGCCAGGTACACCCTGGTAAGTACATATACATCGACTTACACAGGCATCAAAGACCCTCAGGAGATCCTGCATTCCATGCGTCCAGAGGGTGGTTTCTTCCTTGAACGGGCCATACAAGAAATCCTGTATGCGGCGTACTTTGACAAAGACGAGCGTCCCATCATCGTCGTAGTTACGGACCATCTCGAACACGCCATCCTTCCATCGTCGTTCGATGACATGGCTATTGCCCTTCCGGAGACCGATCACTTTTATGTCCTTGACCATGATGGCCGCCTCACCCCTCACCCGTTCGTCGAAGCGCCGTTTGGCGTACAGGAACATCCGGACGATGCCTTTGATATTGTCGCATGGCCAAACGCAAGGAATCCGGAACTTCTGTTCCGCGATGACGGTACCCCCTCCGTGAGGTTCAGGGCATGGACGCCGGACGGTGGTCAACGCCCGTCAGATGAATGGCTACGTGGCCTTGCCCTGGAAGGTCGCTGGCTGGTGCACGTCTTTCACCCGCAATACACCCATGACCATTGGCGCGCGTTGGTCCGTGACAGCTTCCGGGACCACATCCTCACCCCAACGACATCCTTCCTGGCGCTCGAAAATGACGCTCAGAAAAAAATGCTTCTAAGGAAACAGGAAAGTGTACTCAATGGTGAGAAATTCCTTGACGCGGGCGAAGAGACCCGGATGAGCGAACCGGGATTTTATCTCGTTGCGATCCTGGCGGTGATCGCCCTGGGAATGATGCATAGAAAAAAGGTGCTGCGAAATTCGTAGCACCTTTTCCAAAGACCTGAAACCGGATCGAGCCAACCTTATGATTCGAGAAACGGATACCGGTAGTCCGTCGGCGGAACAAACGTTTCCTTGATCGTACGCATCGATACCCAGCGGAGGAGGTTCACTTTCGCACCCGCTTTGTCGTTGGTACCTGAACCTCTGGCGCCGCCAAAAGGCTGCTGGCCCACTACCGCGCCCGTAGGCTTGTCGTTGATATAGAAATTGCCGGCGGCGTTGGCAAGCTTCTTTGTGGCCAGTTCGATGGCAAACCTGTCCTGTGCGAGGATCGACCCCGTCAGCGCATACGGCGACGTGCTGTCTACCAGTTCAAGTGTCTGTTCAAAATTTTCCGCGTGATATACATAGATCGTCAAAACAGGCCCGAAGATCTCCTCGCACATCGTCACCGATGACGGGTCCTTCGTCACGATGACGGTAGGCTCGATAAAGTAACCCTTGGATTTGTCGTACTTACCTCCCGCGATGATCTCATTCATCGGGTTGGTGCGCGCGTCGTCAAGGTATTTCGAGATGGAGTTGAAGGCCTTCTCATCAATGACCGCGTTGATGAAGTTTCCAAAATCTTCGGTGCCTCCCATTTTGAAAGTCGACAGGTCTTCGAGGAGATACTTTTTCACCTCGTCCCAGATGTTTGACGGTATGTATGCCCGCGATGCCGCCGAACATTTTTGACCCTGGTACTCAAAGGCGCCCCTGGACAGCGCGGTGGCCACCACTTTCGGATGAGCGCTCTTGTGCGCCACCACGAAGTCCTTTCCTCCGGTTTCGCCGACAATGCGCGGATACGACTTATACTTGTGGATGTTTGCGCCGATCGTCTTCCACATGCTCTGGAACACGCCCGTGCTTCCCGTGAAGTGAATCCCTGCAAAATCGCGGTGGTTGAAGATCACGTCGCCGGCGTCGGGTCCGCTTACGTAGATCAGGTTGATCACACCATCCGGAAGGCCGGCCTCGCGCAAGATCTCCATGATCACGTTCGCCGCATAGATCTGGCTGTTCGCCGGTTTCCAAACTACGGTGTTGCCCATCATCGCCATACTCGTAGGCAGGTTTCCGGCGATCGCCGTAAAATTGAAAGGCGTCAGCGCGAAGGTGAATCCCTCCAGCGGCCGGTATTCAATCCGGTTCCAGACGCCGGGTGACGACTCGGGCTGGTCGTGATAGATCTGAGACATGTAATGCACGTTGAACCGGAGAAAGTCGATCAGTTCGCACGCGGAATCGATCTCCGCCTGGAACGCATTCTTCGATTGGCCCAACATCGTGGCGGCGTTGATCCTGTAGCGCCATGGTCCCGCCATCAATTCGGCGGCTTTGAGAAAAATACTTGCACGGTGTTCCCAACGCATGGCAGCCCAGGGTTCGCGCGCGTTCAGCGCAGCCTGGATGGCCTGCTCGACGTGTGACTTATCCCCCTGGTGGTAGTATCCCAGCACATGCTGGTGGTCGTGCGGGGGCGCGAGCTTCTTCTTATTCCCCGAGCGTACTTCCTGACCCCCGATGTACATCGGCACATCGGCCTCGACACTATGCGCCGCCGCCAGCGCCTGCTGAAGCATTTTGCGTTCGTTGGTGCCCGGTCCATAGGTCAGCACTGGTTCATTCCTGGGCGTGGGTACGTTATAAAATCCTTTTGGCATGTCGGTTGTGATTTAATGGCTGCAAAGGTAACAAATCAGAGGATGTTCCGAAGTTCCGAAAGGCATTTGATCTCGTGCCTGACCTCAACGTTGTGGCTTATTTCTTCCGGGTTGAAGAACACCGGGTCGATGGAGGCGTTTTGCGCGCCGGCAATATCGGTCAAAAGGTTATCGCCAATCATCACCGTTTCTCCGGCGGTCACATCATTGGCCTTCATTGCATATTCAAAGATCTCGCGGGCGGGCTTCTTGTGGCCGGCCTTTTGGGACGTGACCACATGATCAAAATAACCGTTCAGGTTGCCCGAGGCCAATTTCACTTTCTGTATCTCATCGAAGCCGTTCGTGACCACCGTCATGATGTAGTGGTCGGAAAGATAGTCCAGCGTTTCCAGCGCGTGGGGTAGCAGGTTCGCTTTCTTGGGACAGGCGTGAAGGTATTCGATGGACAGTTCCTCGCACAATTTGTCGTCGCAAGCCATGAAATGGCCGAGTATCCGGCGGAACCGGTCGCGGCGGATCGTTTCGCTGTTGATCATCCCGCGGTCGTACAGTTCCCAGAGGCTTGAATTGACAATCCTGAATTGCTGCTGGAAGCTTTCTACCGTGTGTACACCGCGCTCGAAAAGGTTGTACGCGTGATAAAGTTCCCTTAAGGTGTCACAACTGTTCGTCTCATAGTCCCACAGGGTGTGGTCGAGGTCAAAAAAAATACACTTATAGCGTCGCATCGTCAAACTTATCCCGCCTGCTGCCAGGTCTGGATCCGCAGCTTGTTCAGCACCAGTTCGCGGTTGGAAAAGAGCGTCTGGTACACCTGCTGATCTTGCTGGAGCTGCCGGTCATGTCTTAAGAACTGAAAAATCTGTTTAAGAATTTCAAGAACCTCATCTTTTATCTGGTAGAAGACCCAGTGGTTGTAACGGCGGTGCGTCAGTATCCCGGAGTTTTTTAGATAGATCAGGTGCCTGGACGTTTTTGCCTGGGTAAAGTCGAGTATTTTTTCCAGGTCTGAAATGCACATTTCCCCATTGGAAAAAATGAGGTGGAGGATGCGCAGGCGGGATTCATCGGCACAAGCCTTAAAAATCTGAGATCCCAGTGTCAAATTGAAACTTTTTAGCCGCATTTGGCATCTTCAATGGAGGGTCAAAGTAATAAATTAGGCTGGGATTGGCCTTATTTTTATATTTAAGGATTAAAACTTTCGGGGTGACGTTTCTGAGACAAAGATATCTTTTTGCATCGGTTATTGCGGTTTTTGCGTGGTTAGCACTGAGCGGGCAGGCCGAGGCACAGCAGCAGAAACGCGTCATTCAACTTTCAGGTGTCGTGCTGGATACCGTAAGTGGTCCCATACCGGGCGTCCACGTGTACATTCCGAAAGCGGGCCGCGGTGTCACTACCAACGCGGTTGGATTTTTCTCTTTACCGGTTCTGGTCGGCGACAGCGTGGTAATCAGTTCCGTGGGCTATAAGCGACAGCACTACATCATTCCTAAATCGGCGCCGGAATACCTCACGATTGTTGTCCCCATGGTAGAAGACATCACCTATCTCAAGGAGATCGTCATCATGCCTTATCCAACGGAAGAGGTTTTCAAGGAAGCCGTGCTCGCGCTCAATCTTCCACCTCAGGATGTTATGGAGAAAGAGAACCTCAACGAAGAGCTGCTCGCCCTTATGCTAAAGACGGCACCGATGAACGGGCCCATGAACCAACGCTACACGCTCGATCGGTGGGCGACATCCCAGAACGACAAATTTATGCCGGTGACGAACCCATTCCTCAACCCATTCAATTGGGCAAAGTTCTTTAACGGGCTGAAGAAAAAAGATTAGACGTTTTTAACGAACAGCGAGATGAAGACTACCGCCCGGTGGTCTTTTTTTATTTGCCGCCCGTTACCCAAAATCAACCTGCTGCCACAACTTTTCCAGGCGAACATCCACGTGCATGCCTGAAAAATGCCATGCGTCCAAAGGAACGGGAATTTTTTCATCCATTCGATAACGGGGCCAACACCGACCCGGCGACGGCCGCAAATATCATTTTTACTATGCTGAAAAATCATTTGAGAATAGCCCAGGTTGCGCCGTTGGATGAAAGCGTGCCCCCAAAGTATTATGGCGGCACCGAGCGTGTTGTATCCTTCCTTACGGAAGAGTTGGTGGCGCAAGGCCACGACGTGACCTTGTTCGCGAGCGGAGACTCGACCACGAGCGCCAGGCTGGTGTCTTCCACCCGCGAATCGCTGCGGCTCACAAAAAATTGTGAAGACAAGCAGGCGCACCACACGTTACTGCTGCAGCTCGTGCAGGACCAGCTTCATCATTTCGACATCATTCATTATCACATCGACTACCTTCATTTTCCCCTCACGCGTCTGAATCCAGTCAACCATGTCACGACCGTGCATGGCAGGCTAAGCGTTCCCGTGATGGAACAACTTTACCGGGCGTTCGATGAAATGCCCGTCGTGTCGATCTCCATGGCGCAACGCGCGCCACTGCCGCACTTGAATTGGATCGGGAACGTTTATCACGGCTTACCCGAACAACGCTTCGAGCCATCCCTTTCGCCCGGCAGGTACCTGGCCTTCCTCGGCCGGATTTCCCCGGAGAAGGGTATCGACAAAGCCATCGAGATTGCCGTTCGGTGCGGGCTTCCCCTGAAAATTGCGGCGAAGATAGACTCGAATGATCGCCCCTATTACGAGCATCACATCAGGAAACTACTAGACCATCCGTTGATCGAATTCGTTGGCGAAATCAGCGACGTGGAAAAGGGATCCTTTCTGAGCAACGCCATCGGCCTCCTGTTCCCGATCAACTGGGCCGAACCCTTCGGGCTCGTGATGATCGAATCGTTGGCATGCGGGACGCCGGTCGTGGCCTTCCGCGGGGGAAGCGTGCCGGAGATCATCGAACACGGACGATGCGGATTTATTGTCGATGGAACGAACCAGGCCGTCAAAGCGGTCCAAAGCATCGACCTGATTGACCGAAAGGAATGTCGGCGGGTTTTCGAAACCCGTTTCACCGCCAGGGCGATGGCGCAGGCGTACGTCGACTTGTACCGGAGAGTCGTGCAAGAGAAGCACAACAGCCATGACGTTAAAATATTGCAGGTATGAACATCATCGAAGTTGGAAATCAGCACTACATCCTGGCGACTTCCTCGTTCGCCGATCAGCGGACGATGGTGTTGAAGCAGGGAGACGCCTTCGCCATCTTCGGATGGCATGGTGACATTCATCAAATCGGCGCAGGCAAGCAGGGTATTTTTCATGACGGCACGCGTTACGTCTCCCGCATGGACCTTATGGTCAATGGATCACGGCCCCTCCTCTTGAGTTCGAGTCCGCGGGACGACAACCAGATGCTGATCGTCGATCTCACCAATCCCGATTTGGAAAGAGCCAACGGGCAAATGCTGCTCTATGGAACCATTCACATTCAACGAACAAAGCTGCTCTGGGAATCCACGTATCACGAGCGGATCATGCTGAAGAACTTCGGTCTTGAACCGGAAAGGCTGACGTTAGAACTTCGTTGCGAGGGTGACTTCTCCGACATCTTTGAAGTGCGCGGCCAGGTACGGGAGAACAAGGGCGAACGTTTCCCGCCGGAAATGCAGGACGGCGCGTTGACCTGCGCTTATCGCGGCCTTGACGACGTGCTGCGAAAAACCCGCATCTACTTCAGCCCCCATCCCGACGAGACGAAGGGCAACGCTGTCACCTGGCGTATCGACCTCGCACCTCAGGAGGCGCGGGAGATCTACATCGACGTCGCGATGAGTGAACAGAAAAAGGACCTTATCCGCCTGAACTTCGAGGGTGCGCGCAACGCGATGAACATGTATATGGATCGTATCAACAAGTATTGCGCGGATATCAAGACATCCAACGAGCAGTTTAACGACTGGATCAGGAGATCCAAATCCGACCTCATCACGATGACGAGTCAAACCGCGCACGGGCTTTACCCCTACGCGGGCGTTCCCTGGTACAGCACCCCTTTTGGCCGGGATGGCATCATCACCGCGTGGGAATGCCTGTGGGTGGAACCGGAACTTGCGCGGGGCGTGCTCCTTTACCTCGCCCACACGCAGGCGAAAGACTTCAGCGACTTTCAGGACGCGGAACCCGGCAAGATCTTCCACGAGGCCCGCGGTGGCGAGATGGCGGCACTCGGCGAGATCCCGTTCAAATTGTACTACGGCACTATCGACGCCACGCCCTTGTTTATATGCCTCGCCGGCGCATACCTGGAAAGGTCCAACGACTTAAAGACCATCGAACAGATTTGGCCAAACATCGAACTCGCACTCACCTGGATGGACGAATACGGCGACCTTGACGGCGACGGGTTCCTCGAATACAAAACAAAATCCGAAAAAGGACTGGTCAACCAGGGATGGAAAGACTCGCATGACTCCATTTTTTATGAAGACGGCGGCATGGCGCAGGATCCTATCGCCCTTTGCGAAGTGCAGGGATACGCCTACGATGCCAAGGTAAAAGCGAGCCGGATTGCGCGGGCATTGGGCCATGAGCAAACGTCATCGCGACTCCTGGGAGAAGCGGACGAACTCAAGAAGCGGTTCAATGAAGTATTCTGGTCGGAGGCCAGGCAGACCTACGTGATCGCCCTCGACGGAAAAAAAGCACCGTGCAGCGTCATCTCTTCAAACGCGGGCCATTGCCTCTTCTCCGGCATCGCGACGCGCGAGCGGGCGGCAATCATTGCGAAAACTTTGGTGAGCGAACAGATGTTCTCCGGCTGGGGAATTCGCACGATCGGGCGGCAGGAATCCCGCTACAATCCGATGTCATATCACAACGGTTCCGTATGGCCGCATGACAACGCGATGATCGCGTATGGCCTTTCCCGTTACGGGCTCATGGACGAAGCGCTCAAGGTGCTCTCGGCAACGTTTGACACAGCGACGTATGTTGAGGACTTTCGCCTGCCGGAGTTATTCTGCGGCTTCCCCCGTGAAGAAGGAAAAGCGCCGACGTCCTACCCCGTCGCCTGCTCGCCGCAAGCCTGGGCCGTCGCGACAAGTTACCTTATGTTGCAGGCTGCCCTGGGGCTTAAGATCGATGCGATGTCGAACACCATCACGTTTTGCCACCCCGTGTTGCCGCCTTCCATCAGCGATATCACCATTACCAACCTGAGGTTGAACAACAAGCTCATCATCCTGCAGGTGCGGCGGACGAAAACGGGCATCGAGGCCATCCAACTTACACCGGCGAACGGCATCCAGGTGCAGGTCGTTGACGCGAACGTCGGGGAAGAAGTCCTCGTTTAGGCGTCAAAGATAGCCATGAAAAAGCCACCCTTTTTCGGGCGGCCCTTTCATATCAAATACTTACTGAACGTTAATGGCCTTTCTACCTTTGTTTGCATCGTCGGTCTTCTTTGCAACGCTCAGCTTGAGAATCCCGTCCTCATATCTCGCGCCGATATCCTCCTCGTTGGTATTGGTTGGAAGGTTGAAGGAACGTGAGAAGGAGCTATAGCCGAATTCACGGCGCGTATAGTTCTCTTCGTTCTCCTGTTTCTCCTCGCGCTTTTCGGCCGACACCGTGAGCAGGCCATTGTCGATCTCAATCTTGAAGTCTTTCTTACCGTACCCGGGTGCGGCAAGTTCCACCTCGTAAGTCTTGTCCGTTTCCCTGATGTTCACCGCCGGCATGCTTCTGCTGCCCAATGCAGGTGAATTGAAAAAACGGTCGTCATCAAAGAAGTCACTTAGCAATGAGCCTCCAAGCGTGGAGGGCCAAGTGGAGCGTTTTATCAGTGCCATAGTTTTTCCAACTGTTTAATATCGTTCTCTTATGCCGATTGCGGCTCCATGCTCGCGTCATAGTTAATGTGGCTTTCCGCGATGTCTGTGAGAAGCCGATCGGTTTCTTTTTCTTCGGCAAGCGTCTGGCGAAGCGTGTCAGCCGCGTCTCCGAATCCAAGGGTTTTGGCCAAGGTGACCAGTCCGCCGTAAGTTGCGATTTCATAATGTTCAGCCTTCTGCCCGGCAAAGATGAGCCCGACATCCCGCTGTGCCGAGCCTTCATCGGTCTCGCGGATAATCTCTTCCCCTTCGTTCACAATCCCCACCATCGCGGGACACTTGTGGTCGGAGACGGGTTCATCGATCATTTTAAATACCTCTTCAATCCGCTTGACATGTTCTTCGGTTTGACGAAGGTGTTCATCAAATGCCTGCTTCAATTCATTGTTTGTGGCGGCATCTTTCATCTTCGGCAGGGTACGGATCAATTCCTTTTCTGCCCAATGGATGTCCTGAAGTTGTTCAACGAAAAATTCCTTCAGTTTTGAATTTGATTGAGTTGCCATAATCGAATGCTTTAGTTTAACGCAGTTGCGATAACAAAACTATTCCACGCCACAAGAAAGCGGCACGCACGCTCATGACGGACTCTCAATGCGCGTCGGTCGTCCGATGACTTTCAAATAGATGGAAATTGTGGTACAAGTACGGGAGAACGACCGGGATGGCATCAAAATTTAATTCACCCTAAACAACAGTTTCGCATGACGACTTCTTCAATTGCAACCAAGGTAACGCTGACCATAAGCAGCCCGGCTTTTAAGCACGACGGCTATATCCCATCAAGGTATACGTGCGACGGCGATGGGATCAATCCGCCGCTGACGATCGACGGGATTCCGGACGAAGCGCGGAGTCTGGTCGTGATCATCGAAGACCCCGATGCGCCGGGACGCATCTTCGACCACTGGGTAGTGTGGAACATCCGGCCGCAAAAGCACATAGCGGAGGGAACCACGCCCGGAAAAGTGGGGAAGAATGGCGTGGGTGAAAATCAGTACCTCGGCCCCTGCCCACCCTCCGGCACACACAGGTATTTCTTTAAGGTTTACGCGCTCGACACCTTGCTCGAGGTAAATGACGACACCGACAAGAAAAACATCGAACAGGAAATCACCAACCACGTCCTTGCCTACGGAGAAATGATGGGACTCTATAAAAAGGGAGGCAACACCGAGACACGCTCGTGAGCCGTAGGGGTTTCCCTGATCCCTTAAACGAGCCCCGGAACCAAAAAAACGAGCGCCGCCGACGTGATCAGCCTGCGGAAACGTGTGAACATGGGGCGTGAAACAGCTTCATAGGGGTTGCGCTGATTTTATCCGAATCCAGTTTACCCTGATGGACGGGCATTGGGTGGGAGGCATCTTTGCGATGTCAAAACACAAACACCATGAACGACCGATTGGAATTCAATTTGTTTAAAGGCGTATTTCTGATGCTCCTCTTCTCCGTGTTGATCTTGTACTGGGCGATATTGTTATAGCGCACCGGTCCGTTTGTGACAGTCGGGAAAACCAATTCTCAAGCTCACTTTTCGGCGGTCCGCAACATAATCGCTTTTTGGGTCTCGTTCAGCGGTTCGTACACGCGGACGTATTCCACCTCCATCCTTTGAGGCCAGATCGATTCGTCGACGCCTTCGCGGCCTCCCCAGCCTCCGCCGACGGCGATATTCATGATCAGATGGAAAGCGTGGTCAAATGGCCAGGCATCCGTTCCGTCTCCGTTGTTCTCAAAGACATGGTACTGTTCACCATCGATAAAAAACTCAATCCGGTCGGGCGTCCAGTTTATTGCATACACATGGAAGGCATTGTCGAAGCCATCGACGCGCCTCTGCTTTCCTACCTGCGTGCCCTTCATGTGGTTGAATGATTCCGTGTGCACCGTGCCGTGAACGACGCCAGGGTCAAAGCCGACGTGCTCCATGATGTCGATTTCACCGCTGCGGGGCCACCCGCCGTAGGTCGCGGAATCCGGAAGCATCCAGATCGCCGGCCACGTTCCCCGGCCAAAAGGCAGTTTCGCCTTCACCTCGACGTAGCCATAGGTCCGGGAAACCGAGTGTGTTGCGCGCATCCGCGCCGAAGTATAACGCTTTGATCCAAAGGCTTCACGGCGTGCTTCAATAATCAACTTGCCGTTCTCGACCCGAACGTTCTCCGGACGACGCGTGTAATACTGCAGTTCATTATTTCCCCATCCGCAAAGGCGTGGGCAGCCGTCGCCCTCATCGAAAGTCCAGTAGTCCGGGTCCGGCGCTCCTTCGTACTCAAATTCGTCCTGCCATACCGCCGTGGGACCGTTATCCGTTCCGTTGGGCGACGCGCAAAAAAACAGAAGCATGGAGAGCAGCAGCACCATGGGTACGGAATTCACCTTCGGGAACTTCACCATTTTTATGTTATTCATGCTGGAATACGCGGACATAGTCGACAATCAAATGTTGTGGAAACAGTGTAGAGGCGTCGGGAGAACCGGGCCAGTTTCCCCCGACGGCCACATTAAAGATCAAAAAGAACGATTGGTGAAACTCGGCCAGGTCCGCGGGTGTGATGTCGATCACATTAAACTGGACATCGTCGACGTACCAGGTGATGGTTGTGGGAGTCCATTCGATGGAGAACACATGGAACTTGTCACCGTAAGTTCCCGATGCGAGAGAATGATCGTTGCCATAGCTGGCGTGGCCGTTGCTTTCCCAGTGGACGGTTCCATGCACGGTCTTTTCACGCCCTGCACCGCCGATCATTTCCATGATATCGATCTCTCCGCACGACGGCCAGCCCACGCTGCCGATGTTGTTGCCCAGCATCCATAGCGCCGGCCAGATGCCCTGACCTTTCGGCAGGGCCGCGCGGATGTCGACACGTCCATATTGAAACGTCACCTTGTCCTGTGTGATGATGCGTGACGACGTGAACTCACTTCCCCCATAGTTCTCGCGGCGCGCCGTGATTACCAGACAGCCTTCTTTGATCGTCGTATTCTGCGGGCGGTAGTACTGCAGCTCATTATTTCCCCATCCGTTGCTGCCCGTCCCGACTTCATGCGTCCAGTCATCCTGGTCGAGTACGTCACCATCGAATTCATCCTGCCAGAGGAGCTGCATGCCGTCGTAGCTCAAAGGCGTCGTATAGCCCTCCGCCGGGATTTCAATGCCATCACCCAGGGCGATCTCCACCTCCTGCGTTTCGGAGATAAACACATCGTCGGTAGCGTGGGCGTTGACCTTGATGGTGTAGACGCCGTCCATGCTGTAGGTATACGCCGCTTTGCCGGACATCGTTTTTACGGAAGCGAAAGCAACTTCCCCAAAATAAACCGTATAGAAGTTGGCATTCGTCGCCGATGCGGATACTTCGACGGCCCTGCCCTCGCCTTCCGTTACCGTGATGACGAGACCTGATGGTGGAACGACCGGCGCCGGCGGGGCAGCGTTGTCGCACGCCAAGAACAAGAACAAGGACAACAATGGCAAGTGGTGCTTCATGACGGGTAATTAAAGGCAGCCGGAGAGATTCCGGCTGCCCTGATTTTTATTGAGCTTCAAGTACAAATGTCCAAAAACCGCCGGCGATATCCACGGAAATGGTTATCGTTTCCGAGGTCGCCGTCTTCACGTAGCTGAGGACCTCATACGTCACAGACCCATCTGTAGTTGGAGGAGCCGACGCATACTCGCCTCCGTTGTAGGCTTTGGGTAACGCGATGAATGCTCCCGTACCGGAAACGGTGATCGTCGCCGGCGTGGATTCCGTTCCTTCATCAAACGTAAACGTGTGTGTCCCTGCCCCCCACGCGGCGGCATTTGCGGGAAGATCAGCCTCGTCGATACAACCATCCGGCGCAACGCCCATGTAACCCTCGGCCCATACGTCGCCATTGGCTTTGTATTCGTAGGCACCACCTGTGCTAAAAACGTACTCGTCGTTGAAAAGACAAGGGCGGTCAGCCGAGATATCGGCGCCGTTGGGCCACCATTCGTCGGTTCCCTTGTTGGGCCCGACGCCGAAGGAACCCGCCGCCGGTTTCAGCTTCCAGGCTTTACTGGCACCTCCGGTGAGCGCCGCTTCCGTCAGCGAAGCCGTGACTGCCTCGAGTCTGATATCATCGATTAAGAAAGTTCCCCCGGCGTTGTTATCGAAATCGAGGAACAGCGCAATCTTGTCGTATACGCCGCTCTCGGTGCCGGAAAAGTCAAAGGTGAGTTCCTGCCATTGGTTGGCCTGTGTAACGTCGGCAAAAACCTCCACAAACTTTCCGGCGTCGGCTGAATCTTCAATCTTGAACAGCGCCCTTCCGGTCACCGGCGAATATACCTTATATTTGAAAACTGTGTTCACGGAAAAATCGAGCTTACCGGATAGCTGGGTGCTGATTCCCGCCCAACTTCCTTCCGTACCTTTCACATATTTTCCAACTTTTGCGCTGCCGTTCACCCCGTCGGCCGCGGGATTGTCGACCACTTCATAGGTCGACCCGCCGAAACCCACAAAGGGCGGCACCGCTCCTTCAAAATCGATCGGCAAGGTGGTCGTGGTTGGCGCCGATACAAACCCTTCAGGGACCAAACGCAGATACCACGCGTTAGCGGAATTTGCCGCGTCAAGGTAACGCAGGTGAATCAGCTCCTCGGTAGCGGTGAGCACCTCGTAGGTGGACACGCCGGTGTAGTAGCCGATAAAACCAGCGCCGTTGATGGTGAGGAATTGTTTGTCGCCATCCTTGGAAACCGACCAGCTGAGATTTTCGGGGCCGTCGAATGGCGCCGTGAGGTCACCCTTGTTCGCATAAGCCCCCGGAAAGTTCGGTCCCTGCGCGTTGTTGACGTAGACGTCTCCATTCGTTTCCATGATGAATTTCATTCCGTCGAGCTGGAAGGTGTACACATCGTCATACAAGCCGGTCTCACTCTTGTCGTTGGGAGCAGCCGCCCACCATGCGGGCGTGTTGCCATCCGCCGGTCCGATTCCCATATGGCCTTGTGTGCCCGCATCCACCACCCAGCGCTTCCCTTCGGGTGCCTCATTGCCCCCCGTAAGAATCGTGTAGATCGACTCGAGGAGATTCAGGTCCGTCTCCGGGACCAGGAACGATTCAGTCGTTTCGAGGCTTCCGCCGGATGTAAATACGCGCAGCGTCACATCGTAGGTGCCCTGAAATGGAAACGTCACCTGTACGGAACTGCCTTCAAAGCGCTGCCCGTTGCTGAATTCCCACTGTTTGAGAAAAGCGCCGGAAGTATTCGAAAAGGTAAGGATATTGGCGCTCGTTTCACTCGGCGTGACGGTGAAGGCGAGATCCTCCGCTGTCGGTGGCGTGCCGAGCTCCGGGATATCCTCCTTACACGACAGGATGCCCGCCCCAAGGAAGAGCACCCATATGATATTGAACAATGCCTTTTTCATAGCTTCAATTTTTTCTTAGGTCAATAATTAGGATTCTGGTCCCATCCTGCGCCGGCGAGATCGATCTCGATCTGCGGTATCGGGAAGCGTTCGTGTTTGCCGGCGACAAACCCAGCTATCTCATCCGCCGCCTTACCTGTTCTTACCAGGTCGAAGAAGCGATGTCCCTCGCCGGCAAGTTCGACGCGGCGTTCGTTCCAGATCGCCTCGGTGAGCGCGGTGCCGGTAGCCGTTACGGCATCCAGGTCCACGCGGTCGCGCACCTCGTTAAGATACTGCTGCGCGAGGACGTCGTTGGGCGCCGACTTCCGGTTGTTCGCCTCCGCCGCCATCAGCAACACATCGGCATAGCGGATCACCACATAGTTGACCGGGCTCGTCAGGTCGTTGTCGGGGGGGCCGAGTTCATCGGCACGTTTGAGGTACTTGTTGTTGTAGTATCCCGTGTGTCCTCCCGCGCCTTCGACATATTCAACATCAGGGTTTGCAGCCTGCCATGCCTCGATGTCGAGTACTGACGCCGTGAGCCGGGGATCGCCCGCTTCGAAGGCTGCCACGAGGTCATCCGTTGGGAGGTTGTAGCTGTTGCCATCGGCGTAGACCGGACCCTGGTAGCCGCGGATGCCGTGGAAGCCGACGGCTGCATTGCCTTCAAGACATTCAAGACAACCATAGCCCCCGCCTTCGATGCCAACGTATTGCACATCGAAAACGACTTCACTGTTGTTTTCATTGGCCACGCGAAACATCGTTGTTACATCGTCAAAGAGGTCGTAGGGACCTTCGTTAATTACGATATCGAAGGTGGTGGCGGCTTCATCAAACTTGTTCTGATAAAGGTATGCCTTGCCCAGCAAACTCAGCGCGGCGCCGCGGGTAGCCCGTCCTTTCACCGGCGTCGTCCAGTCAAGACGCTCGGCCGCGAACAACAGGTCCTTTTCGATCTGCGCATACACGTCCGTAGCAGGTGTCCTCGGCTGTTCCGAAACTTCGCTTCCGCTAAGGCGCTTGTCGACGATCAACGGAACGTCGCCAAAAAATTTCACCAACTCAAAGTAATAGAAGGCGCGAAGGAATGCCGCCTCGGCGAGGATGCGTTCCTTGCCTTCGAATTCGAGGGCGTCCTTGTATTCAAAGATGTAGTTGGCGCGCGTGACACCGGCATACATCCACCGCCACACACGGCGCAGTTCGTTGTTCACGCCACCGTGGGTCATCTCATCGATCTGGTGCAGCCCCTCGGTGTCGGTTACGCTTTCCCCTCCGGCGATCGCGTTATCGGATGCAATCTCGCCGATCCACAGATTGTTAAACGTCGTTTGCAACAGGTCGTAGGCCGCGGTCAACGCTTTGTCATAGTCGGCCGGACTTCTGAAAAAGTTGTCGGCGTCCATCTTGTATTGCGGCCCAACATCCACAAAGTCATCGCAACTGATCGAGATGAACAGGCCTGTGAGTACGAGTGTTGAAATTTGAAATATCTTTTTCATCGCCTTAGAAGTTAAGGTTAATACCTGCCATGAATGTCCGCGCCTGCGGATAAAACCCGCTGTCAATCCCCGCGTAGAGGGGCGCAGGCGACGAGTTATCGGGATCAAATCCCCGGTACCGCGTAAGGGTCAGGAGGTTGTTGGCCGCCACATAAAGCCTCACCTTCTTGGCACCGATCCTTTCAGTCAGTGTACGGGGGAAGGTGTATCCAAGCTGTACGTTCCTGAGTCGGATATAGGAGCCATCTTCGACGTAGTAGTCCGAAAAGACGGCGTTGGTATTCAATCCCACCGTTTGCCGCGGATGTTCGTTGGTGGAGCCATCGCCGGTCCACCGGCCGATGCGGTAAGCCAACTGATTGGCCAGGGG
The DNA here is from genome assembly GCA_964551035.1 of uncultured Roseivirgaceae bacterium. Taxonomy (GTDB): domain Bacteria; phylum Bacteroidota; class Bacteroidia; order Cytophagales; family Cyclobacteriaceae; genus Chryseosolibacter. The sequence goes on along the minus strand of CAZKBK010000017.1, from coordinate 38,668 downwards.
CTGCTGACGCTCATAGTTTCGAACGATCTCGTTGCCTATCGACGAATAGACCAAAGCCGACAGATCGACCCCTTTGAACGTCACGCCGAGGTTCAAACCCATGGTCGCGTCCGGAATAGGAGATCCGAGCAAGGTCTTATCCGATTCGTTGCTGAAGTTGACCTCGTTGTCACCGCTGATATCGACATAACGGAGGTCGCCAGGGGCAGCACCTGCCTGCGTCACGCCGCGCTCATCGATCTCCGACTGGTTTTGGTAGACACCGTCGGTCTTGTAGCCAAAGAAATATCCCAACGGAAAGCCTACCTGCATTCTACTGGCAGTCATGCCGCCCACGCCGAAGCCTCCTCCCGGGATGAAGTCAGACGGCATTTCGGTTACTTCATTCCTGAAGGTGGTTAGGGTGTATGTGGCATAAAAACCAATCGCCTCGCTGATCTCCTGACTGTACGCCAGGGTAAGGTCGATGCCGCGGTTCCTCACGTTCCCCGCGTTGATTGTCGGGCCTGCGCCGCCAGGGCCATACGCTCCGGTAATCCCCGACACTTCGGGTGTAAACAGCAGGTCGTGCGTGGTCTTGATGTAATAGTCGAGGGAAACGCTAAGTCGTTCCGAGACGATGTCGGCATCGAAGCCGGCGTTGAACTGATGGGTGGTCTCCCACTTCAGGTCTTCATTGCCGAGCACACCGATGGCCTGACCGGTGATCAGTTGGTCGCCGAACGGATAAACCGCCTCTCCACCGAGCAGCGCGCGGTAGCGCCACGTGCCGATGCGGTCATTACCGATGATACCATAGCTGGCCCGCAACTTAAGGAACTGCACGAAGTCGGCACCGAAGAATGACTCGTCCGAAATGACCCACGCCGCCGAGGCTGAAGGGAAATATCCAAAACGGTTGTTGCTGCCAAACTTTGTCGATCCGTCCCTGCGCAAGGTTGCAGAGAAAATGTAGCGGCCGTCGTACGCATACTGCCCGCGAACAAATTGCGACAACAGGCGCGATTCATCCTGGAAAGAACCGGTGCTGTTGAACAGGTCTGCATTGTCCGCAAGGGATATGTCGGCAAACTCCCAGGCATTATAAGGAATGTTGTAAGCGGTACCTGAAAGACCAGAACTCCGGTCGATAAAAATTGATGTTCCCAACGTTGCCTTAACCGCGTGTACGCCGAAGGTCTGGTTGTAGTTGAGGAAGGCGTCGAGGTTGGTTGTGAAATAGGTGTTGCGATACTCGTTCACGGAGTTGTAAACGGGCAACAGTTGACCGAAAACGTCACGCGTGGGCGGATCCAGATCCGCATTTGCGGCGGTGTTCTGTGCCTTGTTGGCGCCGTAGTAAACAAGGGGATTAAAGCCCTTTCCTTCCACTACGGCATAGGTGTAGCCCGCGCGCCCCGACAGCTCGAACCGGTCGTTGATCGCCCAGGTGAGTTCCTGTTTTCCGACGAGTTTGTTGACCGCCGTGTTGTTGAACGTGTTGTCGATCTGCGCCAACGGGTTGATGATGTCGCTGAACTCTTCGAGATAGGTGTAGCGTCCTTCCGGCGTGCGCACGGACGCGAGCGGTGATGCGTTGATGGCGTTATAGAGGACCGATGCGATGCCGCTTTCAGGAAGGGTTCTCCGCCGTTCGTTGGTATAAAGGAAGACGTTTTGCAGCGTAACGTCTTCGGCGATCTCCGTCGAGAAGTTAATTCGCGCATTGTAGCGCCTGTAGGAGGCTTTGTCTCCACCGACGATGCCCTCCTGATCGAGGAAAGAGCCGCCGATAGAATAGGCGGTTTTTTCCGATCCACCGGAAAGCGTAAGGTGATAATTCTGGATTGGCGCCTCCTGGAAGATCTCATCCTGCCAATCAGTACCTTCGCCCAGGGTTGCATTCGGGTACGGCAACGGCTGGCCGGCTGCCGCAAAGGCTTCATTTTTCAGCACGGCGAATTCCGTTGCATCCAGCAGGTTGATCTTTTTCGCCGTTTGTTGTACACCGTAGTACCCGGAAAAGTCCAGTGTCGGTTTCGAATTGTATTTTCCGCCTTTCGTAGTGATGTAGATCACGCCGTTGGCGCCGAGGACACCATAGATGGCGGCGGAGGCATCCTTGAGCACGTCGACAGATTCGATGTCAGCGGGGTTGAGCGAGTTGAGTCCATCGGGGTGGAAAATAATTCCATCTACGAGGATCAAAGGATTGTTATCACCCTGGGTAGAGAGGCCGCGGATGCGGATGCTCAACGCGCCGCCGGGCGATCCCGACGCCGTAGTGATTTGTACGCCGGCGCTTTGTCCCTGAAGCGCCTGGTCGAGGCGCACGGGATTAACGCCCATGATGTCTTCGCCTTTGACGGTGTTAATGGCACCGGACACCTCTTTAACGGTGCTTGTGCCGTACCCTACGACGACGACTTCGCCCAACTGGCGAATGTCTTCGTGCAGGGTCACGTCAATGACCGAGCGTGTCCCGATGGTTTCTTCCTGCGTGCCAAATCCGATGAAAGAGAACACCAGAGTCTGGGCGTCTTCCGGGATCTGGAGCGTGTAATCTCCATTCACATCCGTTGAGGTGCCCAGGTTGGTGCCCTTCACGATGACACTTACACCGGGCAGGCCGCTGTCCGTTCCTCCGATCACTTTACCGGATACGGATCGTTGCGATAAGGCTACTGAAATCAGCATGGTGTTCAGCAGCAGGGTGAGTATAAGTTTTCGCATGCAATTAAGGATTGAAGTTCCAAGAAATCGTTTGCAAGATATCGGGATCACGCGTTTCCAATACCCTCAATCACTACTACAATGTTACATCAGCGAGGGAAATGCACTACATCAAATACTCTACAACCCGGGCACAATATGCGTTTTTAGGCAATACAGCATATTTTTTTCTTTTATCGAAATACTTCGATAAATTTCGGTGATACATCAGTGCCGTGTTTTAACCCCACCAAAAGCCTCGGTCCATGTCGCGTTTGATGTCTCTTTTTTTGATGATCTGGCCGAGCCTTTCGCTGCTGGCCCAAAGCCCCGGGACGCCATTTATCCGAAATTTTACACCGGAGGAGTTTCAGGGCGGGATCCAGAGCTGGGACTTCATGGAAGATGATTCCGGCATCCTCTACGTGGCTAACAACTTTGGTCTGCTGGAATTTGACGGGTCCACCTGGTCTATTCACCCGGTGATCAACGGCACAAAGATCAGATCCGTGCATGTGTCGGGCAATGGAAACATCTATGTGGGCAGCCAGGCCGACTTCGGATACTTTGCGCCCGACGCACGCGGCAGTCTCCGCTATTTCTCCCTGGCTGACAGCCTTCCGGAAGCGTACCGGAACTTTGACGAAGTGTGGCGGATTTATGAAACACGTGGAAAGATCCATTTCCTTACGTTCGACAATATCTTTGCCCACACACCCGGAAACGCGCTGGAGATCATCGACCCCGGATTCCCTTTGGAGTTTTCATTTCTCGTCAACGACGACATCTACGTGCTGCAGTGGGGACATGGGCTTTCAGCGCTCAGGGGAAAGGAACTCCATATTATTCCGGGCGGTGAATTCTTCGGGCATCGTCAGATTGCATCGGTTCTTCCGGCGGGCAAGTCGGAACTGCTCATCTTCACGATCCATGACGGCATTTTCCGTTACAACGCCGGCCACATCAGCCCGTTTCCCACGGCGCCGAACACGACGCTGGGATCGTGCGTGATCAATCAGGCGATCCTCCTCAAGGATGGAGCAATGGCGATCGGCACACAAGACAACGGGCTACTGATCATCGACCAGGGGGGTCAACTGCTCATGCACATCAACCGCGACAACGGGTTGCTTGACCAGACGATCCATGCCGTGTACCAGGACAGCCAGGACAACCTTTGGCTGGGGTTAAACAACAGCATTGCGCTGGTCGAACGCAGTTCCCCTTTTACCCTGATCGACAGCAACGCCGGGCTTTCAGGCACGGGTTATGCCGCGCTTCAGGCGGGGACCATGCTCTATCTCGGCACGAATACCGGATTGTACTACCTGGACCGGGCGGATCCCGCGCAGCGGACCTTTACGCTGATTCCCGGTAGCGCGGGACAGGTGTATCAGCTTACAAAAATACGCAACCACCTGTTGATGGGACATCACAACGGTCCGTACGAAATAAAAGGAAAGCGTGTCCACTTGCTGGGTGATGAAAAAGGCGCGTGGGAGTTTATCGCCTTTCCGAACAGGCCCGACCACCTTCTGATGGGCTCCTACAACGGATTGAGCCTGTTGCGGATCGAAGGCGGGCGGATCGCCATCAAGAAAAAATACGATGGCTTTGACGAGTCGTCGCGGGTGCTCGAGATCGACGGGCAAGGCAATGTCTGGATGGCGCATGGATACAAGGGCATCTACCGGATCACCTTTGACGACGCCCTTCAACGCATCGACTCCATCCGGTACTACAACGCCACGGACGGACTTCCCGCCGATCACCTCAACAACATGGAGTTCATCGGCAACAAGCTGATCTTTCCCGCGCTTCGCGGGGTCTACAACTTCGACCGGGAACTCGATCGGTTTGTCGAGGATCAGCAATACCGCGACCTGTTCGACTCCGACGAACACGTCATTAAAATGGAGGAAGACCTGACCGGAAACATCTATTTTATCACGCGCCCCCGTGTGGGGAAGATCTCATTCGACAAATTCGGCAAAGCCACCGTAGAAACGCAAATATTCAACAAGATCCGGGATCTTCTCAACGATGACCTGGGAAGCATACACATACCCGACGGCGAAAGCGTACTCTTCGGCGCCAAGCGCGGGTTTATCCGCTACGACCCATCCAAACAAAAAACCTTAAACGGATTTCACACCCATCTCCGAAAGGTGGTCAACACTTCATCGGAAAGGGATTCGCTCCTCTTCGAGGGGCGGGCGATTGCCAACGGCGCGTCACTCACGCTGCCTTACGCCCTCAACTCCGTGCGCTTCGTGTATTCAGCCACGGCCTTCGAGGATCCCGACCAAACGACGTACCAGTACTTCCTTGAAAAATTCGACCAGGGCTGGTCGGCATGGACCACGAAGGCGGAAAAGGAGTACACCAACCTCCCCGAAGGCGAATATGCATTCCGCGTTCGCGCACGCAACGTCTACGGCATCGAACAGGAAGCGCCGGTGTTCACATTCACGGTCGATCCCCCATTCTATCGAACACACGCAGCCTATACGTTGTATGGCCTCTCCGGGCTTCTGGTCCTGGGAATGACCTTTGTCCAGGTTAACAAGCAATTTAAAAAAGAAAAACGGCGCATGCTGCTCAACCAGGAACGGGAAATTCTCCGGAAAAACACCGAGATCCGGCAACTCACGACGCAAAGCGAACAACAGATTATGCGTCTGAAAAACGACAAGCTTCAGGCGGAGGTCGACCACATGAACCGGGAATTGACATCATCCACCATCCACCTGATCAACAAGAACGAGCTGCTCAGCACGGTAAAGACGAACCTTGAGGAACTCCTCCGAAAAAACAGCGAGCGTCCGACTGAAGCGCTGAAAAGGATCATTCACAATATCGACCAGAACCTCAACAGCGACGGGGACTGGAACCAGTTTGAATTGCATTTCAACAACGTTCACGGAAATTTCACAAACAAACTTCTGGAGACCTACCCACGGTTAACCCCTCAGGAAATAAAGCTCTCGGCCTATCTACGGCTGAATCTCACCACCAAGGAGATCGCAAACCTCCTGAACATTTCCGTCCGGGGTGTGGAAATCAGTCGTTACCGCCTTCGAAAAAAACTTGATCTTGACCGCAGCGAAAACCTCACGGATTTTATGCTGAAATTTTAGCCTGCCGTAACGGGCAGAGCGAAATCATGTAAACCAAAACGGGAAAAGTATAAAACTATAGGCCCCTGGGAACTGTATTATTGTAAGACGAAAAGAATAATACGATGACCGATACAGTCGATATCACAGCAAGGCCAAAGAATCCAAAACTCGTACGGGCGACCTTTCCGGTACTCGAAATGACGTGTGCCGCCTGTGCCGTGAGCGTGGAGTCCATGCTGAAGACGACACCTGGCGTAAAGGAGGCCGGGGTGAATTTTGCCAACCAGTCGGCGTCGGTGGCGTACGACCCCGCGGTGGCTACACCTGCAACCCTGCGACAGTCGGTTCAGTCCATCGGTTATGACCTGGTCGTCGATGTTGACGACCCCTACGCCGTCCAGGAAGAAGCACAACGCGAGCACTATGAGACCGTAAAGCGCAGAACACTTTGGTCGTCAGTGCTCGCATTGCCGGTTGTCATCATCGGCATGTTCTTCATGGACATGCCGTACGGGAATTATATCTCCATGGTACTCTCCGGCGCGGTTGTCTTCTATTTCGGGCGCGGGTTCTTCATCAACGCCTGGAAACAGGCCAGACACGGCAAAGCGAATATGGATACGCTTGTAGCGTTGTCCACCGGCATCGCGTTCCTTTTCAGCGCATTCAACACGTTCTTTCCCGAATTCTGGCATTCACGCGGGCTGCATGCGCACGTCTACTATGAAGCCGCGGCGGTAATCATCGCTTTTATTTCCATTGGGAAATTGTTGGAGGAAAGGGCGAAGTCGAATACCTCGTCCGCTATCAAAAAATTGATGGGGCTTCAACCCAAGACGGTGCGCGCGGTTGTCGACGGCGTAGAGAAAGAAATACCGATCGCTTCCGTCAGGATAGGGGACATTATTCTGGTCCGGCCCGGTGAACGGTTACCGGTGGACGGTGCCGTGTTGAACGGATCATCGTTTGTCGACGAAAGCATGATCTCCGGCGAACCCGTGGCGGTGGAAAAGTCTCCGGGCGCGCAGGTGTTCGCCGGAACGATCAACCAGAAAGGGAGCTTTCAGTTCGAGGCTAAAAAGGTCGGGGGTGACACGGTCCTTGCCCAGATCATCCGCATGGTTCAGCAAGCGCAGGGAAGCAAAGCGCCGGTACAAAGGCTCGTCGACAAGATCGCGGGTATCTTCGTACCCGTTGTCATCGCTATCGCCGTACTGACTTTCGTCGTATGGGTGGTCATCGGGGGCGACAACGCCTTCACCCACGCGCTGCTGACGTCAATTACCGTGCTGGTGATTGCCTGTCCCTGTGCGCTGGGCCTGGCCACACCTACCGCCATCATGGTGGGTATCGGAAAAGGGGCCGAGAACCACATCCTTATTAAAGATGCGGAGAGTCTGGAACTCGCGCATCGCGTCAACGCGGTCGTCCTGGATAAGACCGGCACCATCACGGCAGGCAAGCCCGTTGTGACGGATCTCGTCTGGACTGGCGATTCCCGGACGGACTTGTTAAGAGATATACTATATAGTGTCGAGTCGCACTCGGAACACCCGCTGGCGGATGCGGTTTCTTCTAAATTGAAGGGAGAAGGCGCCACGAAGGTTCTCATGAACGACTTTGGCAGCCTTACCGCGCGGGGCGTGACAGCGTCGTTCGGACAAACTCGCTATTACGTTGGAAACCGGAAGCTGATCAGCGAGAAGCACATCGCCCTGGACGACCATTCAGAAGCGGTGGCCGACCGTCTTCGGGCACAGGCAAACACCGTAGTTTTTTTCACCGACGACAAGACCGTACTTGCCGTGATCGCCATCGCGGACAAGGTCAAGGAGACTTCAGGCGCCGCGATCGCTTCCCTTCATGAAAACGGGATCGACGTTTATATGCTTACCGGAGACAATCCGCAGACCGCAGAGGCTGTGGCGAACCAGGTCGGCATCCGGCATTTCAAAGCGGAAGTGATGCCTTCTGAAAAAGCGGAGTTTATCCAATCGCTGCAACAACAGGGAAAGGTAGTGGCTATGGTAGGCGACGGAATCAACGATTCACATGCGCTGGCGCAGGCCGACGTGAGTATCGCGATGGGCAAGGGATCAGACATTGCCATGGATGTCGCCCGGATGACCCTGATCACGTCGGATTTACAATCCATACCCAAAGCGCTGAAGCTCTCCACGCGGACTGTCCGCGGCATCAGGCAAAACCTGTTCTGGGCATTCATCTATAACCTGATCGGCATACCGCTGGCAGCGGGCGTCATGTATCCCCTCAACGGATTTCTGCTCGACCCGATGATCGCCGGAGCGGCGATGGCCCTGAGTTCAGTCAGCGTGGTGGCTAACAGCCTCCGGTTGCGGATGACAAAATTGTAAGTACTGGGGTCAATCCTCGCGGAAGAAGCAAATGGCGTGATGAACGCGAACGCTTGAGTGCATGTTCATTAGACTTAGAACCTGCCGAGGCTTTCGGGCGCGACCCCATATCAGGAAAGACTCCGGCGCCCGGGATAGAAGTCGATCGCGTAAAGTAAAAAGTTCAACACCTCCCGGGAGTACATCCGGGTAGCGTTTCTCCAATCCTGAGCCAGCAGCCGGATCAGGGATTCTTCGAAATACAAGATAGCGCCATCGTCACTCCTTTGAACCTTATATACCACCACCCGGTCGGTGTCAATCATCCCGGCCACTCTGCCGGCCCTGCCATCGGGGAGCGTGACAATATCATTTCTGCGGATCTGTAACATGGATAAGTTAATTAATAAGGACCAGTAACATTCAAACAATCGCGACAACCAGCCCGATGATACCTCCAAACACGACAAGCGCAAGGCAGCCCGCAGTGATGACCAGGCTTCGGAATTCATCGGGAGTGCCTTCCTCTTCATCGTGGATCTCAACTACAGGGGTTCGCTGCGCCTCTCGCGTTGCGACCGGGTCAGCTTTAGCGACAAATTCCCGCCCGGACACCCGATGACTTTCAATTGTAAATTGTTCCATGGTGTAGTGCGTTAGTTGATGATGTAAATAAAGCGGCGGGCGGGCAGAATTAAATCAGGGAAACCCTGAGTTGTAAAAATCAGGGGATGCCTGAGGCTTCGGGTTCCGGAATCCGCGTTCCTGGCCCCAGCTTCCTTATTCCGGTTGCTCGCTCGATTTCCAGGGCAGCCTGCGCCTTAATATTGCTATAGGGATTTCCCTGGTAGTGTCGTGCGCCCGGCAGCCACGCCTACTGGGGGCCGGAGTACGCCGACGACGAGATCGAACGCTTCCTGAAATGGGCCAAGGTGCCTCACGTTAAATTGACTTCGGTGGCCGAAGAACCGGCAAAGCTACTGGCAGCGGACAAGATCATCGGATGGTTTCAGGGGCCGATGGAGTTTGGTCCGCGCGCGCTCGGCGGCCGATCGATCCTCGCCTCACCGATAAACCCGTCGATGCAAGCGCGCCTGAACGAAGTAAAAGACCGCGAAGATTTCAGACCCGTCGCTCCGGTGGTCCTGGAAGAAGACGCGAGCGAGTGGTTCAAAGAGGCGTCATATTCACCGTTCATGCTCTTCACGTATCCCGTGGCCGACGACAAGGCGGAGAAGATTCCCGCCGTGCGGCATGTCGACGGCACCGCCCGAATTCAAACCGTCAATGAACAACCAGTGTTGTCCGGGGAAAGTCTCGCGTGACGTGTCAACTATATTTGTCATCGTTCATCTTGCCATCAACAAGCCCATTCCATAGCCCGCTCCAGGGCCGCGGGGCCCCGTCCCTACAGATTTTCCGCTGTTTTCTATCCCTGCCTTTGCCGGCAGGCAGGCGCGCCTTGCCACTGCCAGACCGAAGATAGAAAAAGGCGTCAAATCTGCAGGGACTCGGAAGACTCAGGCGCGAAACAGGGGCTTGCCTTTTCAAACTCAACCCAAATCGCCGATTCTGGTCTACGAATAAAGCTTTCTTTGTAAATTCTAGTTTTCCCCGGACAACAATGAATGAACAACAACATGCGCTCTATTATCAGCTCATCAGCGCGAGGGCGATCTCCTTGCCCCTGCTGCCCATCCGCGCGGCGAGCGCGCGGTCTTCCAGAAGCGCCCGCATGCCGCGGATCAGGTAGGCAACATCCGTGTGCAGAACACCGGAGTCGCCGTCCCTGACGACGGTAACCATCTCTGTGGTCGCAAGGCCAACCACAGGCATACCGACCATCATCGCCTCAAGCACGGCCAGGCCCAGGCTCGTGTACCGGATCGGGTTGAAAAAGAACCGGTACCGGCTGACAAACGCGGCGAGGTTCGGATGCAGGATTTCCCCCAGCCCGCCAATCTTTTCTGTATCCATCCCGATGAGATCCAATGGAACGCATTCCCTTACCTCCCCGAACACATCGAGGCCCAGCCGCCTACCCCGCTCGTTGAGGTTATTGATGACGACGATGCCTTTTTCAATGTCGCCTTCATAACACGCCGCGGGTGCCGTGATGCCGTGTTCGATCACTGTGGCTGGTGTCCGGCCGTTGTCCCACATGAGCTTGTTGAAAAGCGCCTTCGAAAAGAATTGCTGGCGAGATTCAACAAAAAAGTCTGATCCGTACGTAGGAGATCCGGCTTTTTTCAAGAGTAATAGATAGAAGCCCATGTTGTGTATTTGAAGACATCATGGTTTTACTTTCCTCCGCGCGCCCTATGTTCCAACGTTTCAGCGTCGAACATAGGGAGTGCGCGGTCGCGGGAAGAACCAACGTAAACGACAGGACGACAAACTAAAAAATTATGGACCGCATCGCCCTCATCGACAAAGTACTCTCCAACGAAGCCGCGCCCCACGAGCAAGCGATCCTGAAACGCTGGATCGCGGAAAGCGACGCCAACAGGCAGGAATATGAGAACATCAAGCTGCTCCGGGAGCACGCCCAGTCTTCCCCTGACCCACATCGCGACGATGACGAAGGCTTTGAACGCGTAAGGCAGCGAATGAGGAAGGGAATCGGGAGAAAGCGCCGGCTGCGGCTCGCGATCTCCGCTTTACTCCTGTTCATCGCGCTCCTTCTCCTTGTATTCATACTGTGGAAGGTCCGGCCCGCTGTCGCGGATCAAATGTCGGCCAACGAGACGAGAGTGCGCGGGATGACCGATGACTCGGAAACATTGCCGTCCCGGGAAGGCCCTTGCGCAACCCGCCCCTTCGTTTGTATTACCGTACGCTATACGTTCGCAGCCCTCCCCAACGGCGGATACATCCACATGTCTTCTTGAGGATTTACCGCGCGGACTTCCACTGTTCCCGCACGATGTACGCATTCAACCACCGCGCGTCCCGGCGCCATCGGGAGGCGCACGCGGCGTAGGTCGAATGTATCCGCGAGGTGAGGCTTTCAACACGCTCCTGGAGTGCCTTGCATTGGTCGAGAAGGATTTTCAGCTCTTCCGCCTTTGCATGTAGAAGAATTGATTGACGCGCTGGTGAACCACCAGGTCCTTTCGGTCACAAAGGTCGTTTACAAGAAGCTCCATCCGGTCAATCAGTCTGTCGAGTTTCTCACATGGGCGCACGTTCGGCATGGGGATATTTTTTTTGGAATAACGAAACAGACAGGGCGGGAGCCATTACCAAACCAAGCCGTATGAAGAAAGGCCAGAAAAATATCTCATGGTTCCCCCCTGAATGTTCCGTACGACAAATAAGTGACGGAAAAGTAGGAAACACATAGTCGCTGGTGGTGCACTGCGGGAATGTGGGATTTGCTGGCATAGAGAACTAAACGCAATCAGGCCCGAATACGCACGCTGGCGCAAATGAACCAGTTCGTAGTCGATCACCTATCCATTCTTTGACAGCATCCACGGCGGATCATTGTGCGACCAAGCGCTGATGGCCGCGCTACTATTGTTTAATAACTCTTACGGTCCACTCGTGTTTGGAAGATCTGATACGAAGCAAGTAGACAGATGATGCGAGATCAGTCAAGTCAATTACGTAAGCGGGTTCCGAGATACCATAGCGTTCGATCAACTGGCCGATCGAGTCATATAGTTCAACAGTGGAGGGAAGGGCACAGTCGCTGTTGAAGAAAACGCTGACGAGACCACTCGTCGGGTTCGGATATGTGGACACCACATTGTTGGCCGTACAATCATCGCCCTTCTTCTGGTCGACAGGCGTCAGGCCATTAAAGTAATGCGGCATGAAATTGGGAAATGCCCAGGCATTTGGCGACTGAAATGCCTTAATAGGGAAGTCCCTTCCCATCGGATTGCATAGCGTACCCGAGAGATTCGGGTTGTTGATAAAGTATATCTTATACCGTGTTACGAATGTTCCGTCATGGCTGACCCCATAAGGAGCAATTGCCTTGATGTATTTTCGCCCATCGGGTGCTAATTGCAGGACTCCGTCGCGAATGGTGTCATACTTTACCCCCCCAGCGTCGGGCAGGGGATTGTGTAATGCGAAAAGGTCCGTCCGAGATTGGACGATCTCTTCAATGGAGCCCGAACCCAAGTTCAATTGACACATCCCCCCCTGAGCATTTCCATGGAGCTGTCGTGAAAAGGTAAAATATAGCTTCGTGTTATCGGGAGAAAATGCGGCGCCGAGCAGACCCGGATAAAGGCCGAGCTCCCTCCGATTGGAAATTGTCCCCGTAGCCGCATCGAAATCATACAGTTCAAGTGGGTTTTCGGTTGTTCCGTCACTCGAGACAGCGCATACGAGCATCTCACCATTCGGCGAGGCCTGCAGCCAGCCTTGGGACTCAAACGGGCCATATGTTGGGCCAAACGTAAAAGTTGCCGGTGGTCCTACAGCCATTGCGGTTAGCGGAAACACAATAAAACCATCAGCGTTGCCTGTATGGGTAATCAGCCAGAAGTCTTCACCGTTAGCATGCGGAACGGCGATCAGTTTTTCGGATGCCAAATGGAGAAGAAGTGTGTTCTTCTGATCTTCAAGAACATCACCTAGTCCGCCATTCAAATCGAGGTCAACAATAGAATAGTAGAGGCCCTGCCGTCCGCCCGCGTTTGTGTCCCACATCGATTTTGTGGTGAACAAAAAATAACGGGAGTCAGACTTAGGCACGGGTACAATAAGCACAGCCTGGTGTGTATTGACGCCGCCATTCAGCCCCGTACCGTTGGGCATGGGGCGATAGGTGCGGTCCCAAACGGTGCGGCCGTTGGTAAAGAAAAGCAGCGAGCCGGTTGTGGGATCACATATCGACGCGGAGGCCCCTTCCTGTGCCAGACTGACCGATGTGCTGAATGGTCTAAATCGTCCGTCGTTGAAATCGATACCCAGGTTATTGTCAAATATCCATACACTCGCCTCACCCTGGGCATAGCCGTTGAGCGCAAGCAGGGAAATTAACGCCGCTATCTGCGTAGAGAATATTATTCGAACTGAGAATCGCACACGTCGTTACAACGATTTTGATTCAAATTTCTTACAATCATTCGCCAATTTCGGGACCGAGCCGTTCATTTCGTCAACACAATGGGAGGAAAACCGAAAAACTGCTTGAAACTAGACTAGTCAAGTCCCCGAGGAACGCCCAACAGGACTACTCAGGTCCGGAATACGCCCGCTGGCGCGAATGAACTAATCCGTAGTCGATCACCTGCCCATTCTTTGACAGCATCCACGGCGGATCATTGTGCGACCAGGCGCTGATGGCCGCGGCCGACATGTCAGAAAACTGGCCGATCACCCTGTCAATAACGGCGATGTCACGTTCGCTCAGGACAAGAAGGTCCGCTTGGTGTAAAGGTAAATAGCGAGTCTGCAGATAACCCTGATAACGGCACTTGATGCGGCGCAGGAATTTAGCTTCAATCATGTCGTTGATGAAGTGCTCAATGAAGAGAGGGACCGGTCCATAAGGCAGCTTTCGGTATTTCATGCCAGTCAGGTTTTCCTGATAACGTTCGTAATAATCGAAATCGGAAAAGTAGAGCAACTTGTAGAGCACGGTTTCGCCGACGTTAGGTTTTCCGGCACAGCGTTCGAGAATGTAAAGAATTACCGCTCGTAACTTTTCGGGAAACCTTGACGCAGTCCTTCGCAAATCTCCCGCCGTCTCGGGGTTGTTCTCAACAAACTCGGACGACAGGAAGTCATCAAACGAAAACCCAAGCGCCTGACCAATAGCATTTAACTCCAGGGCGGAAACCGTGCGCTGACCGATTTCAATTTTTGCGAGCGCTGAGCGCGATATTCCTGTGTTGTGCGCAAGTTCCTCCTGCGACAGCCCTTTTACCTTTCTGAGTCCCGTGATCCTCGCGCCGAGATGCTTCTTTGTCATCATAGGAAAAAATGTTTTGTTTTTTTTATTGAACAAGGACTTGTTTTATTTTGGAACAAGTTGCACCTTAGTTGACCGGATTGGTCATGTTAAAAATCGGCAAATATAACAAGAATTGCAAGGAAATGAAGAACTCCTTTACCTCCCTTACAACAACCTATTTATTATGAACTCATTAGGAGAACATATCAGGGTCCTCAGGATTTCAGCCGGTCTGCTCCTACGGGAAGTAGCGGCAAAGCTTGCGATGGATCCTTCGCTGCTGAGCCGCATTGAGCGGGGAGAAAAGCGTCCAACGCGGAAACAAGTGATAGCGCTTGCAAGAATTCTCGATACTGACCGTGACGAGCTTCTCGCCATCTACCTCAGCGACCGGGTAGTATATGAATTAGAAGGTGAGAAGGTCGCCCTGCGTGCAATCCGAATCGCCGAGGAACGGATTGCATACAGTTTGAGAAGGCGGCGGAAGCCGGAAAGCTAATGTCGCCGATCGACAGGTTTCCACGTGGCACCATGCATTTGAGAATCAGTTAAAAAATTCCGTCAACCAATGAAACAGAGAAAGGATCACACCAGGAAGCGGGTAAAACGAACGAATCTTCACGTCGCGACGCCCATGTTGTCCGACAAGCTTGCAACGGAATTCATTCAATTCATTGAGTACCACCCGGCTAAGGATTTCCGCAGGAATCTCCGCAAGATGTTGCTGGAATTCCTGATGCACGAGGGTGCTGTCGAGTCGATCTATCTGAAAGACCTGCTCTACGATATCGACGGCCTGTTCGACTTGTTCGACGCGATTGAATCTGACGATGTCGGGGAAGGATATTAGTTAATAGAGCGCAAACAGGGTCCTGGCCAGAGGAGCGCAAACCTACGATTCACCTGTTGAGAAGATCAAAGTCGAAATTCAGCATTTCGGAGGGATGGACGCCTAATCCCGAGGCCAACTCTACAACCGTCGTCAGGCGAAGGTCCTTCTCACCTTTCTCATACTTCTTAATATCGCTGTAGTCGACGTCACACCGATGGGAGAGTTCGCGGAACGAAAGTTTCTTCTTCTTTCGCAAGGCCATCAGGCGCCTGCCGAACTGAATCCTTACCTCAATTTTGTGCTTCCTTTCCATTTGCCGCGTCGGACGAAGATGGCCCTAACGCGAAAAAATATCGTGGGTCTATTGACCCACGACATCCATTTCATCTCTATTTGACAATGGCAGAACAACCTGCATGCAGCCCCGAAACGGCAAAGCCAACATTAAAATCTCCATGACGCAATGAAGTTTCGGTACAAGGGCACAGACCACCACCATTCGGAATAGTGCACACCATTGCGGCCTCTCTCCGGCAAAGTCCTTAATGTGCAACGTCAAGCTGGAGCGACCGAGCTGTTCATGTTCCAACATCGGCGTGTGAACCTCTTTTTTCCGGCAGTTCTTTTTGGCCGTGAATCCCGTATCCGCACCATACCGATACGGAACTTATTAACATCCGCAAAGAAGGCGACGCAACAGCGTTTGAAACGATCTACCGCCGTTACGCAAAAGACCTCTGCGCATATACCCTGAGAAAAATCCGGGTGCGCGAGGATTGCGGGGAAATCGTTCTCGACGTCTTTGAATCGTTGTGGAAGCGAAGGGATCATCCGGCGATCACCTCCCTGAAGCATTAACCAGTTCAGCTCGGTGCGGTACATGGTTATCCGCTTCTTCAGCCACAGAACGGTGAAGCGAAAATTCGCGGAGGATTATCGCCTTTTCGAGGTACGAGGTACGAAGTACGAAGTACGAATGGAACCAGCGGGGTTGAATTTGAGATAGAATGGCGCAAATGGCAAAGCCTCGCGCTGTAGGCACAACGCGTTGGTAGCCGGGGCGCTAGCCCCGCGAAAAAAATGACGCGGATCACAAGGTGCGAGGAAGGAGTTGCCAACAGCTAACGGCTAAACACCCAAAAGGCCCCCAGGCGATAGTCAGTGCAATATTGCCAGGCAGCATCGTGTCGCCGGATAGCCGTGAAGTCATTTCTTAACCTACATCAACACGCCCTGGTGATGCTTTCCCTAAGTTTGTGATCATTGAACAAAACACCATTACCATGTCAGAACAAAACGACTATCGTGCTCCAGGCGCCACACGCATCGGCCACGTTCACCTCAAGGTGTCGAGTCTCGAGAGATCACTGGCGTTTTACCAGGGGTTGCTCGGGTTGGAGCTGACCATGATGTATGGAGACCAGGCGGCCTTCTTATCCGCCGGCGGATACCACCACCACATCGGCCTGAACACCTGGCAGAGCCTGGATGCACCGCCGGCGGCGAAACGTGCGGTGGGATTATACCACACCGCCATCCTCTACCCCACGCGGAAAGACCTTGCTCGCATTTTCGATCGCATCCGGCGGGCGAATTATCCCCTGACGGGGGCATCGGACCACGGGGTTTCCGAGGCGTTGTACCTCGACGACCCGGATGGAAACGGCGTGGAACTCTACCGGGACCGGCCCAGCGAACAGTGGCCCAAGAATCCGGATGGATCGCTTACCATGTTCACGCGGCCCCTTGATCTGCAAGGGCTGTTAAAGGAACTGGATGGCGAGTAGGGAGGTCGGGCTCAGGAATCGCAAACCCAATGAATTTTCAACCGGCTTTGTCCGGGCCAGGAAACCATCGGGTCGATCCGTACACAAGGTGATCGCGAAAAGAACCTATTTCCAGGGCGCAAATCAGCTGCGGACTGAAGGCGAACTGGCTCACTCCGTCACTATTTTGGGCCAAACAGCACTCAAATTTGAGCCACAAACAAGTCAGTTCAAGTTCGCCGTCGAGACCTATTTTTGGGGGTTTGCGGGTACTCCTGTGAGATCGTTCGGCTGATCAGATCGTTGCCGTAGTTTTGCGATGGCTCCGGGCCTCCGGAGCCCGGTGGTTCGTTGGGGTTTTATGTTCTACGATAGGAAGCTCCTAACGGAGCTGCCCGGATAGCCCGTCCCGGTAATTTGAATTCCATTTGATTGTTGGATTGGTACGCTCGTGCTTGGGGGCTTGCCATTTGAAGTCAACCCAAATCGTTGATTCTGGGCCTCGATACAAAGGCTTTCATTGGCAAATTCTAATTTCCCCGGAAAGTCCTCGCGTGACGTGTCAACTTTATTTGTCATCGTTCATCTTGCCATCAACAAGCGCATTCCATAGCCCGCTCCAGGGCCGCGGGGCCCCGTCCCTACAGATTTGCCGCTGATTTTGATCCGCGCATGCCCCTGCCAGGCCGAAGATAAAAATATGCGTCAAATCTGCAGGGACTGTGGAGACTCAGGCGCGAACAGGGGGGTGCTATTTTCAAACTCAACCCAAATCGCCGATTCTGGTCTACGAGCAAAGGTTACATGTAAAATTCTAATTTTTACCGGACAGCAAGGATTATTTATTTAGAATTCTTCTAAACAACCTTGACTTTGGCTGTCCGTCGCTTTATGTTTGCCGCTGTTTAAAATCATTCTAAATAGTTCACAAAAATGAAGATATTTTTACTGGTTCCGGTGTTTCTGGCTACCCTGACCGCGGCAACGGCCCAAAATGGGGGAAAAATTGAAGGCAAGGTCTCCCTTCCGTCGGGCTCGCCGCTCGAGGCGGTGAGCATCGGTTTGGCGGGTACCACCCACGGCACCACCACCGGCGCGGATGGGCAATTCGTCCTTTCCGGCATCGAACCGGGAGAATATTCCATCGTCGCCTCGTACCTGGGGTACACGCCGGCGCGGCAAAAGGTCTTCGTCGATGCGGGAAAGACCGTGTTGGTCTCTTTCACCCTGACGGAAAGCTTCACGCAACTTCAGCAGGTGGAGATCACGGGACGAAAAGAGACGTCCTACAAGAATGACGTTTCCTTCATTGCTTCAAAGACGGCGACGCCGTTGAAGGATATTCCGCAGGCCGTGAGCTACGTCACCAAGGAGATCATGCAGGAGCAGCAGATCTTCCGGACGTCGGAGATCGTCAAGAACATCAGCGGCGTGAACCAGTTCTCGGGCTATGATGATTTTGCGCTTCGCGGCTTTCGTGTCGGCGACAACCAGCTCATCAACGGGCTCAAAGTAACGGGCGGCTTCTGGAATTCGCCGATGGTTACGAACCTGGAGCGCGTGGAGGTGATCAAAGGCCCCGCCTCGGCGTTGTTCGGCAACACCGACCCGGGCGGCACCATCAACCGGGTAACCAAGAAGCCCCTTGACGAAAGCCGGCAGGCGATCAGTTTTTCAACGGGGAGTTTTCAAACCTTCAGGGCAACGGGTGATTTTACCGGGCCGATGAATGAAGATAAGTCGCTCCTGTATCGCCTCAACCTCGCCTACCAGGGAACAGAAACCTTCCGCGACCTCCAGAACAAGACCGACTTCCTTATCGCACCATCGGTTTCATTTTTGCCCAGCGACAAGACGCGGGTAAACTTCGACTTCGTCTACAGCGCGAATTTCGGAAAGCTCGACCGGGGCCAGCCCATCTTCGGCGCCCAAGCCGGCACGGACCTAAACTCCACGCCCATCTCGTTTGCGATCGGCCAGGCCAACGATTTTCAAAACGAAAGGAATTATTACCTTACCTCATCCATCAGTCACGACCTCACGGAAAACGTGTCGCTCAACGCCTCCTATCTGAAATACGCGTACGAAGAAGACCTTCTGGAGCACCGCACCTCGAACAACTACGCCGTCGATGGATCGGGCTCGGAGATCTCCACGCTGATGGAAATGCAAACCATCCGGCGCAAGAGCAAAAGCTTCAACGACAACCTGACGTCCTATGTCACGTGGAATTTCGGGACCGGTAGCCTTTCCCATAAATTTCTCGCCGGCTACGACTACATGCAGAAAGCCGTTCCGGTAGGCGGCGCCTCTGAAAATGCGCGTGGCTACCGGAATGCCAGCAACACCGGCGCGATAAGAACCTACAACCCCGCCAACCAAAGCCTCTACCTGCTGGATGAGAACGGCAACCCCGTTCCCAACGTGCCACATTTCGATCTCGAGCATCCGAACTTCACCATCGGCAACACCAGCAACTACTTCACGACAACGACCCCTATCGCGCCAACGCGCTACCACGCGCATGGCGTCTATATTCAGGACCAGGTTGAATGGAATAAATTCCAGCTGCTGCTGGGCCTTCGGCAGGAATTCTACATCGACTATTTGAACTACAACCAGGACGACGAGCAGCGCGTGGAGCAGGAAGCGTTGATCCCGCGCATCGGGCTCGTGTACGCCGTGACGCCCGGCACGAACCTCTATGGAACGTACGTGGAAGGGTTTCAGCCTCAGAGCGCCGGCATCATCGGCGACCCGGCGATCTACGGCGGCCCCTTCGATCCGAAGGTCAGCAGCATGGTGGAGGTCGGCGCCAAGAGTGAATGGCTGAACAAACGCCTGACCACCACGGTTGCGCTATACCGGATCGAGCAAAACAACATTCTCGTGAACGCCAACGATCCGGGGAATCCGGAACTGCTCCAGCAACGCGGCCAGGAGCTTGCGCGCGGCGTCGAGCTGGATGTCGTGGGCAACATTACTTCAAACTTCTCGGTGATCGCGAACTACGCCTTCAACGTCACCGAGATCACGGAAACCGACAACGAGTTGTTGCTGGGCAGGATCAAGGAAAACGCGCCGAAGCACCAGGGCGGATTCTGGGCCAAATACCTTTTTGAAAAGGGCGTCTTCAACAACATCGGCGTGGCCCTGGGCGGCAATTTCGTCACCGAACGAAACACCAACTTCGACGCCGATCTGTCCCTTGAAGACCAGCTCATGCTTCCCGGATACATGGTGTTCGACGCGGCAATTTTCTATGAGGAAAACAAGTTCCGGGTGTCGCTGAACTTCAACAACATCCTGGACAAGACCCATTGGGTGGGTGGTTACAGTTACACGCGGTTGTACCCCGGCGCGCCGAGAAACTACCTGCTGACAGCAGCTTATAAATTCTGATGGACCTGCGCCGACTGTTTCATAGAGACACGCTCTTCAAGGTCCACGGATGGGTGGGCATCAAGTTCAGCATCCTGTTCTTCATCGTGTGTTTTTCCGGTACGCTGGCCGTGTTCAGTCATGAAATGGACTGGCTTTTCAATCCGGCGATGCGCGCCATTCCTTCGGAAAAATTCGCCTCGCGGAACGCTGCCATAAAAAATATCCGTGACGTGTTTCCGGAGGGCAGCATCACTTACTGGGAACGCTCCCGGGAACCGTATCTCACCGATATTGTTCACGTGAAGTATCCCGGCGGGGCGCAATACGTTTTTGTCAATCCTTATACCGCTGAAGTACAGGGATCGGCCGAAGTAACGGTGCAGCGTTTCTTTCGCGACCTCCACTATTTCCTTTTCATTCCCGACCAGGTTGGAAACTACGTGGTGCTGTTTTTCGGGTTGGTACTGGTGGTCTCGTTGTTTACGGGGATGTTCTATTACAAGGATTGGTACAAGAAACTCTTCATCCTCAAGACCGGTCGCGGCGCGCAGGCATTCTACAGCAGCCTCCATAAACTTCTCGGCGCGTGGTCCATTCCCTTCATGGTCGTGATCGGCGGAACTTCGATATGGTACCTGGTCGAACGATCGGACATACCCAAGATCTCGCCCTGGCTAGACGTGAATGTTCCCGCAACGCAAATCCCGGACGACACCGTCACGTGGAATGCCCTGGCGCTGGATTACGATCACCTTCAGTCCATTGCCGAACACGCCATCCCGGGACTTATTGTCAAGGACCTCGTTCCACCGGCGACCTTTAAAAGACCGGTGTACTTCACCGGAACAACCGTCAACACCCCGTTGGTCCGGCACCGCGCAAACCGGGTATACATCGATCCGAATACCAGCGAAGTGTTGCACGTTCAGCGCGCGGATGAGATCAACACGGTTACCTGGCTCAATGACATAGCGGATCCGTTGCACTTCGGCTACTGGGGTGGCTTGATCACCAAGGTAATATGGTTCATTCTTGGTTCGGCGCTTTCGGCCCTGGCCCTCACCGGCCCCTGGCTCTATCTTAAACGCAGGCAAAAAGTAAATAAGCTGATGCGGGAAAGGAGCGTTGCCCATGGGTAAATGGAAATATGCCAACTGGCTGGCGGTGGTGATCATTCTGGCGCACATGTACTCCTACTTTTCATGGCGGTATGAAGCCCACGCCACGGTGTATGTACTCGCGACGGTGGCGTGGCTGGCATTGGCCATTTCCGGCTATTATATATATGTGTACCGGATGCATCGCCCGGGAGACCTTGGTGGCCAGGCGGCGCCCCCACCCGCGTCCGCGCCGAAGCCATCCGGGAAAGAACGGCCCAAGGTCGCGTTCAAAAAGAAAGGTTAACCCTGAATTGAAAGGCATGAAGGAAAAGATTGGACTTTTTTTTGGTTCCGACACCGGATACACAGAGAACGTCGCCCGGGAAATGGTCAAGTTGTTGGGGCCGGAGCAGGTGGACTGTCACGACATTGGCAAATCCACGAAAGATCTTTTCGACAATTACCGTTTGCTGATTTTGGGTTTATCGACGTGGCATGATGGCCAGTTGCAAAGCGACTGGGACACCTTCCTGGAGGAATTCAAAACCATCGACTTCAGCGGAAAAACCGTGGCATTTTTCGGGTTGGGCGACCAGGTGGGATACAGCGAGTACTTCATCGACGGCATCGGCATCCTTGCGGAAATCGTTTCCAACCATGGCGGTGAGATCATCGGCGTATGGCCAACCGATGGGTATACCTTCGAGGCCTCAAAGGCGGAATTCCAGGAAGGCTGGTTTGTCGGGTTGGCGCTGGACGAAGACAATCAATACGATCAAACCATGACGCGGATCCGGGCATGGGTGGAGCAGGTAGCGCAGGAAGCGAATATCGAGCTGATGGCTGAGAACTGAGGGATGGAGGCAGCGGCGCGGTGGCGAGGCGCCGCCATGTTGCTTCCACCTCCGACCTCCCCGCAGTTTGAAAGGATCATGAACCGCTGTCTCAAGCCCATTGATCAGTGTCCTTCCTCGTCTGCGGTCTGAGGGAGGGAGAAATAGAAAGTGGCGCCCTCATTCCGCTTGGCTGTCGCCCAAACCTGGCCGCCGTGCTTGTTGATGACGCGTTTCACAATGGCGAGGCCAATACCCGTCCCTTCAAATTCGTTCTGGTCATGGAGGCGCTGGAACGCGCCGAACAACCTGTCCGCGTACTTCATGTCGAAGCCCGCGCCGTTATCCTTCACATAATACACGGTAGCGCCGTCCTCGTTCATGGATCCTACTTCCACCGTTGGCGCGGTTTTCTTGCCGGAGTACTTAACGGCATTGGAGATCAGGTTCGTCCACACCTGGTACAACAATGAGGGATCACCGAAAGCCCTTGAAAGTTCATGAACCCGGATATCGACATTGTTTCCCGAGACGTCGGCAATTTCATTGACCACCTGCCGCACCTGGGCGTTCGTATCGATCGTGGATTTTGAAAGACCCTTTTTGCCGATCTTGGAAAGCGAAAGGAGGTCGTCAATAAGGCGATTCATTCTTTTCACGTTCCCATCGATAATGTTCAGCAATTCTTTGCCGTCCTGATCAAGCAGTTCCGCGTAGTCCTCCTCCAATATCTTCGCATGTCCGCCGATCGACCTGAGGGGCGCACGCAGGTCGTGAGATACGGAGTATGAAAATGCTTCCAACTCTTTATTTATCTCCTCAAGTTGGGCCACGTTTCGTTGAAGGTCCCGGTTCAACTGGCGGATTTGCTCGTCCAATTCCTTTTGCCTCGTGACATCGCGTTCGGTGATGGCGACGGACCTTTGGTGGCTGGCCGGGTCGTGTATGACCGCGGCGGAAAACAAGACGTCTACAAAATTGCCGTGTTTTGTTATTCGTCTGGTTTCGCGGAGCTCAATTTTCGTTCCTGAAAATATCATCGCATAGACATCGCTTGCATCGGGTCGGAGATAGTCGGGCACAATACTCCACACCTTCATCCGCAATGCTTCGCCTTCCGAATACCCGTATATTTTCTCGGCACCCTCGTTCCACGAAATAATGTTGCCCTCAAAATCGTGGATGTAAATGGCATCGCCCGACTGCTTTACGACCGTGGCCACATAGTTCCGGACCCTTTCCGCGCCTTTGATTTCCGTAATGTCTCTGGCATTGACATACCATTTGTCGTCCTTAACGGTAATGTTCCACGCCAGGCACTTCACCGTCCTGTCTTTGCAATGCACACGTGTCTCAAACGACAATCGCGGCTCGCGACGTCTGCTGAGCTGCTGTACGCGTTCCCTGTCCTCATTGTCGAGAAAAAACATCAAAGACGTTCCCTTGATCTCATTCAATGGGTATCCGAGTATGTTTGCGCACGCTTCATTTATTTCATCGATCAAAAGTGTTTTGCAATCAATTATCCCAATGATGTCGACCGAGTTATTGATCAGCAGCGCCGACTTTCCAAGAAGTGCGTTCTTTTCAAGCAGTTCCTTTTTCTGAAGTTGTATCTTCAGCAGCACCGACACCTTGGCCTTGGTGATTTCCGGATCCAGCGGTTTCGACAGGTAGTCCACGGCGCCCTCTTCGAATCCTTTCATCATTGAATGATGTTCTTTTTTTTCGGCGGAAGCGAAGATGATCGGAATGTTCTGCGTCTTTTTATTCGACTTGAGAAATTGTGCCACTTCAAAGCCATCCATTTCGGGCATCTGGACGTCGAGGATGATCAAATCAAGCGTCTTGTTCATGGCGATCTTGAGCGCGGCTTCTCCGCTCGAAGCTTGAAGCAGGCAGCGTCCAGGTTTTTCCAGCAAACTCTTCAAGGCAAGAAGGTTGGCGGAAGTGTCATCTACCAAAAGGATAGTTTCCTTCGCCGATTCAGCCGATTTTTTCATTGTTTTGCGATTTCAATTAACAACTTCCTGATCTCAGCCAGCGTGCACACGCGTTCTACCGAGCCGGTATCTATGGCGGCCTGCGGCATGACGGGGGAAAATGCTTCGGCGGGGTCCTGCGCGATCGCAAGTCCTCCGTGTCGACGCACATGCACGATGCCGGCTGCGCCGTCGACATTTGCACCGGTCAGGATTATGCCGACGAGCTTTTCGCGATAAACGTACGCGGCACTTTCGAAAAGGGCATCAATGGAGGGTATACTGTAATGATCCGGCCGATCCACCGAGAGGCCAAAGGTCTTATCTTCTTCAATCAACAGGTGATACGCCGGTGGCGCAACGTATACGACGCCCCCTGCAATCACCTCTTTTTCGTCCGCCTGTTTCACGCGGATTACGCATTTCGATTGCAGCACATCCTCGAGGAGGTAGTTCTGTCCCTTCATCCGGTGTTGGGCTACAATCACGGGAATGTTAAATCCTTTCGGCAGGATCGGCAGCAATTCCACCAGTGCCTTTAATCCGCCTGCCGAGGCGCCGATTGCGATGGCCTGATACGCGTGCAATGTGCGGTTTACCATCGGACTTACTTTATTTTCATGAAGATCTTTTCGCTGCCATCGACCTCCTCGAAACTCTTCCTTCTGTCAGCAAACAGCAGTGATTCCTTATTTCCCAATCCCAGGAAACCGAACATGCACAAGCTTTCATACAATAAGCCGATCACCTTGTTTTGCAGCTGTTGATTGAAATAGATCAGTACATTCCGGCAGGTGATCAGTTGAAATTCGTTGAATGATTTGTCGATGACCAGGTTATGGGGCGAGAAGACGATGTTCTGGCGGAGCGACTTGTCGATCAGAATAGAGCCATAGTTCGCCTTGTAGTAGGAGGAAAAGGTGCCCTCGCCGCCGGATCGCATATAGTTGTCGGTGTAGGCTTTCATGCTCGACAAGGGATAGATACCCTCTCTGGCGATTTGCAAAGACCTTTGATTGATATCGGTGGCATAGATGATGCTCCGTTCCAGCAGCCCACACTCGTGCAGAATGATCGCCAGCGAATAAACTTCTTCCCCCGTTGCACATCCCGCGATCCAAATCTTGACCACCGGGTAGGTGGCCAGGCGTTTCATCACCTTTTCCCGAATGGCCTTATGAAATGGCGGGTCGCGAAACATCTCGGTTACCGTCACGGAAACCTCCTGAACAAAGGATTCAAAAAACCGTTCGTCAGTCAATATCCGCTTTCCCAACTGTTCGAGGGATCCAATTCTATTGATGCTCATGAAATGAGTCATCCTCCGTTTCACGGATGCCTCGGCGTACTCCGTAAAATCATATCCGTAGACCAACCGGATAGACTCCAGCAGTGTTCTGAATTCGTTGGGATTAAAGTCCATGCCGTTCATCAACCGTTGTTATATCATCGCCGGCGCTATAGGTATAACCATACGCGCATGAGCGAAAGTAGCTGATCCATGTTCACGGGCTTCGATATGTAGTCGGACATGCCCGCCGCAAGGCATTTTTCCCGGTCGCCTTTCATGGCTTTTGCGGTGAGGGCAACGACAGGGAGCTTGCTGAAGCGCTCGTGCTTCCGAATTTCCCGGGTCGCCTCGTATCCATCCATTTCCGGCATCATCACGTCCATCAGCACCATGTCGATCGACTCCGTGGATTTCAACATCTCAATGGCCGCTCTCCCGTTTTCAGCCACAAGACAATTCAGTCCCTCCTCGGCCAGCGCGTTTGTAAGGGAATAGATATTCCGGATGTCGTCATCAACGACCAGCACCGTCTTGTTCTTTAGCACTTCATCGCTCTTGTGCAGTTTTCTGATCATATTTTGTTTCTCGGGTGGCAGCTTTGATTCAACCCGATGGAGGAAAAGGGTCGTTTCATCCAACAGGCGATCAAAACTGTGGACCGTTTTCAAAACGACGGTATTCGCAAGCCTGTTAAGGAGGTTGCTTTCTTCCCGGGTGATCTCTTTCCCCGTGTAGACCACGATAGGTATCTTGTTGATCTTTTCATCAGTCTTTATCTCTTTCAGAAGATCGAGCCCGTGCACATCGGGCAGCCCGAGGTCAATGATCATGCAGTCGAACCTTTCGGACTTCAACAATGCAAGCGCCTCCTGTCCCGAATGGGCCGGGTAACTCTTCACATCACCGTTTCCGATCAGTTCCCGAATCGCCTTGTTTTGCGTTTCATTATCTTCGACCACCAGCAGTCTTTTCAATTTCCTCGCCATGAATTCCTCCACCCTGCCGAAGGCCTCCCGCAGCTGTTCCCGCGAGAGCGGCTTCTTTACAAAGTCAAACGCACCCGCTTCAAGTCCAATCTTTCTCATATTGTACCCCGAGAGTACCTGCACAGGGATGTGACGCAGGTGAGGATCATTCTTCAGATGTTTGAGTACGCTTGCGCCATCCAGTACGGGCAACTTCATGTCCAGGATGATGGCATCGGGCTTATAATGACGTGCGTGGCTCAGGCCGATGTTGCCCTGGTGTGCAACAATGCCTTTGTAGTTCCTTTCACGAACGAAATCCAGCAGGAGCGACGCAAACTGGACATCATCTTCGACAATCAGTATTAGCCTGTCACCGACCCTGATATGATGCCGATCGTCTTCAATGGACGTATCGGGCGGCGCATCGGTGCCCGTCCTTGATGATTCGACCACGGCGATGCTTTCCCCCACCGGTTTTCCATTTTCCGTAATCGCCTGCTCCGATTCATCAAGCGCCAAAGGAAGGCAAAGTGTAAAAGTACTGCCCACGCCTTCTTCGCTTTGGAGGTCGATGGTTCCACCCAGCGCCGAGGCCAGCTCACGACAAATTGAAAGGCCAAGCCCGGTTCCGCCGTACTTCCGTTTCGTGGATCCGTCCGCCTGTTGAAACGCTTCGAAGATGACGCCCTGCTTGTGCCGTGGTATGCCGATCCCGGTGTCTTTGACCGTAAAAGCAATGGCGTGATTTGTTCCCTCATTTGCCGCCCTCCCGTCGGTCGACTGCCCAATCGTTAGCGAAACGCTACCTTCCCGTTCGGTAAACTTAAAGGCGTTTGAGAGGAGGTTGCGAAGGATCTGTTCGAGCCGGTCCCCATCGGTGCGCAAGCGCTTCAAGTTCTTCACTCCCGGCGCGATGTCGATCGTAAAATCGATCGATTTGCTCCTGGCTACTTCTGAAAACATAGATCTCATCGATTTGACGACATCATCAAAAAACACATCTTCAACCTCGAGTTCCATCTTGCCAGACTCCACTTTCGACAGATCAAGAATTTCATTGATAAGATTGAGCAGGTCGGTCCCCGAATCGTAAATGTTCTTTGCAAAGTCCAGCTCTTTCTCACCCAGTACGTTGTTCTTATTCTCACTGAGTATCTGCGCAAGGATGAGGATACTGTTCAGGGGTGTCCGCAGCTCGTGCGACATGTTCGCGAGGAATTCGGACTTGTACTTGCTGGTCGCTTCCAACTCACGGGCCTTGTTTTCAATGTCCATTTTGGCATTCTCGAGCTTTTCCTTCTGTGCCTCAAGCAGGTTGGCTTTTTCTTCCAACTCTTCATTTGCCTGCTGCAGCTCTTCCTGCTGCGCCTTGAGTTCCGCTTCCGACTTCTCCAGCAACCCGGTCTTTTCCTGCAACTCCTCGTTCGACTGTTTCAATTCCTCTTGTTGCGCCTGAAGTTCTTCCGATTGCCGTTGCGTTTCCTCGAGGAGTGTCTTGAGGGTGTCCCGCGACTCGGCCGCGTTGAACGCGATACCGATGTTTTCATTGGCGAGGTTCAGCAATTCCATGTCGAGGTCGGTGATGGCTTTGTTGGTGCCGATTTCGATCACGCCTTTTACATCGCCCTCGTAGGCGAAAGGAAAAACGAGTATGTTCCGCGGGGTGGAGTTTCCAAGTCCCGAATTGATGCGAACGTAATCGTCTGGGATTTCCGAAAAGGTGATGGGCTTCTTTTCCAGGGCCGCCTGGCCAACAAGGCCCTGGCCGAATTGAATAACACTGTTGTTATCCTTCCGGTGAAAATACGCGTAAGACCCAAGCAATTCAAGCCTTCCATCCCTGACGACGTACAATGCCGCGATCTGTGCTTTAAGGTAATCGGCCAACTGGCTGATTACCTCACTGGCCAGACTCCTGGCATCTTTTTCACCACGCATCTTGTCGTTCAGTTGGCTGATACCCGTCAGTAGCCAGGTGCGCACGTCATTGTCGGCCGACAATTTCTTGAGGTTGGTCTTCATCTTGTCGAGGGCAAGACCAAGCCGATCGGACTCCCCGCGCACGTTGACTACCGCGCTGTAGTCACCTCTTCCGATGAGGTCGGCCACGTCTGAAAACGCTCTTGTCGCAGTGATCATCTGACTGAACGCCTGTGCAAGGTTCCCTATTTCATCTTTTTTATCTACATCCAGAACGATGTCCAATTCCCCTCTCGACATCCTGTTTGCGGCTACCCGCAATGTCGAAATGGACTGTACGATTCCCCTTATCGTGGAAAAAAGAAGAAGAAAAATAACGATGACCACCCCAACGGTGAGCGATATCGTTTGGACTACGCGCGAGACGGAGGTATCGAGTTCCGCCTGAGCGTGCTCACGGATGATCGCGATTGAATAATCGTCTGCTTCTTTCAACGCGTTGATGCTCGCGGTGGATACGTCCCACCATTCACTGAAACTGATGGGGAACGCCCCCGGGTTTTGAAAGGCGGTCTCGATAATTTCATAGGTCCGCCTCACGAACGGCCCGTCGTATTTTCGCTGAAGGAACTGCGCCAGCTCGGGAGAAGCGACTTTCCGAAGCTTCTCGAGGTTGAGTTCATGCTGGCCCTTTGACGACGCAAATCGTCCATATTCAAGTTCGGCGAATCTCCCTGCCGTAATGCCCGCTGCCAGCGCCGTTCGCAGCTGGGCCATGGTTTCTTTTGTGTTGATCAGGAAAAGGTGCTCCTCAAACCGGTTTTTGAGCCGGGTATTGACCGATGACCGCAGAATGACCGACACTTCGTCCAGAAGCCGCCCTTTGAAATCGTTATAAAACTGATCCGCGGTGTTGCGGTCGGACAATTCGTTTACCCGCGCCCTGATCGCCGGAAGGCTATCCATACCTGCATAGGCGTTGTGCGGGCCCTTCGTCGACTGTTCCCACTGGTAAAGTGCCTTATCGGTAGCCAGGCGCTGGCGATCAAGCTCCGCCTTTTTCTCGGTTCGGCTATCAAAATAGTATGCAAGCGTCAAGGCCCGTTCGATCGACAACTCATGCACGACCTGTGCGATGGCCTGAATGTGGCCGACGTCTTTCAGCAGGGTCTCTGCAGACGCCTTGTCGGCAAGTTCTGCCCGGATGTTTCCTTGTAAGGCGTAGATCAGCGCCGCCAGAGGAATCAAGGCGACGATCATCAACTTGCTCTTAATGGAAAAACTGTTTAGGATATTCATGGGGTTTCTTGTTTTGTTCCATTTGGCACCGAGGTGCTTAGTCCAGGGCGATCAGTTTGTTTCGCCTTGGATAATGAGGGGCCTCGACAGTATCCAGGCCGAATTTATCAAGGACATATGCCTTGTGTATATCCACCATATTCGCACTTTTGAGAAGCATTTCAGTCACTACGCCTCCCTTTTTTCCGGTCACCATACCCGCCAGGGGAACCGGACTCACGATCTGCCCCGAACCACCTGCGCAGCGAACGACGTATCGCGCAATGACAAGTATGTGACCTTCAGATGGTTTTTTCGTAAGCATCATCGAGATCGATTTCTTCGGTTTTTCTGACAATTTTTGTAATCACCGCATCCAGTTCCTTGGCGCTTGCCAATATCAGGTCCATGCAATCCGTATTGTTCTCCGGGTAATTCCGCAGCAGGTGAACGAGTCCCGTTAGGCGCGCGAGGGGCGCCCACACCTGATGAGATTGGATCCAGGCGATTTCCATCAGTTTCCTGTTGTTTTCCTCTATGGTCCTGATGTAATTCTTCGACGCGGTAATGTCCCTGAAATAGACGGATAACCCGGTCGGCGACGGAAAGACACTGACATCAACCCACATATTAAGGGGTGGATAGTATTCCTGAAAGTGGACGGAAACGCCTTCCTCCATGGCACGCTGGTAATGCGCAAAGAAAGAAGTACGTGCCGCGTCCGGATATAGCTCCCAGATATTTTTGCCGACGACCTTTCGTTTTGGCATCCCCAGATGCGTCTCGGCCATTTTGTTCCAGTAGGTCACCGTCCAGTTTCTGTCAACGGCGAAGAATGCATCCTGGATGCTTTCAAGGATATCGACACGCTCCTGATACGCTTCCTTTACCTTCAACTCCGCCTGTTTGCGCACATGGATGTCCTGGAAACTGCCATAGATCCGCGCCACCCGGTCGTTCTTGAATTCTGCCTCGCCAATGGCTCTTACCCATCGTTCGTTTCCCCTGGCGGTGATAATCTGAAGTTCAAGGTCGAAGGGCAATCCTTTTTCGATGCAGTTCTTTACGGCTTTGGCGATCTTCCGTCGGCACTCTCCCTCCTTGTAGAAGGCGATGCTGGTTTCAAGCGTTGGTTCATAATCGCCTTCAACCTCGTGTATTTCGCGGGTGATCGATGTCCAGTTCAACCGGCTGGTGACGAGCTCCAGTTCCCAACCGCCAATCATGGCCATGCGATTCGCTTTGTCGAGTAATCTTTCGAGGTCTTTCCTCTTGGTGATGTCCTTTGCAATGCCGTGTACCCCAACGATCTCATCGTTTACTTTGATCGGAATGTTCGTGACATCGACGAAGTGAATTTTTCCCGACGGATGCATTAGTTTCGCTTCGAAGCGCTGTGGAATTCCCTGCAAGGTCGCCTGGAAGTGTTTTTCAACGCCTTCCACGTCTTCATCCGCGATTATCGGTTTGAAATGCTGGTTAAGGAGGGTTTCGGCGTCAAACCCTGAAAGCGCGCTTCCCGCGGCATTTATCTTTGTAAAGTCGCCCCGGGTATCAAGCGAAAAAACCGCGTCAGGGTTGAGATCGAACAACGATTTGTACTCCTGCTCGCTTTTTCGCAGCCTGAGCTCCGCGTTTTTCTTTTCCGTAATATCCAGGTTGAAACCGGTAAGGAAAACCGGTCTGCCATCGTTGTCTCGCTTAACCGAGACCCTGACGGCGATGAAACGGCCTTTCCCGTTCTTGCCAACGATCCTGAATTCATCAGCCAACGTATCACCGTTTTCCATGAGTCCATCGAGTCGTTGTTTCAACGCATGGACATCTTCCGGGTGAACGTGCCTAAGGAATAGCTCATACGAGGGCGCGACCTCTCCCGGCGCGTAACCATATAACCTGTAGCACTCGTCAGACCAGGTATGTTCCCCCGAAACAAGATCTGCCTGCCAACTGCCAAAGTTCGCCAGCCGTTCCGCCTCACGCATCATGGATTGGGTAGCGACGATATCATCAAGGACTTTCCGCCGCTCGCGATCGATCCTGGCTTTTTCAATGGCAATCGTGATCGACGTGGGAAGGCGTTTAAGCCGATCTTTAAGGATGTAGTCGTCAGCCCCCGACTTGATACACTGCACGGCAAATTCCTCGGAGACGGCGCCCGTCACCAGGATAAACGGCGCGATCGAGTCGGTGGATTCACGAAATTCCTTGAAGATCCGCAGCGCCTCGATTGAATTGAAGTCAGGAAGCGAGTGGTCGGAGAGCACCACGTCCGGACCAAAGTCGCTCAGGGATCGTTCAAACTCCTCGCCCTTGTTGACAACCTGGGCTTTAAACACAAGGCCGGCTTTCTTCAATACGCGTTCAATAAGGGATACATCGTCGGATGAATCCTCAAGAATCAGTATCTTCAGTTCCTCTTTCATGACATACTTTCGGATTGATGAACAGGGGGTTGATTGAGCAGCAACCAGTAGAAGCCCAGTTGGGATACCGCCTCAACAAACTTGTCGAACTCCACGGGCTTCACGACGTAGCTGTTCGCACCAAGTCGGTAAGCGGCCTCGATATCAGGATCTTCCCTTGACGACGTAAGCACCACTACCGGGATCGTCCTGGTCATTTCATTTTCACGTACCCTCAACAATACCTCCAGGCCATCGACCTTCGGCATCTTGAGATCCAACAGGATGACTTTCGGAAAACGCGGACCCTTTACGCCCATTTCCTGCCCGGCTTGAGACAGGTAGTTCAAGGCCTCTTCGCCATTCCTCAGGTGAACCAGGTTGTTGGCCAGGTGGCATTTCTTCAGGGCACGAATGGTTAACTCGGCATCGTTGATGTTGTCTTCCACTAACAGTATCTCCAGGCTGTGCATGCGCTTAGTTTTTATGCTTTGAACCGCCGAATGTCAGATAAAAGGTAGCACCCTCGCCCGGCCTGGCCTCAGCCCAAACCCTCCCACCATGGAGCTTGACGATACGGTCAACAATGGCCAGGCCCACGCCGGTACCTTCGAATTCTTCGTCACCGTGCAGGCGTTGAAAAACACCGAACAATTTGTGGTGGTATTTCATGTCGAAGCCGGCACCATTGTCTCTGACAAAAAAGGTATCCTGATCCGATGCGGTCACCATTCCAATCTCCACGCGGGGAGACGGTTTCTTTGAAGAATACTTGATGGCATTGAGGATGAGGTTCTGAAAGACCAGCGGAACAAGGGATGGATCGCCCTGGATAGCCTTCAACGGACCGACAACGATCTTCGTTGTTGTCCATTCACCTGGAAGAAGGTCGCCGACCACGCGCCCGACCATTGCGTCAGTGTCAATCGACATCCGGTTTATCTCCCGCTTGCCAATGCGGGAGAATGCCAGGAGGTCATCCACGAGCTTGCCCATGCGTCTTGCATTGTTGCTCACCTGCTGAAGCAGTCTTATTCCCTCATCGTCGAGATGCTTCTGATATTCTTCAATGAGAATTTTTGAATAACCGTTCACGGCGCGCAGCGGGGCGCGGAGGTCATGGGAAACCGAATAGGTGAACGATTCAAGCTCTTTGACGGCGGCCTCAAGCTGTTCGGTGCGTTTGGCGACGCGTTGCTCAAGTACCTGATTCAACTCGCGGATCTCCTGCTCCATCTTCACCCTTGCCGTAACATCGACCGACATGACAAGGCGGGAGGGTCTTCCGTCATACATCATTTCATGCACCGTTATATGGGAGTATAAAAGGGTTCCATCCTTTTTCAGGTGTTTCCAAATTCCCGAGTCAAGCGTACCCTTCCTGGTTCGGTCAATGTTTAGAAAACTCTGCCGGTCTTCCTCCGGCCGGATATCGGCAGCGTTCATGTTCAGGAACTCCTCCCGGCTGTAGCCATAGTGCAGCATTGCGGATTCGTTCACGTCAAGAAACCGGAGGGAGGGCAATTCAAGTACCCACATGGGCATCGGGTTGTTCTTGAACAGATTCTCGTATCTTCTTCCTGCCTCCTCCAGTTCTCCGGACCCGCCGGCGACCGGTTGTTCCATTTTTTTTCCTGCCCGCCATGCCTTTCCAAGATCGCCCCTTATTTCATCCACCGCTTGGGCATTGTCACGAACGTCCATCAACCGCTTCTCAATGCCCTGTATTTTGTCCATCATGAACTTGTGGGATTCTTCCCGTTCCCGCAAAACCTTACCCAGCCGGTTAAGGGCCTTTAGCACGCCTCCCAGGTCGTCCTTGTCCGCATCGTCCGGCAGGTGACCTTCATAATCACCGTTCGCTAACCGGTTGATGCGGTCAATGATATTGACAACACGCCTGTCAGACGATGCACCCTTCTTGTTCATGGCAAGCCAAAGTTATTTCGTTTAACCGTTTGTGAATGTACTTTTTTCGGATCTATCTTACTCAACACCGCGTGGTAACTTGTCCTCCCTACGCCCCGGCGCTGTTTTTATCAGGGAAAACCCCGGGGCCGAAGGACCGCCCCCCGCCTGACAACCGCTCGTCCGATGGTTTTATCCCCTTCATAGATGATGTTTTTATC
Organism: uncultured Roseivirgaceae bacterium; assembly: GCA_964551035.1. GTDB lineage: Bacteria > Bacteroidota > Bacteroidia > Cytophagales > Cyclobacteriaceae > Chryseosolibacter. The sequence continues at coordinate 4,693 of CAZKBK010000017.1, read as the reverse complement.
CCGGCTGACCATCAGCTCAGCGTTTTCCTGATTTTTGGACAATCAGGGAAAATCCGTAGAAAGCTTCCAGCAAATTGGCGCTCCTTTGTAAAGACGTTCTACGGTTCGCTGTTCGGCAATTAAGATCGTAAAAACAAATAAAATGAAAAAGCAATTGACACTGATGGTCGTTGACGATGACCCGATTTGCACGCTCATCGTCCGCAAACTCGCGCAGTTGTCCATGTCATTTGAACAGGTTTTGGCAGCGCGGGACGGTGCGGAAGCCCTCGCACTGATAAAGGTGGCTGCAGCGGGAAACGCAAATCGCCCTGACATTATCCTCCTTGACCTGAACATGCCCGTAATGGACGGGTGTTCTTTCCTCAAGGCGTTTAATGCGCTTCAATGGGAAGGAAAAGACGATGTATCCATCTTTGTCCTGAGTTCGTCTGATTACGCCGAAGACAAAGCGCGTGTACGGGCGCTTGGTGTTGAAAACTATCTTCCGAAGCCGCTTACCGCCGGGGTTCTGGAATCGGTCATTGCCTGCCATTCCGGGCGACGGCGTATGCCCGCCACGCATCAGACGCAGACGCACGCGGAGTGACTTGTGCCCAAGAGACAGTCAGTATGTTAAATGCTGGTTGAAATCGACGCCCTCTACCAGTACTCAAATATTCGAGATATCTTTCCCTTCCTAAACTCAAAGAGGGTCATCTCCAGTCCGCCCTCTTTCGTCCCATCTTCTGTTGCCTCCACAAATCTTTTTTCGATCGCCATGGCATTAACACCCACAATTTTATTCACTATTATGATGTCAACGACTTTGCCATCATAGCTCCCATTTTCTTGATTTCTCGTATATCCATTGTACAGATCCTCTCTTGAGTACACGCCACCATATTTCGGATGGCTATAGGTAAAGTCGTCTGTAAAGAGATCGAATATCTTATCGATATCCGAAGGCTTAGAGCCCGCCTGAAAGACCTTTAAATTAAGGTCATAGTATTGTTCCACAATTGCGATCAGTGAATCTTTATGCGCTTTATTTGATTCCTGACCAAGCGACTGCCCGGACACAAGGGATAAAAGAAATAATACTGTTAGCGAAGTCAACAGGTTTGTCATGTGTAATACCGTTAGAAAATTTGATCCTAAAATAAATTAAATGACTATTTCACAATGTTAATGACATGTTAAAGTCCATCATTAAAGTTCTCATATTAGAAAAGCTAAACATGCAAACCACAATATGATCCGTGTTCATTTGAGTTCTGAAAGTACCAATTTCTTCTGCCTCAATGTGTTCTTCATCGCTTTTTCCCGGACTTTGGGGTCAGCGCTGTGAATCAATTCAAAATATTCAGTTGGTACAACTTGCCAGGATAATCCATATTTATCTTTACACCATCCACAAGAACCTTCTTCACCACCGTTAGCCGTAAGCGCTTCCCAATAATAGTCCGTTTCCGCCTGGTCCTTTGTATTGATAACAAAGGAAACCGCTTCGTTAAATTTGAACAGCGGGCCCGCAGCCAAAATGCTAAACTCCATTCCCGCTATTTCAATTACTGCTGTTTCTATACCTGCATCATTTCCACTCTCGTCGCTCTCGAACTTGCGAAAATCTTTCAGCTTACCGTCCTTGAAAATGGATAAGTAGTAATTCGCCACAGCTTTGGCATCCTTCTCCACCCACAAATAGGGTGTAATTTTTTGAGTAATCATATTCATGCTTTTAATGTTTCTACGGGAGTCATTTGAAAATGCGATTCGATTGATTGCGGTGTCGACGTTATCTGGCTGCTTTTCTATTTCTTTAGCGTTTCCAATACGTTTGTCAATTCGTTTAATGTTACCGTGAAACCTTCCTTGAAGCCCATGGCAATCATCTTTTCCAACTCTTCAAGGGATTCAAAGCAAATTGAAATACTAACTTTAGTAGTTCCATTTTCTTCACTAAAAGTCAAGTCCCAATTCGCACCTGGCAAATGTGGTGTCTCATCCCTATCGGCAAAAACACTCAGACACTTAAAATTCGTTTTGGGTGTAATGGAAGTATAATCAAATATTTGCCACCCTATTTCCGTCCCATCCGGATTTACCATCGCATAAAACCTTCTGCCGCCAACCCGGAAATCCATATATTTTGTTCTGGAAACCAGGGGCTTTGGCGCCCACCATTGGTCAAGAATTTCCTGTTTTGTAAAAGCGTCCCACACCAATGAAAGCCCGGAATCGAATGCTTTCTCTACGAACACGGTGCGTGTTGATTTGTCGACTTTAAAGTCGAATAACGAACTACTGTTCATCTTTTATTCTTTCTCTTTGCCAATAGCTTGTCAAGTTGATTAAACCGGGATTCCCAAATGCTTCGGAATTGCTCCAACCATTTGTCGATTTCCTTCATTCTTTCAATTTCAAGTGAGTAGAATATCTCTCTTCCTTGTTGTTCCTGTTTTACCAGTTCACATTCTGTCAAAATGCGCAAATGCTTAGATACCGCTTGCCGCGTCGTATTGAAATTCTCCGCAATAGCGTTTGGTGTCATTGCCTGTAAGGCGATCAAAGCGACAATTGCCCGCCTGGTCGGGTCTGCTATGGCTTGAAAAATGTCCCGTCTCATTTATTCTTGAGGTTCACATTTGCAACTCTTCGGTTGCGAATATACACGCAACCGTTCGGTTTCACAATGTTTTTTCGATTTTTTTTTGAGATTGTTAAAAGGCCGTTAGGGTTCCTGGAATGGTCTATAGTCTGTTCCAGATATCAAGATAGATCTTCCAATTCCCGTTTTCCTTTTTCCAGACGATCACATACTTACCATTCCACCTGGAAGTTCCTCCATTTGAAAAGGTGGTCTCTCCTTCATAATAGCCATAATCATAAGCCGTTTCTCCAACAACCTGAATCTCAACGGGGGTAACTATATGGCTCGTTATGGCTCTGTCTTGTGGAATAATCCATCGCTCTTTTATGGCATCCTGGCCTTCGATTATACCTGTTCCATTTGGAAAGATCTTGCCATCAGCGGTGTATGATTTAGCCAGATTGTCATAATCACGTGACCTGTAAAACCGGGAAAAATCTTCAATTGCATTAAGAATGCTGTCAATGTCATTTTGAGGACCGATGAACCATTGGAAATCCGTTACCTCATTACTATTTCTGAACCGGTTAAACCAGGATCGTACCCGCTGAGAGATGTCAGGTTGAGGTTCAATCGTATCACCATCGGCTAATTGCCATCTGTAAATCCAGGAGATTCCCCTTTCCGAATGCATTTCGGGCAATGTATATGCTTTATCTGTCAGGGCCTCATCCAGCGAAACAAACACGTATCCGCTATTCTTCAATATATCCAGTAAAAACGGAAGATAGTCCGCATTCAATTCGTTGGCATGCAAAAGAAGAATATGTGAAAGGTTGTAGCCTAAAAATTCCTGTGAAACCCTTTTATAATGACGAAAAATCGATTTCATGTAGTTGATATAGTCATACGCAATGAGCCGCATCAGGGCTGTTTCCCCGTTCATCTTAGCTTTGTGGTAACAGTAGGCGTATATGTATTCGTCATTGTCCATCGTTACGGGCGCAACCGTATAGTTATGGTCCGATAGCACCTTGTCCAGGCGCGCTTTGAACCCGGGTGTCGCACCTGTTCTCAGTTGCGGATGTCTGAAATATTTCAACTCCTTACCGTATTCCTTAATGAGTCGTTTTGTAATAATCTCTCCTTTTAGTATGTCAGCTTCATATTCTTCGATCGTAGCCGTATCAATATAAATGTGTGAAAACGTGTGATTGCCTAAATTCAAATCATTGCTTAACCACGCTCTTAGAAAGTTTATTTTGCCTGGGTCGGCTTTTTGATCCGTGTAGAGTTTGCTTTCATTCACAAACCCTATCGCAGGTACCTGGTACGTCTTAAAAGTTTCCACCAGGCTCTCATTTACTTCTCTCGCGCTTTCCAGACTTTCACAGTTGGTACAGGGCAAGTCATCAATTGTAATCGCGATTCTATCTTGCGAGAAAGCGTATCCAGCTATTAATAAAAGTATCGTTGAAATTGTTAATTTCATTATTCTTGGAGGTTATTCCGACCTCAAATTCTTAACCGGGTCTTGCATCGCTGTTTTAATGGTATGGAAACTTATTGTCAATACAGCCATCATGATAGCTCCAGCGGCAGCAACAACAAATATCCACCAGTGAATGGTAATTCGATACTCAAAACCCTGCAGCCAATTATCCATTGCATAATAAGCAAAGGGTGCCGAAAGTAGTATCGAGATTGCTACCAGTTTTATAAAATCTTTTGACAACAGAGTTGCCAATTGTGATACACTCGCACCTAATACCTTGCGGATGCCGACCTCCTTTGTGCGCTGCTCTGCAGTAAGAATCACTAATCCCAACAATCCCAGGCTCGAAATGAATATTGCGAGAAAGGCAAAATACCCCGACAGCTGCTTGACTACTTGCTCATTCTTGTACAGGGCAGCGTATTCTTCATCTGCAAATTGATAATTAAATATAAAGTCAGGATTAAATGTTTTATGAAGGTGTTCGAGATCTGTCAAAGCAGAAGATATTTTTGTAGGGTCAATTCGGAGAAGGGCAACACCACCAATATGTCCTCTGTCTAATCTGAGTACTAGTGCATCGTCTGATAATTAAGTGTACACATTCTTTCTTTGGAATTCTTTCG